>JBNJFZ010000008.1:0-62689 GCA_051747295.1 Myxococcota bacterium
GAGTATTGCGAGAAGAGCTGCGAATAATTGAGCAGAGCAGTGCGGCGATGCCGACCCACATCTCCCAGATCCCCCACATCTCCCTCTCCCCCCACCGTCACGCCGGCTCCAGGCTCTTCAGCACCGTCGGCAGCAGCTCGGAGACCGTCGGGTGGATGTGCATGGCGTGGGTCATGGTCTTGTACGAGGCCTCGGCGTACATCAGCGTGAGCAGCGAGTGGACGGCCTCGTCGCCCTCGATGCCCAGGATCGCCGCGCCGAGGATTTGTTCGGTGTCGGCGTCGACGACGACCTTGATGAAACCATCGGTCTCGCTGCGCTCCCGGGCGCGACCGACGCGCGACATCGGGCGCTTGCCGATGAGGATGTTTCGGTCGGAGTCGCGCGCCTGTTGCTCGGTCATGCCGATGCGGCCGAGCGGCGGGTCCATGAAGAGCCCGTACACCAAAATGCGATCCTCGACGCTGCGGTCGGCGCCGTCGCAGAGGTTGTCGGCGACGATCTCGAAGTCGTTGTAGGCGGTATGTGTGAACGCTCCCTCGCGATTTACGTCGCCGAGGGCCCAGACACCGTCCTGCGTGGTCTCGAGATGGCCGTTGACCTCGATGTAGCCGTGGTCGTCGGTCTCGATATGCGTGTTTTCGAGGCCGAGGTCGTCGGTGTTGGGGACGCGGCCGGTCGCCAGCAGCAGGTGCGTGCCGGTGATCTCGTCGGTGCCGTCGTCCCGATTGATGCTCAGGCGCACGCCGTCTTCGTGCGGGCTCACCGAGAAGCACTTAGATTCGAGGTGCACGTCAATACCTTCGCTGCGGAGGATCTCGCAGACCGTCTCGGAGACGTCCGGATCCTCGCGATGGATCAGCCGCTCGCCCATCTCGACGATGGTGACCTCGCTGCCGAAGCGCCGGAACATCTGGCCGAACTCGATGCCGATGTAGCTGCCGCCGACAATGACGAGGTGCTCGGGCAGCTCGTCGAGCTCGAGCATGCCCTTATTCGTCAGGTATTCCACGTCCTCGAGGCCGTCGATGTCGGGATGCCGGGCACGAGCTCCGACGTTGATGAAGATCTTGTCGGCCTCCAACTCCTCGTCGCCGACCTGCACGGTGTTCGAGCCGGTGAAGCGCCCGTGACCGCGGTAGAGCGTCACGCCCTCCATGCCGTCGACCCAGGCCTCGACATTGCTGTTGGACTCACCCGCCACCCGTTTCATTCGCGCGTGGACCTCTTTCATGTCCACGCTCACCTCGCCGGGGATGTCGACGCCGAAATCCGCGCCGCGGCGCGCCACATGAGCGGCACGGGCGCTCGCGACGAGCGTCTTGGTCGGGATGCAGCCGTAGTTCACACAGGTGCCACCGAGCTTTCCCTTCTCGATAATGGCTACAGACAGCCCATCTTGTCCGAGTCGTTCAGCCAGCGGTGGTCCCGCCTGCCCGGTACCGATCACGATCGCGTCATAACGCTGCATGCTAATCCTCTCTTGGAAGTCGCTGCCTCACCGACAAGACACACATACGCCGAAACAGTTTCAAGAACGGTCACCCGCTACCCACTACCCACTCCCCCACATCTCCCACTCCCCCACATCCCCCAACCCTCAGTACATCGCTCGCCCCAATTTCTTCTGCCACTGGCGCGTGCGGTCGCTCTGAGGACCGAGGACGTGGAAGATGCGGACCATCGTCTCGCGGCCGATATCCTCGCGGAAATCGCGGTCGCGAATGACGATCTGAAGGAGCTGCTCGAGGGCCTCGTCGTACTGTTGGTCCGCGGCGAGTTTGACGGCGAGCTCCCAGCGGGCGGTGAGGTTGCTGCCGTCGGAGTCGACGCGTTCTTCGAGCTCTTCGACGTCTGGAAGATCCGCGGCTTCGACCTGGAACCATGCGCGCTGGAAGTCGGCCGTGTCCTGGCCCTCGGTGCCGGGGAGGACCCTCTCGAGGAGCTCCGCAGCCGCCTCGCGGTCGCCGCGCGCGAACTCGATGCGCGACAAGCCGACCAGCGCCTCGGTGTGATTCGGGTCGTCTTCGAGCGCACGTCGATACGCCTCCGCGGCGCGCGCCTCGTCTCCGGCTGCCTCGGCTTCGCGGCCTTCTTTGATGTCGGCGTCAGCCTTTGATGGCATGAAGTTCTCCAGCCACAACTCGACGGCATTGCGTGGCTTGGCACCCGTGAACTCGTCGGCGACCGCACCGTCCACAAACGCTTTGACCGCCGGGATGCCCCGCACATTGAACTGCTGGGCGAGTTGCTGGTTGTCGTCGACGTTGACCTTCGCCAGGATCCAGTCCCCACCGGCTTCGTCGGCCAGGGCCTCGAGCGTCGGGCCCAGCGTGCGGCACGGGCCGCACCACGGGGCCCAGAAGTCCACGACGACCGGAACTTCACGTGATTTTTCGACGACATCTGACTCGAAAGTTGCGCTGTCGACATCGATGATATGCGGACTGCTCGCCATGTGCTCTCCTGAATAATGATTCGTGTGTAAAGAGTCTCCCGTCGCCATCGTCGGCTGATTTTCCCGCTATCTTCGCCGTCAATACTCGACGATGCCTTTGGCATCGCCTGCGTTTGCCGGCTTCGATACCGAAAAAATCATCTCGCCGAGGCTCGGTCCGACTTCTTACTCACGAATCAAGTAATGCTCGATTCCATCCATCGGTTTTCGGACGCCGTGGAAACTAAGCGTCAAACGCCAGCGAGCAAGATCACGCTGACCGTCGGCTCGGCCCATCTATGACTGGTCAAACCGGAGTTCGTTCTTAGGTTACCGCTTGAAATCCCACCGGCCGGAATAAGTCTCTTCAGGCACCCGGCCACGAGACGTTTGGGGATATACGTAATCACCTTTTTCCATCTAACAGGGAGCACTGAAAATGGCGCTACTACTTGGAGACGAAGCACCGAATTTCAAGACAATGACGACCGAAGGCGAGATCGACTTTCACGAGTGGGGAGGAGACTCCTGGGTTGTGTTGTTCTCTCACCCGGCTGACTTTACGCCGGTCTGTACCACCGAGATCGGACGGGCTGCGAACCTCAGCGAAGAGTTCGCAAAGCGCAATACCAAGCGTATCGTCCTGTCCGTCGACCCGATCGAAGATCACCACGAGTGGGTCAAGGACGTCGAGGATACACAGGACGCGAAGATGGACTATCCCATCATCGCCGATCCGGAAAAGAAGGTCGCCAACATGTACGGCATGATGCACCCGAAGGAAGACGACACCGCGACGGTGCGGTCGGTCTTCGTCATCGATCCGGACAAGAAGATTCGCCTGACGATGACCTATCCGCCGGCGATTGGTCGTAACTTCGACGAGATCCTGCGCGTCATCGACGCTCTGCAGGTCAGCGACGAGTACGACATCGCCACGCCGGTCGACTGGAAGAAGGGCGAGAAGGTCGTGGTCAAGCCGTCGATCCCGACGGACGAGGCACGTGAGAAGTTCGACGACGTCGAAGAACTGCGCCCTTATCTGCGCATGACGCCCGACCCGTCCTCGAAGTAACGTTCGATGACGCGAGACGTTAGAAAAGCCGGCTCCGGGAGGGGCCGGCTTTTTGTCTTTCTTGTCGTTGTGGCACGTCCGAAAGGAAGTTTAACCGCAGAGTACGCAGAGAGCGCAGAGTAAGGCCTACGCCCTTATTGGGCTCAGGAGGTTAGAAGGCCAACTCTGCGTCCTCTGCGCCCTCTGCGGTAAAAATACCCCCCGCCAACCTCAAGCCCACTCAATCCGGATCAGGCGCGGCACGGTGCTTTCGATACCGCCTGAGGCGGCGTTGATGCTCGGCGCGCGACGCTCTGCCGTCGCCGGGACCGCTCTGCCGGTCCCGAACGTGTTTCCACGCAAGTCGCGGCACGGAGGCCGCGAGGCGGGCGCAGAGGCCCGCGCACCGATCATTTTCGCCATTTCGACGTCTAATCCGGATCAAGTGGGCTCAAGCGGCGGTGGGGGCGTCCGAAAGGAAGTTTAACCGCAGAGTACGCAGAGAGCGCAGAGTAAGGCCTACGCCCTTATTGGGCTCAGGAGGTTAGAAGGCCAACTCTGCGTCCTCTGCGCCCTCTGCGGTAAAAATACCCCCCGCCAACCTCAAGCAGCGGCCCGCGACGGGGTCGGCAGGTCGAGCTCGACGCCGGTCTCGCGCTGGCTGAGCTCCCAGAGGCGGCGGGCACGCTCCGAGTCGTTCGACTTCTTATTCGACTCGACCTTCGTCGGGTGGCCCTTGATCTCCATGAACCCATCGGGGCCGATGTAGTCGCCACCCTGCACGGCGTCGGCCGTCGCCGCATAAAGAGTCGGTAGCGCCCCCATCTCGGCGGATTGTGCGACGAAGTCGTTGGCCAACTCCATGAGCTTGCGCTTGATGCTCGAGCCCTCCATGTCGGGGCCGGCCATCTGCAGATTCGTGGCTGCATACCCCGGGTGGGCCGCGGTCGACTTGATGTCGTCATCGGCCGCGTCCAGGCGGCGCTGCAATTCGTAGGTGAACAGCAGGTTCGCCAGCTTGCTCTGCGCGTAGGCTCCCCATTTGGAGTATGTCTGGCGCCAGTGCAGGTCGTCGAATCGAATATCGCCGCCCTGATGGGCGCCGCTGCTGACGTTGACCACGCGCGCCTCGCCGTCCGCGTCCCGCAGCATGTCCAGGAGATGACCGGTCAGCGCGAAGTGGCCCAGGTGGTTCACGCCGATCTGCATCTCGAAGCCATCGGCGGTCTCTCGCCGCGGGATCGCCATGATGCCGGCGTTGTTGATGAGCAAGTCGAGCTTGTCGAACTTCGCCTCGAAGGCGTCGGCAAACTCCCGTACCGAGCTCAAGTCGGCCAGGTCGAGCTCCATGATGTCGATAGATGGGGTATCGAGCTCGCTTGAGATGTCGTCACGTGCTGCCTGCGCGCGGTCGATACTGCGGCAGGCCATGACGGTGCGGGCGCCGCGCCGCGCCAACTCGCGGGTTGTGTAATAGCCCAGCCCGCTGTTGGCCCCTGTCACAATCGCGATCTTGCCGTCGAGCGACGGCATGTCGTCTGTCGTCCATTTGTCTGACATCGTTGACCTCACTGATCGATGGGGCGGATGGTGACGAATACTTACGACAGGCGCCAGGTAATCTCGACGTCGTGGACGTCTTTGCCGTGCTGGTCGCGAATCTCGACGGCGAAGGTCTCCTCGACGGGTTCGTCGGCCTCTTTCGCCCGCGCGACGAAGTCGGCGTAGCGGGCGCCGTCGTTGCATCGAAGCTCGAGCTCTTCGAGCTTCGGGCGGCCGAATTTGCTGTCGATCTCGATGACCTCGGGCTTGACGTCGGCATCCTGGTTTCGGATGTGGAGCACCAGCAGCGCGACACTCGTGGTCTCTGCTGCTGCTAGTACGGCCGCGTTGAACGTCTCCCCGAAGAGGTTCTTTGTGGTCCATCCGCACGGCAGGGTCGCCGCACAGTGGTGGGTGTTGATCTCGTCGAGGTACGTGCCCGTGACGCCGAGCACCGGCATCTTGGCGAGCATATAGGCCCGGAACATCAACGGGTTGATGACGCGGTTGCGGAATTTGGCTCCGCCCTCGCGGAGGTCCATCGGTGGGTTGGTCTGTTGGGTCGCGGCCATATTCGGAATCTCCTGCATCAGAAAAGTATCACCAGTTCGATGCAGGAAAGGTATGACGCGGTGCGTCGACGTCAAGCCGAAGGCGCCGCGTTCGATGCCTCAGCGCACGCGCGCCTGCACGAGCTCCGCCTCGAAGTTCGAGGGCGCGTTTGTCCTCGCTCGCACGCGAACCTTGATATCGAGCGGCTTTGCGCCCGCGGTTCCGAAGAGCTTGAAGTCACAGGTCTCGTCGTCGCAGTCGCCGAGGACGAACCCCGTCTTGTCGTTGGCGCCGATGCGTTGCTTGCCGGCCTCGAGGGGCCCGGAGCAGTTATTCTTCATGAAGAGCTGCAGGGTCGCTCCGTCGCTACAGATATTTTCGGTCGGGGTTCGGACCTCGAAGTCGGTCAGGCATGAGGGCTTGGCGTCGATGTCCTCGACCGCGTAGCGCAGCGGGCAGCGCAGCCACAGCTCCGAGAGCATGAGGGCCTCGGCGGTCTCACCCTTGAAGCAGGCGGCCGAGGCGGTCTGCGCGCTGCCGGCGCACTCGCCATCGGTCGGCTGGTAGGAGCAGCAGTGCGAGAAGCATTCGGCCCGAGCGGGGATGCAGACCCCGTCGGCGTACGCATCGCTCATGGTGGCGGCGAGGCCGGCGGCGTCGACCTTCTGGTCGGCATCGGGTTGCGGGCCGTAGTAGCGCAGCTGCTCGCCTTCTGGGACGAGCTCGGCCCACCTGGTCTGGTCGGTCGCACGTGCTCGGACCTTCGTACGAAGCGACTCGAGACCGGTGGTGAGCACGTCCAGGCGGTCCGCCGTCAAGCCCGGGCCGGGCTCCGCGCTCGTCTCACTGAGGTTGACCGTCGCGGACGACCCTGCATCCGCTCCAGAGGGCTCGGTCTGGCTGGAAGTATCGCTTCCGTAGGGTTCGTAGACGGTGTCGTCAGTCTGTGGCCCGGTCTTGGGTGGCGTACACGCCAGAATCGAGATGACCACGGCTGCTGCCACGGCACCGAGCACAATATTCAGACCTTTCTCCATCTGTTCTCCCACGCATCAACCGCCGGTTGTCTTAGAATCAGCGTTCGTTATTAATGTGGACGCTGATGTTTTCAAAGGGATATCTCGTCGCAGAACCATGAGTCGGCCGAGCAACCGGCAGACGGCTCGTGAGAAATCAGGGTTAGTCCACACGCACCCAGAACCAGCCGCGCAGGTCGCCTTCCTCGAATCCGGTGGCTTCGTCTTGTGGGTATTTGGCGGCGAGCGTCTCGGTGACCTCGGGTGCGAGCTTGTCCTTGGTGCCGTGGCAGTTGACGCAGAGCTCGCCCATCTTGATGGGGGCCATGTAGCCGAGCGTGTCGTCGGGCCCGTCGAGCACCACCTTCTCGGTGACGCGGTCTTCGACGTAGGGCTCGGCCCACTCGGGCGGCGTGTTCTTCGGGTTGCGCAGCTTGAAAGAGGTGCGCCCGATCTGGAGGTCCTTGCTCGTGGATACCTTCTCGGCGATGGCTGGCGCGTCGGTCTTGCAGACATCGACCGCGTTGCCGAATCCGCCTTCGCCGATCGCGGTCGTCAGCGTCTCGACGAGGGTCTTTCCGAACTCGCCCTGCGCGGCTTTTGCGCGCTCGAGCTTTTCTCTTTTCGCGTCCGGCAAGTCCGCGGGGTCGACGCGCTTCCAGTCTGGCGCTTCAGCCGCCTTCTCTTCAGCCGCCTCCTCGGGCTCGGCCGACTTGGTCGCTTCTTTTTCTTCGGTGGGCTGTTCTTCAGCCTCCGAAGCCTTGGCCGTGTCGTCGGGTTGACTTTTGTCGCAGGCGCTCGCCCCGATAAGGCCGGTGAGCAGTGCGAGGGCGATGAGGGTGGTGAGGCGTCTGGTCATGGTCGGTATTTCGGTGGTTCGAGCATTGTGAGCATCTTCCAAGATAACGCCAGATTTCGGATTGGAAAGGGCGAGCACGTACGCTCGAACGTCGGGCCGGTGCCGAACTCCCAGGCTTTGAGCGTCCCGATCGGCACCACCTTGATGTCGGCGCTCGTCGATCAGTCGATGCGCTGTAGGGTCATGTCGCGCTGGAAGTCAGCGCCGTCGAAGGTGGCGCTGACGCTGGCCTCGGCGTCGTCGACGCTCATTGCGCCCGAGATATCGCACTGGTGGTCGCGGTTGCTGCCGGCCAGGCTCAGATCGCCGTGGTCGTCGACGCTGCCACGCAGCGAGAGGCTGAAGTTGCCGTGCGTCATGGATGTGGCGATGGTGCCGATGAGCGCGCAGTCGTCGCGCACGTAGAAGGTCAGGCGAGTCGCGGGATTTCGTGCCGTGCCCTCGAAGGCGGCCTCGGTGGCGTGGCCATCTTCGCAGCGAATGGCCTGCCAGTTGGAGTCGGCGTCGTCTGTCGCATCGTCGGTCGCGTCAGCGTCATCCGACCCGCTTCCCGCGTCGTGATCGCCGGCATCCTCGACCGACCCGGCGGAGTCGTCCTCAGATCCCGTGTCGTCCTCCGAAGACTCACCGGAGTCGACCGACCAGGTGCGGGTCGTTTCGTCGTCTTCCGGTTCGGGCGCGGCGTCGTCGGCCGCGCAGCCGGCCAGCCAGACCGCGACCAGTGCGGCGACAACGATTCGTGAGCGTGGCTGATTCGATCGGGTTGTGTGGCGTCGTCCGTGACTCATGAGCACCCCTCGTGCCGTCCATGGCTTGTAAGCGCAGTTGCCTGAAACCAGCGTGACATAAGTCGATCGGTGGGGCAACGCGGGGTCGGCACGCTGCTTTGCTTTCACGCCAGCCAACCCTATCCTGTTCGCAACGGATAGCTTCAGAACACAGCCACGGCGAGAGTGTATGGGATTCCTGCGGAACTTCGTTTGGGCGACGTTGGTGTGCGTCGTCTTGGGGGGTTCTGCGAGCGCTGCGGCTCAGGTGTCCGAGTCGACGAAGCAGCCCGGGCGCTTTCGGCTCGAGATCCAGCAAGGGGCGCACGTGATGCGGGCCGGGCTGGGGCCTGGCGGAGGGCCGCTGGTGAGCTACGAGATCTGGCGTCACCTGCAGGTCGATGCGGGGTTTCGCTACGGCGGGATCTTTCCGCTCTTCGGTGACTTCGACCGGCAGTTTTACCTCGGTGGCATCGCCGGATTGGCGCTGACGACCGGAGCTGCCCCCGAGGGCTGGGAGTTTCGACTCGGCGGCCGCTACGCGCGGTTGCACCACGCGCCGTGGGCCTCGTGGGCGCAGACACCGTTCGCGAATTTCGTCGGGGCCGGCGGCGCGACCGGAGCGCACGGCGCCGAGGTGGTGGTGGGCGCCACGAAAACCGCCGGCCAGGGATTTGAATTCGGCGATATGTTGTTCTCGATGTCGGCCCGCGCGGGGTACTTTCCGAACTCCGTCGAGGTGAATTGGATCGCCGGCGTCGTACTCGCGGCCGGGTTTCGATTGTATCGCAAGTGATTTAGCGCCGCATCGCGGCCGGAGACACGACCATGGCGACCTCACCGCACGACACATTCGACCTGCTGATCATCGGCGCGGGCTTCTGGGGCATGTCGTGCTTCAAGCGCGCCCGAGAGCGCGGGATCGACGTCGGCATCGTGGACGCGGGCTTTCCGTTGGACGCGAGCTCGGCATCGACCGGCGTGGTCTCGGCCAACCGGGTGGACCCCGACGACGATCAATTCACGCTGCTGCCCGACGGATGCGACGCCGATGATCTGCTGCGCGAATTCGGGTGGCTCGAGCAGGTCGGCGGCCTCGAGCCGACCAGATGCGTCAAGATCGACGTCAAAACGGGAGTCGAGCGCGATGGCGGACAGGTCTGGCTGTTGCCGGACGACTCGGACCTGCGCGCTCTGACGGCTATCTCGCCGCACCGCTCGCGCTTCGGGGTGCGGGTCGAGCGGCTCGAGCGCAACACTGGCGGTCAATTCGAGGCGAGCCTGGAGGGCGACGGGACGCTGGTAGCCGACCGTGTCATCGTCGCCGTGGGCGCCTGGATCAACCAGATGGAGCTGCCGGTCGAGCGCGAGGTGGAGATGGAGTTCGCCGTGGGGCGGGGCGTGGTCTTCGACTCGATGGCGCCGCTGACTCACAAGACCGTCCAGCCGCTCAAGATCGAGGTCGGAGACCAGACGATCTTCGTGCGTCGCCAATACGGTGCGTTTCGCGCCGGCTCGACGTGGGAGGTCGTCGGCTCACCGGATAGACCCGGGCGGCTGCCGCGGCTCCAGACCACGGCGGCCGGTCGCGCGATCTTCGAGGCCATCGAGTATCTGACGCCCAGACATCTCGTGTTGGGCGAAGCCGGCGGTGTGCGTCCGGTGACACCCAAACCCATCGTGGAGCTCTGGGACGACGACCTCGTCGTCGCCACCGGTGGCGGCCGCACCGGGCTGGCGCTCGCCGGCCTGGCGTCGTGGCGGGCGCTTGCGCTGTTGGGGGAGTAGGTGATGTGGGAGATTTGGGAGAGTAGGTCATAGTGGCTGCTCGACCGGAGCTTCGTCGACAATGACCCTCTCTCCTACATCTCCCACATCTCCCAGTCCCCCGCATTACAGTCCAATCTCCTCGATAATCGCGCGCTTCAACTCGTCTTCGATCTCCTTCCAGACGTCGTATTCGTAGAGCGACCGGGCGTTTTGCAGCGTCTCGGGGCTGAGCTCGAAGCCGAACGAGAACGAAAAGGATCGCGTGCCTTTCGGGATGGAGTCGCCGACTGCGTCGCTGAGCGCGCCGAGGACTTTGGCCTGCACGGAGTCGTCGCCGGCGGCCGGGCCGAAGTTCACGGAGCTCAGTTCGGCGTCGAATGCGAAGTTGGCGGGCCCCTCGAGCGCCTCGTCCCAGGTGGCACGTCCATCGAGCGTGAAGTCGCCCTCCCGCACGAACTTCATGGGTCCGCCGATGGCCGCGCCTGCCTTCGATAGCGACATGTCTTCGAGGGTCCATCCGGATGCGTGGCCGCCCTCGTCGACATCTTCGTGGGTGAACTCGAGGGCGCCGTCCAGGAATTCACCGGTTGCGTTGGTGCGGCCGAGCAGGTCGAGCAGCGTGTACTCGTGGTCGATATTCCGGGTCCGCCAGCTCGCGATCTTCAGGGAGCCGGCGGCATCCTCGTCGACGGAGGGGCGCCAGGCGATCTCGATGTCCTCGAGCATCAGTTCTCCCAGGTAGAATTTGCTCGCGGATCTCGATGCCTCGGCGGGAGGGGGCTCACCGTCGCCGGGCGCCAGCCATCCGTCGACGCCGGTGACACTCAGCGCACTCATGCGCGGGTTCTTACCGAGCGCGGCGATGGGCGAGAGGCGCGCGTCGATCGTGTCGACCTCGATGTCGTAGAGGTAGCGGCCGTCATCTTGTCGCAGCCGGAGCTCATCCGAGCGCATCTTGCCCCCGACGATGTTCAGCGAGGCGTCGGTGAGGCTGATATCCGGCCCACCCTGTTGGCGAAGCCCTTCCAGATACGGTGATACGAGGTGCTCGCCGAAGAAGAGCGGAAACCCGAGCGTGAGCGTGGTCAGCACGGCCCCGCCGACGCCGAGGGCGCCCAGCAGTTTCGGCAAGGCTCGCGGCGATTCCGATGCTTCCCCCTTCTGCAGCGCCTGGCGTCCGCCGAGGCCGGCGACGGCGATCAGGCTGGTGACCCCGGAGATGACGAGGGCGATGCTAAAGAGCACCGCGAGGTGAACGGCGAAGAGTACGATGATGAGGAGCAGCGTTTCCATAGGGCTATCATGGCCGCAAGTGGGCAGAAATCTCAACGGCGATGTCGTCGGCACCCACCATATGCCGATATCAGCCGGGGAGCAGCACGGAAATGGCCAGCATCGCCACGAGGCCGATGATGACACCCCAGGCGGTCGCCTCTTTGGACGTCTGATCGAGCGCATCGGGGATGAGCTCGATGACCACGACGTAGATCATCGCCCCGGCCGCGAACCCCATCCCCACGGGAAGTGTGGGCTTGAAGTAGTTGAAGAAGAGCATCGCGGGGACGGCTAACAGCGGCTGCGGCAGGCTCGTCAATACCGAGTACGCCGCGCACTTGAGCAGGGATTCGCCCTCGGCGCGCATCCCGAGCGACAGGGCGATCCCCTCGGGGACGTTGTGGATCGAGATGGCGATCGCCATGACCAGCCCGAAGTTGAAGTCACCGGTCGCAAAGCCGACGCCGATGGCGATGCCCTCGGGGGCGGAGTGGATGAAGAGCGCGATGAAGAGCAAGAGTGAGCGCCGGGAGAGCTCGAGCCGTGGGGCGGCCGAGTCGTCGCCGTCGCCCTCGTCACCGCCGAGTCGCTCGACGACCCCCCACAGGAACGCCGTTCCGATCAGCATCCCCGCGATGACCTTGAGCGTGGCGTAGGAGACCTCGCCCTGCATGTTGATGCCCTCCTGCGCCAGCGAGAAGACCGACGCAGAGATCATCATCCCGGCCGCCGCAGCGCTGGCGAAGCCCGAGATACGCTCGGAGCCCTTCGGAATCATGAAGACCAGCGGTGCGCCCAGGCCGGTCGCCAGGGCGCTGACGACGCCCGTCACGAGCGTCCAGATCAATAAGTCACTCATGCTGTTGGCCTCCTTGGAATCCCACCTTGGAATCCCTCGCTGCGCTACACAATCATGTCCCCGGCTTCCGGGATATCAAGCACCCAACAAGCGGCCAGGGGTCATTGTAATCTTTGGAAAACAAGGTTGAAGGATGGATGCAACTATGGTGAGGTGTCTAAGGGTGTTCTGCAGAGGATGACGCCCCGGGCACTCGTCGTCGCACGAGGTCCATCGTCGGGGTAATCGTGATGTCTTGGAGGGCTCAGCGTCGTGGCGAAGATCGATCGTCTCATTGGTATACTCGTCGACAAACAAATTCCCCTGGCGGCGCTCCAGCCCGACAGCCCCATTATGCTCGATATGGGCGGCGGCGACACGCGCAGCCTCAACGACAAGGAGATCTCGGCGCGCCGCGTGGAGTTGCTGCTGTCGGAGATACTGCCGAAGCAGGTCAAAGAGGAGCTCCGCTTCTCGGGGCGCGCGGAGTTTCGGTACGAGTCGCCGCACGGGGCGGTGGGCGTGACCGCACTGCGCCGCGGCGGAAAGCTCAGCGTCTACCTCTCGACGGCGGGCGTGAAGAGCACCTCGGAGAGCTCGGTGGTCGCCGAGTCCGAGGCGGAAGAGGTCTTCGACCTGTATGACGTGTCCGAGTCAGGCGCGGATGACGAGCATGCTGACCTGCTCCCCGATCAGGGTGAGCCCGAGGTGGAATCTCACCGATGGGAGCCCGAATCGGAAGCCAGCGCGGCTGCGGAGGAGTCCGTCGACTCTTCCGACGATGTCTTCGGCGAGGGAAAGCTCGCCGAAGAGTCATCGTTTATCGATGCGTCTGCTCGGCCGATGGCCGCCGAGGCCGGCCGTAAGGGGAAAAAGAACCCGTCGCCGGAGCGTTCGATCGAGATGAACGAGCCGGGCATGTCGGTGCCGATCGACCGGTATTTGCGCGTGATGTACGAGGAGGGTTGCAGCGATCTGCACATGTCCAGCAATAACCCTCCGATGTACCGCAAGGACGGGGAGATCACGCGACTGCGCGACATGGACTCGCTGTCGCCGAGTCGGGTCGAGGAGTTGTTGCTCCCGATCATGCCCGACCGCAACTACGAAGAGTTCATGGAGATCAGGGACACCGACTTCGCCTACGAGATCGACGGTATCGGGCGGTTTCGATGCAACGTCTTTATGGATCGAATTGGCCCGGGGGCGGTGTTTCGGCTCATCCCGGACGAGTTGCTCACGGCCGAGGACCTCGATCTATCGAAGGACCTGCTCGATCTGTGTTTCTTGAACAAGGGCATGGTCCTCGTCACCGGCCCCACCGGCTCCGGCAAGTCCACCACGCTCGCCGCGCTCATCGACTACATCAACCGCAAGCGCAAGGCGCACCTGATCACCCTCGAGGACCCAATCGAGTTCGTGCACCCGAATAAAAAATGCCTGGTCAACCAGCGCGAGATCGGGGTGCACACGATGAGCTTCCAGAACGCCATCCGCGCCGCGCTGCGCGAAGATCCAGATATCGTGCTCGTCGGCGAGATGCGGGATTTGGAGACGATCTCGCTGGCGATCGAGACCGCGGAGACCGGCCACCTGGTCTTCGGTACGCTCCATACCAACACCGCGCCATCGACAGTCGACCGCATCATCGACCAATTCCCCTCCGACCGTCAGGCCCAGATTCGCACGATGCTCTCCGAGTCGCTCAAGGCCGTCATCTCGCAGACGCTCTGCAAGAAGATCGGTGGCGGGCGCGTTGCAGCCATGGAGATCCTGATGGGCACCCGCGCGGTCTCCAACCTGATTCGGGAGGCCAAGACCTTCCAGATCCCGTCGATGATGGAGACCAAAAAAGGCGAGGGGATGGTGACCCTCAACGCTGCGCTGATGGAGCTCGTGCGGGACAAGCAGGTCACCCCCGACGAAGCCTACTTCAACGCGGTCGACAAGGCGGCGCTCAAGAACAAGCTGGAGTCGGAGGGCTACCGCGTGTCGGTGGGGTGAAAGGGGAGAGGGAGATGTGGGGGAGTTGGGGGATGTGGGTAAAACTGCTCGCGGGTCGACGCGTTGACGCTCGCGCCTACCGGATGGTAGACATTTCTCTAACGACTGGTAACGACGCGCTGTGTCATTCAACCGATGGTGAAGCCGCATGGGTATCGACAAGAAATACGTCTTTCAGCAGAAAACCACGCTGACCGGGCTCGGACGCACGGTTCTGGCGACCCTGAAGCAGCAGATCACGGGGCCGCCCGACGTCGAACCATCGAGCGTGGTTGGCAAGCGTGTCGAGATGACCATCGACCCGCCATCGCGGGACCTGGTCGACACGTACGTGGCGCATGTTGGGGGTGATCCTCGCAATTACCGAGACCACATTCCGCCGCACTTATTTTCTCAGTGGACGTTCGATGCGGCGTCGAAGTTGCTGGTCGGGATTCCGTACCCGCTGCTGCGCACGATGAACGGTGGCTGCCGCATGGAGATCAACGGGCAGCTCCCCTACGACACGCCGCTGCAGCTCACGGCGACGCTCGAAGACATCGACGACAATGGACGCCGCGCGGTGCTTCACCAGAAATTCGTCACCGAGGTACCGGGGCGGCCGGAGGCGGTCGTCGCGCACCTGTACGCGATCGTCCCGCTGAAGCGCGGCGAGGGCGGCAAGAAGGAGAAGCCCGGCGTGCCCGAGGATGCCCGCGAGATTCAGCGTTGGGCGCTCAAGGCCAACGCCGGCCTCGACTTTGCGGTGCTCACCGGAGACTTCAACCTGATTCACTGGTTGACGCCGGTCGCGAAGGCCTCGGGCTTCGACAACACCATCCTCCACGGCTTTTCGACGATGTCGCGGGCCTTCGAAGGCCTCAATCATCGCGTCGTCGGCGAGGACGAGCGCATCTCGATGATGGACGTGCAGTTTACGCGACCGCTGGTGTTGCCCGCGGACGTCGGCTTCTACGAAAAGGACAACGCCCTCTGGGTCGCCGATCGACTCGGCGACAAGCCGTATATGAAGGGCGACTACGAGATTTCTCCAGCCACCTGATGCGTCTGCCGAAGTGTGCTGCGCCCATCCTGGGCGCGGCGGGACGCACGCATCTACTCGAAACAGACGGGAACCAAGCATGAAAGACCTACTCCTCGAGCTCAGCAAGAACGACTCGGCGCGTAATATCATCAAGTCCCTCGGGCTGCCGATTCCCATGCCCCAGGAGTTGCAGCGAGCGCGCGGACCGCGCAGCGAGCGGCAGCTTTCAGGCCGCCGGATCGCGGTCTGGTCGACCGCACAGAGCCAGGCTCTACCCGACATCGCAAAGGCACTAGACTGGGCCGGTGCACGGATGTTCGCGACCGCCGATTCCGGTGTCGCCGACGCGGTCGAGGCTGACGTCGAGGCCCTGGATATCGACAGCGAGAGCCGCTTCGACGGGCTGGTCCTGGACGCGACGACGCTCGAATCGCCGTCCGATTTGCGTGCGCTGTACGATTTCTTCCATCCGCTGATGCGGCGGCTGGCCCGAAGTGGTCGCTTGCTCGTCGTCGGACGACCCGTCGAAGAGGCGGAGAGTTCCGCGGCGGCTGCAGCACGCGGCGCGCTCGAAGGATTCGTGCGCAGTACGGCTAAAGAAGTCGGCAAGAAGGGCTCGACCGCCCAGCTCGTCTACGTCGACGCCGATGCCGACTCGCAGCTTGCAGGGCCGCTTCGCTTCGTGCTCAGCGAGCACTCCGCGTACGTCTCGGGTCAGGTCATCCGCGTCTCGAAGCGCGCCGGCGACGTCCCGGAGCACGAGGTCGGAGAGCCCCTGGCCGGCAAGACGGCGCTCGTCACCGGCGCCGCGCGGGGAATTGGCGCCGCGACCGCCGAAATCCTGGCGAACGAGGGCGCCGACGTCATCTGCCTCGATCTGCCGAGCGACGAGGAGCAGGTCGCCCAGACCGCCGACCGCATCGGGGGTCACGTCATGCTCGCCGACGTCACCGCCGAGCAGACGCCAGCCCGCATCGCGAAGACGCTTGCGGAGGAGCACGGCGGGCTCGACGTCATCGTCCACAACGCGGGCATCACGCGCGACAAGACCCTCAAGAATATGAAGTCGTCGTGGTGGGACCAGGCCATCGAGGTCAACCTGCGCGCCGTCGTGGACATCACCGAGCAGCTCATCGAGGACAAGGTCCTCAACGACTATTCACGCGTGATTTGCCTGAGCTCGATCGCGGGTATCTCGGGCAATATGGGCCAGACGAACTACGCGGCCTCGAAGTCGGGTATCATCGGCTTTGTCGAGCACCTCGGGGACCGCCTCGACGACTGCCACGCCACGGTCAACGCCATCGCGCCGGGCTTTATCGAGACGCGCCTCACCGAAGCCATGCCGGTCGCCGTCCGCGAGGTCGCCCGCCGCATGAATAACCTCGGCCAGGGCGGCAAGCCCGAGGACGTCGGCCAGGCCATCGCTTTCCTCGCCACGCCGGGCGCGCAAGGCGTCACCGGGCAGGTGTTGCGCGTTTGTGGTGGGGCGATGGTTGGGAAGTAGGGATAGGGGGAGTGGGAGATGTGGGAGATTTTGGGGAGTAGGTAGCCATCTGTAGGCCCCCGCCGAGCGAAACGAGACCGGGGTGGTCGAGGTGAGGTGCCTGGACCACGTAAGGCGAAGCCACCCATTCTCCCACATGCCCCACATCTCCCGCTCCCCCAACGCAAAAACCCCGACCACCCAAAGGCGGTCGGGGTTTTCTATGCGTTCGCTCGAGCTTACGCCGAAGTTTTAGCGCGTCGTGCCACACTCGCCGTCGTGTGAGACCGAGATGCCGTGGTTGGCCGCCATGCAGTCGTTGCTGTAGGTGCGGCCGTCGCAGCCACAGACCGGGTCGTATTGCTGGGTGCAGACGTCGGGGGAGTTGGCGCAGGTCCCGCCGCCGCCACAGCTCGAGCCGTAGGCGCAGTACTCACCGGTGGCGCAGTCGCTGTCCTGGGTGCAGTAGTCCGAGCCAGTCTGGCATTCGCCCTGGTAGTCGACCGAGATGCCCTGGCTGGTGGCCGTGCACTCGTTCGAGTAGGTCTTGCCGTCGCAGCCGCAGACCGGATCGTACTGCTGGGTGCAATACTCCGGAAGCACCTCGCAGGTGCCGGGCTTGTCGGTGCGGCCGCATTCGGCCGACTCGGGGTAGATGCACGTGGTATCGGGGCCGCAAGCAGCAGCGCCGCGGGTACCGCAGCTGTCGCCTTCGGTGCTCGGGCACTCGCCGAGCGAGGAGACCGAGACGCCAGCTCCATGGGCTTCGCACTCGTTGTTGTAGGTGTTGCCGTCGCAGCCGCAGACCGGCTCGTACTCGCGGGTGCAGTACTCAGGCACGGTCTGGCACGTGCCCGTCTGATCGGCCGCTCCACAATTGGCCGACTGGTCGTAGATGCATACCTCGCCGGTCGGACACGTCAGCCCGGTCATACCGCCGCAGTCGTCCATCGACGAGCCCGGATCCGTCGGTTCGTCCCCAGTCCCCCCGCATGCCAGCAGGCAGATCAGCATCACTGTTCCCCAGAATCCCGCGATAATCTTGGTCGTTGTGTCCATCTCGGTCCATGCCTCGGCTCGTTGAGTGATTTCGAAATCGAGTGCGCAGCACCGGAGCGCGGCGCGCAGTTTGTGACTTGTGCGCCCGTAGGTATGAGCAAGGCGCGTGCCAACGTGTGGGGATGTGCGAGGAGGTGTTCTGAGGTGGGAGGTGCGGAGATGGGGTGGCAACTGCAGTTTTCAGTTGCCGGGTGAGGTGGCAGGGGGAGTTGCCGGTTTGGGGGAGTGGGAGATGTGGGAGATCTGGGAGAGTGGGTAACTCTTCAATGACCTACTCTCCTACATCTCCCACTCCCCCATTCCCCTAAGCGTCCGCCTCAATCTGCTCGGCCACCTCATCGCTGAGCTCGAGGTTGTGGTAGATATTCTCGATGTCGTCGTTGTCCTCGAGCTCGTCGATGAGCCGCATGGTCTGCTGTGCCTTGCTGAGGTCGGGCTCGACGTTATTCTCGGCGAGCTTGGTGACTTCGTCGGTGATGAAGTCCTCGACGCCGTACTCGATGAGCGCGTCGCGCATCCCGGCGAAGTCGGTCATCTCGCCGTAAATCGTGACGACGCCGTCTGCGTGCTCGAAGTCCAGCGCGCCCTCGTCGAGCGCGAACATCATCAGCTCGTCGACGTCATCGACCTGGTCGTCTTTGAAGCTGAACAGGCAGCGATCCTGAAACATCCAGTCGACGCAGCCGTCCTCGCCCAGGTTGCCGTTGTGCTCGGTGAAGGTGTGGCGGATCTCGGCGACCGTGCGGTTGCGGTTGTCGGTCGAGCCGGTCAGGAAGAACGCGACGCCACCGGGGCCGTAGCCCTCGTAGCGAAAGTCGATGAAGTCGACGCCCTCGAGCTCGCCGGTGCCCTTCTTGATGGCACGCTCGACGTTCTCCTTGGGCATATTCGCGTCTTTGGCCTTGTCGATGTAGACGCGAAGTTCGGGGTTCGTCTCGGGATCACCGCCGCCACGTCGGGCCGCCGAGGTGATCTTCTTGACGATCTTGCTGAAGATCTTGCCGCGCTTTTTATCCTCTCGGGCCTTCTTGTGCTTGATATTGGCCCATTTACTGTGTCCTGCCATAAAATACGCTCCCTTCGGTCGCGTGAGTTACGCTCGCTTTGCTCGCGTTGGTTACGCTCACTGCGTTCGCGTGAATTACGCTCGCTTTGCTCGCGTTGGTTACGCGCTTTGCGCGTTGGTTACCTCGGCCTGACGGCCTCGGTTGGTTACGCTCACTGCGTTCGCGTGGATTCTAGTTTTGGAGTCCCGAGCGGGTCGGGATTTTGTGACAATGTACGTTTGGTCGGGTCTGCTTATTCCCTGCCACACCCACGTAATACGTCAGATCGCGCGTCTAGACAAACGAGGCTACGAAGCCGCCCCAAAGCCCGCCACATCAGCAGCTGACAGGTGTCACTCTATACGTAATAGGCGAGTCGCCGACGCCGGTGATGGTGACGACGTACTCGGTGCCGGCGGTGAGGTCGCGCGACGAGACGTCCCAAGACATCGTGTTCATCGCGTAGCCGTTTCGCAGCTTCTGGACGTTCGAGACCGAGATCGCGTCCCCACCCCCGGCGGGCTCGATCGTCACGGACAGGTCGGAGCCAAACGAGACCGAGTTCGAGCTCATCGACCAGGTCGTCGGCACCGCCTGCATCGGCACCTTTCCGGCCGGTGGCCAGTAGACATGGTCGACGTTCGACGAGCCGCCGCGGTCGAAGGACCACATGCACGAGATACTGCCGCGCTGGCCGAATCCGGTCGCGCTCATCGACGGGTTCAGGCACCAGCGTCGGTGCCCCAGGCTGGTGACGCCACGGTCGTCGATATAGAGGCCAACGGAATCAGCGGGTCGGCTGACGCCCTGGGCGAGGTTCGAGGACGCCGCGGCTGTGGCCGCGTCGTCGGTGTAGCAGTCGAAGTCATCGCTGATCGAGTGGGTGATACTCCCGTGTGCATTCAGGGTCGTGGCGCACGCCTGCGTCATCTCGACGTAGTTGGTCTTACTGGTCACGGGGTTCAATCCGGCGAGCCAGCGATACAGGCTGAGCCGCCTCAGGGCGTCACGTTGCTGCTGCGGTGCCATGACGCCGATGTCGCATTGGTCGACGGGCTCGATCGTCCACATCGTCGATGCGGTGGCGGCGTGGTCGGCGGTCCAGCGGCTGCACACCTCTTGCTTGGTGCGTGATGTCGGGTCGCTGACCGGGTCGATCTCGCAGCCGCCCGATCCATCGTCGCTGAACCCGGCGTCGCACGGGCAATTTCCGCCGACGCACGTCGCTCCGAGGGGACACTGAACACCGTCACAGGGGTCGGTCTCAATCGGATCGCAGCCCTGTTGAGGGTCGCCGGAGAAGCCGGGGTCGCAGATGCACTGGCCCTGATCGCAGCTGGCATTGGATCCGCACGTCACATCGGCGCACGGGTCGGTATTCGTATCCTCTTCGGCGGACGTATCCGGCGGGCTGGAGGTGTCCTCCGAGGCGTCATCGAGCTGGCCGGTATCCGACGTGCCGGTGTCGCTCGTGGCGTCGCTGCCCGAGTCCTGAGTTCCAGCGTCCTCGCCGCCGTCGACATCCTCTTCATTTTCGACGTTCGAGCCGCCACTTGGCAGGCATCCGCCCGCCATCGCGAGCCCCATCCCCAAAATCACGAGCGCGATCCAGCGGTTCATTACTTACACCCCGGAAAGTTGTCGACGATTTCGACTTTGTAGTCGGGGAAGTTGTCGACGAACTGCACCTTGTAGTCGGGGAAGTTGTCGACTTTTTGCCACTCGCCGGGTTCGTCGGCGAAATTATCGACCCATTCGACCTTGATATCGGCGAAGTTGTCGACTTTCTGGACCTTCACGTCGGGAAAGTTGTCGACGACTTTGATCTTGCCGTACAGGTCGCATTTTGCAGGTTTACCCTTGGCGTAGGCGTCCTGGCATGCCTGGAGCTCGAGGGCGAACTGCTGCTTTTTGGTCAGCGGATCGGTCTCGGTCTCGAAATGCGGATGGACCACCGCGACGAAACAAAACGTGATCAGGAAGACGAGACATCGCTTCATGGGCTGCTCCCAGGCGTCCTGGATAAAATCAACTATGCGCTCAGAGTAAGGGACTCGAGCCGCGAAATCTACTGTCACCGGTGCTCGGTCGACAGAAACTACTTGTCGAATCGGTCCATGATTGGATACTCAAGAGCGTTCGAATCTAAGTATCCCCGAGCAGTCTCGGAACCGAGTTTTTGGAGATAGCCTGTGTCTGATGCGAAGTGGACATTCTTCACGAACCATGCGCACGTGCTCTTTTGCCTCGCCGATCGCCCACAAATTCGGCTGCGAGAGGTGGCGGACAAAGTGGGTATCACCGAGCGCGCGGTCCAGCGCATCGTCGCCGACCTGCGAGACGAAGGGTATATCGAGATCGAGAAGCAAGGGCGCCGCAATCACTACAAGATTCGTCGCGGGGAACACCTTCGCCATGATATCGAGAGCCATTGTACGCTCGAAGATATACTGACAGACGTGTTGACCGACGACTGAGGTTGAGTTTTTAGATTTACTCTTTGTACGGACGCACCCACCATGAAGTACCCGAAGGCCACCCATGCAATCGCCCTGTTCCTCGCCCTGAGCCTGAGCGCTGGCTGCATTCCTCAGGGAGATGGTGGCGGCAATAATGGCTCGGACCAAGACTCCGGGGGGGGAATCGACACCGGCACGAACGACGCGGGAGGTGACAGCGCCGAGGACGATACTGGAGGCGGCGAGGACACCGGTGAGCAAGCGGACAGCGGCGGCGATTCTGGCGGTGGAGGCGGCCTTCAGGGGCTCGAAGGCTACTGTGAATACTACTTCGAGTGCGGTGGGTCGTATTACTCAGATGTGGACGACTGCGTGACACAGAGCATCGACTACTGGGGTGAATGTCGCCGCGACGAACTCGATGCCTTCGGGGACTGCATGCTCGACCTCACCTGTGAAGAATGGGGCAACCCGGACGCCTACAATCCGTCGAATACCTCGTGCTCGGAAGAATGGAGCGCGATCTCCGAGTCGCCCTCCTGCGAGTAACTATCGGGCTAAAAGTCCACCGGCTTGGCTTTGGTCGACGCGTGACACCATTCGATCGTCGCGTGGTCGATGCCGAAGTCCTCGGCCAGCATCGTCTTGACCTGATCCTTGCGCTGGTTCGCTTCGACGAGCGACTCGTTCACCGGTGTGCAAACCATCGCCGTGAGCACCGGCTCGCCGCTATTTAACTCCCAGACATGCAGGTCGGAGACCTCGAGCACATCGGGGTGTTCCTCGAGCGCCGACGCGAGTCGAGAGACGTCGATGCCGGCGGGGGCGCGCTGGAGCATGATGTTGATCGTATCGCGCAGAAGTGGCCAGCTGCCGACCATGATCAAGATGCCGATGACGATGCTCAGGATCGGGTCGATGGGCATCCAACCGGTGAACAGGATGACCAGCGCCGACCCCATCGCCGCGACCGAGCCCAATGCGTCGGCGAGCAGGTGCAACATCGCGCCCCGGATATTGACCGATTCATCGCCCGACTGGTGCAGGTACCAGGCGCTGACCAGGTTGATGAACAGTCCGATGCCGCCGACGATGAGGACCGGCATCTCCTGGACCGGCGTGGGGTCGATGATACGGCCGATGGCCTCGCGAAAGATGAGGACGACGATGATGATCAGGGTCGCGCCGTTGGCGAGTCCGCCGAGCACGGGGACCCGCCGTAGCCCGAAGGTGTAGTCGGCGCTGGCAGCGCGGCTCGCGATGCGCTGAGCCACCAGGGCCAGCACCAGTGCGCCCACGTCCGAGAGCATGTGTCCGGCGTCGGCGAGTAGCGCCAGCGAGTCGGCATAGAGGCCCACGGCAAATTCGACGACCAGGAACAGCGCGTTCAGGATAATCGCCACCCACAACGCCTTGACCGGCGTGGTCGAATGGTCGTGCGAGTGGCCGTGGTCGTGGCCGTCGTGGCTGTGATCGTGTGAGTGCATCGACGAAAGTCGTGGGAACCGGGACAGAAGGCGAAGGTGTCAGTGTGCTTCGATGATCTCGACGCCGAGCTCCTCGCTCGCTCCGCGCCCACCGCCGCCCTGCGGATAATTGACTTCGTAGCGGCACGTGCCGGTCGTTCGCGGTTCGATCATCACCCAGCCGCCGGGGCCATAGTCGGAGTCGGTGAGCTCCTCGATATTCGTCGTGCGTTTCGCGTCACAGATCTCGGGCGTGAGGTTTCCGACGGTGAAGTCGACGCGCGATTGGCATATCGGGATGCCCTGCACGGTCGGTCGATGCAAGATAGCCGTCTCGTCATCAACTTCAACCTGACGGGCGTCTGCGCGCAGCGCGCCGTCGATGTCAGAAGCGGGGACCAGCTCGACGTCGATCGGGTCGCCGGGCGTCACGGTCGGCTCGACCGTGGCGCTCCCGCTCATCTTCGCGGTGTCGAAGTGCAGCCACCGGGCGTTGCTCTTCGACCCGTCCAACTCGAGGAGTTGCCCCGGCGAGGCTGCGACCGGGAAGTAGTTGTCGCTGATGAGTTTGCCGGCGTCGGGCTCGAAGTAGTATCGCAGACGGACCGGCCCGTCCTCGTGGTAGAGGCCGTACGGTTCTCCGGGGCCGCGGCAGAGGTGCCATAGCTCCATCTCTGTGGGAGTCCCGACGCCCAGATCGAGCGTATCGCGCTTGCTCTCCCCGCTGTCGACAAAGCTCGCCTCTATCTCGAGCGCGGCGCTCCCTGCTTGCTTGCCCTCGATGACAAAGGTCTGCTCGTCGTGGCTTCTGACCTCGAGGACCGTCGGGGCGTCGCTGACGACGGAGACCAATTCGATCTCTTCGGGGAGCACATCCGCCGAGTCCCGCACCCGGACCTCAATGCGCGCGTGGGGAATCAGGCGCGTATCCTCGTAGAGCCGATCTCCGGTCCGGGCATCGAAGTAGGCGAATACGTCGGGTTCGTCGGCTGTGTCGTTCCCGCAACTCACCAGTGGGGCGAGCAGGACCAACAGCGCGGCGACGCGGCCGAAGTGTATCTGAGAAAAGGCTGACATTTACGCAATACGGGCTAGAGTAGATGAGGCACCGAGATGGTACCCCGGAAGGAACTGAGGGCAAAGCGTTGTTATCAGGACGGGTCACATGCCTCGAGAAGGAGAGATTATGATAGCCAAACTCATCAGGTATTCGCTGTTGGTGGTGTGCGCGACGACGCTCGTCGCCTGCGCCTCGTCCCGGGACGCCGAGGGCGAGGAGTCGAGCGAGCAGTTCTCCGAGAATAAGCAGAAGGTCATGGAGCAGGAGCAGCGCGAGGCCGAGGAGCGTCGCGAGCGTCAGGAAGCCATGCGCAAGGAGCAGGAGCAGGTCGATCAGCAACTCGCCGACTCCGAGCCCGAGCAGCGTGCGCCGCGCGAGGTGATTCCGGCATCCGAACTCCCGATTGTAGCGGCGTGTGACGAGCCCGGGAACGTCACGGCGTGCGGCCAGATCGAGGGGCCTGATGGGCAGGTTCGGGTCACCGCGTCGATGGCACCGGCGGTCATGACCAAGGGTGAGGGTCAGATGCAGATCGGGGCGGTGCTCAAGCAGACCCAGAAGCAGGTCGAGACGCTGCTCCCGTGCTACGGATGGGCCCACCTCAACGAAGAAGCCGAGTCCACTGAATACGATATCGAGATCGACGTGAAGGTCGACGGCGAGGTGACCGCGGCACGTGTGGACACCACGGGTGAGCCGGTCGGTGCAGCTGGCTGTATGGAGCAGCGCATCGAGCAGCAGTGGTCGATGCCGGTGCCCTCCGGCGGTGGGGCGACAGTGATTGCGACGATCACCTTTGCAGCAAAGTAGGCAGGGAATTGTGGGGCGGTCCGGGTGTTGTGTTGGGCGTGATGAAAGTGACCGATCGAACAGACGATATCGAGGAGCTGGCGGAGACGCTGCGGCATCTGCGCGTGGCTGTGCTCACCGGTGCGGGGTGTAGCACCGAGTCGGGGATTCCGGATTATCGGGGCCCGAAGACCCGCGAGAAGACCCGCAATCCCATCCAATACCGCGAATTCATGAAGCAGCCGGCCACCCGCCGGCGCTACTGGGCACGCAGCGCCATCGGCTGGCCCCGCTTCTGCCAGGCGCGGCCCAACGCAGCTCACGAGGCGCTCGCCGAGCTCGAGCGCGCCGGTGTGGTGCGTGGCGTGATCACCCAGAACGTCGACCGACTCCACCACGAGGCCGGCAGCGAGCGGATCATCGAGCTACACGGCGCGCTGGCCGAGGTCCGGTGCATGGCGTGCCACCACATCCACTGCCGCCACGAGGTGCAGTCGCGCATCGAGGCCCTCAACCCCGGTTGGACCGAGCAGAACGTCGAGGTCGCACCCGACGGCGATGCCGAGCTTCCCGATGGTGCGCCGGATGGCTTTCAGGTGCCGGTGTGCGAGAGCTGCAGCGGTATGCTCAAGCCAAACGTGGTGTTCTTCGGCGAGAGCGTGCCGAATCCGGTGGTCGATCGGGCGTGGCGGCTGATGGACGAGGCGGACGCGCTTCTGGTCGTCGGCTCCTCGCTGGCGGTCTACTCCGGCTACAGGTTCGTGCGGGAGGCCGTGAAGCAGCGCATGCCTGTGGCCGTGCTCAACCTGGGGTCGACGCGCGCCGACGACCAGGCGTGGGTGCACGTCGAGGCGAAGGCGGGCGAGGCGCTGCCGGCGCTGGCGCGCCGGCTGCGGTGATTCAGGAACCACACGCCTGGCCCCTGCCGCCTCACGGCGGCTTCACCACGGCTGCGCCGCGGGGGCCATGGCCGCGCGAACCCTCAACCTCACAGCGCCTTGCGCCCTCGCTCCAATTTCGCGTCGGCGTCGACCTCGACCAGCTCGAACTCTTCGTAGCCCATGACCGATCCGCCTTCGAGGGCGGTTTCGACCTTCCAGAGGCCGGGGGAGACGTTGCGCTTGTGGGTCCAGAAGCGCCAGCCCTGGTCGCGGCCGCCGCGCATGTTCACGCCGATCTGGTCGTAGGCCTTCCACTCGCCGTCGACGTGCTTGAACCAGCGATGTTCGACGCGCGCTTCGGCGCCGTCGGGGGCGGAGACGGCCGAGAGGACGGCGATCTTCTCGCCGGGTCGGTAGCGGATGGTGGGGTCGTCGAGGCCGACGCGCTCGAGCAGCGTCGGCGCTTCGACCTGGGCGGTGTACTCGCCGTCGACCTTGTCGAAGTCGACGCCGACGAAGCTGTTTTCGAGCACCAGCGGCACCGGGGGAATCCAGCCGAGCAGGAACAGCCCGACCAGGGCGACGGCGGCGACCGTGGCGCCGCGAACCGAGCGGTACGTGGCGTTGACGACCCATCGCAGGCCCCAGACCACGCCGACGCCGATGGCCGTGCTGACGTAGAACCATGCCGGGTGGACGCTGGCGAAGACGAACGGCAGCAGGAAGTTGAGCAGCATGATGATGCTGACGCAGTAGATGGCCCAGACGAGCTCGTGGACGTATTTTTCCTGATTGGCGAGCTCGTTGTAGACCATCGCGCCGAAGAGGCCGAGCACGACCAGGAAGCCCCAGATGTGGCCAGCGCTGCGAAAGTAGAGGACGACGAGCGCGCTGAACAGCGAGCCCAGGCACAGCTGCAGCAGGAATTGGAAGGCCTTCTCCCAGGTCGGCTGCAGGCCCTTGGAGCGCAGCCAGACCGACCCGAGTACGCCGACCGAGTAGACCGAGACGACCGACAGGCTCACGGTGTCGACCTTGCGCCCCAGCGTGGCGGCGTCGAGCAGGAAGCCACCGATGAAGAAGAGAAACGGCGCCCAGCGCCTGGCGCGCTCGACGTGGGGTTCGAGCTCGTGGCGCTCGACGAGGGCGTCCCATTTTTGTTTGGCGCGATCGGTGAAGTTCTCGGACACAACGAATCCCGTCGTTTCGGAAGGTTCGGCGTGGAGGCGTGAACTACGGGGTGTTGTTTATCTATTTCATCACGCCGTCAGGATCGCGCGCAATTCGCTGGCGTTCTCGCAGATGTCGGCGAGCGTGTAGTCGTCGAGCGTCTCGAGGAAGTCGCGCATGGCGAGGCCGAGGACCGAGCGCAGCTTGCAGACGGGGGTAATCACACACTGCGGGTCCTCTTCCATGCACTCGACCAGCGCAAATGAGGGTTCGAGGTCGCGCACGACCGCGCCGACCGATATCTCGGACGGCGCCCGGTCGAGGCGAATCCCACCACCGCGGCCGGGGACCGATTCGATGTAGCCGCGAGTCGCCAATTCTGCCGTCACTTTCACGAGGTGGTGTCGGGAGATGTCGTACGCCTCGGAGACGTCGGCCGTCTTGGCCAGCCCGTCCTCCTGCCTGGTCGCCAGGAAGATCAGCATTCGCAGGGCGTAGTCGGTATGTAGAGTCAACTTCATGGTTTTGCCTCGGTCGTTTCGCCGATGTGCGCGAATCATGGCGCTTTCCCGAACGTTCGGCAAGTTGAATATATGTCATTAATACAACAAAAACAGACGATAATGCTCTGGTTTTAGAAGCGCTTTTCGGCGCGAAATACACGGATATAAAACCGCTTGACCCGCATTTGGCGAGGCCATAGCTTAAAAGATGCAGATGTTGTGCAGGGTTTAATTTCCTTGTTTTATCATACGAAAAATCACGGAGTTACGCATGAGTGACACACTTTACGAAAGGCTGGGCGGTCGAGCTGCTGTGGATGCGGCGGTCGATATTTTTTATCGAAACGTCCTTTCGGACGACCGCATCGCGCATTTTTTCGACACCGTCGATATGGACGAGCAGATCGCCAAGCAGAAGGCATTTTTGACCGTGGCGTTCGGTGGTCCAAATGACTACGACGGGAAGGACCTCGCCGAGGCGCACGCTCATATGGACCTGACCGACGAGCATTTCGACGCGGTGGCGGAGGCCCTGGTCGGTGCGCTCGAGGAGCTCGATGTGCCCCAGGAGCAGATCGACGAGGTCGTGGCGGTGGCCGAGAGTACACGCCCGGCGGTGCTCGGCCGGCTGGAGGAGTGATGCACGAGGTCGTCTTCGAGGACATCCGATACGCGGCCGAGGAGGGGGAGTCGGTGCTGGAGACGCTCCAGCGCCACGGCGTGGAGGTCCCCAACTCGTGTCGAAGCGGTGTCTGTCAGAGTTGTATGCTCCAGGCGGTCGACGGAGACGTCCCGGAGCGGGCGAGCCGACCGCTGCGCCCGGGGCAACGGGAGGAGGGCTACTTTTTGCCGTGCGTCTGTCGTCCCGACGCCGATATCGAAGTGACCCGCCCCGGAGACGCTCTCTCGGAGGCGCCGGCGGTGATCTTATCTCGCGAGCAGCTCTCTGAGACCGTCGTGCGCGTCATCCTGCGTCTCGAGGCGTCTGTCGATGCGCCGATTCGGGCAGGGCAGTTCATCAACCTGCAGCGTGAAGACGGCCTGACGCGCTCATATAGCGTCGCCGGCCCGGCCAACCCCGTCGATGAGCTCGAGTTACATATCCGTCGGGTCGAGGGGGGACGCATGAGCAGTTGGCTCTGCGACAACGATGTGACCGGCGAACGAGTACGTATCCGGGGGCCGGCCGGCGAGTGCGTCTGGCGGCCCGAGTATCGAGATCGACCCATCGTCTTGATGGGAGTGGGTACAGGGCTGGCGCCGCTTGTCGGGATCGTCCGCGCCGCGATCGCGGGAGGTCAGCGCGAGCGTATGGTCTTGCTCCATGGCGGCGCGACGCCCGAGCGGCTCTATATGGTGGACGAGCTCCACCGGCTCTCCGGCGAGAGTGCCGTACTCGACTATATCCCGTGTGTGCTCGACGGCCGCGGCAGCCAGATACGAGAGGCACCGATCGATGAGGTCTTCCTCGACGCGTGTCCCGATCCGTCCTCGCACCTGGTATTCGTCTGCGGAGACCCCGATCTCGTGGCTACACTGAAGCGATGCGCATTCCTCGGGGGCGCCGCATCCCGTGACATCTTCAGCGATCCGTTCGTCACGGCCGATCCGTAGGACTCCGCAGCCTCTCGCGGGCCGGCTTGGGAGAAAACGAGCTTGCGTGGTGCCGAAGATTCGTGAAATGAATCGGGCGGCTCACGCGTAGAGGTCCACGAGATGAATGCCCAAAAAAACCAGAAGCCGGACGCAGACACAGTCGCCGAAGAAGACGCGCCGAGGTGGCCCGCGGTCGTCGGCGTGATCCTGATCATCCTGTTTACCTGGGGCGGGATCGAGGTCTTCGTGCTCCAGGGGCAGCCGATCGCGACGCTCGAACACGGGGCGCTGACCTCCGATGAAGGCGCGGCGTTCGATGTCGAGAGCGCCGACCAAGATCATATGGTCCAGGTCTGGTCCTATGTGCCGGACGGCGAGGATCGGAACCCGAAGAAGACCGACGCGACGCTGTCCTTCTCGGTGGTTGCCCCCGGCGGTGAGGTCGTGGTCGAGCACGAGGACGTCGAGGCGCGCGCGGAGGCTCGGTACGTCAAATTTGCGCCGAAAGAAGCCGGCGAGTATCGGATCCGCGTGCTGACGATCGACGGCGCGAAGGATCCGAAAGCCCAGGCGGTCGTCCTGACCGGCAATAATCAGGTCTTGCTGCCGTTGATCGGAAGGCTATTGGACTGACGGGCCATACTCCCTCTTAAGAAACTTTAAGACTTTTCACGTTGATTCGTGAAACTCCACCAAGTACCTCTCCAACCTGTCAGAATACATAGTGAGCGCTCGAGGGAGTTCGTAACATGAAGAATATGAGCTGGAGAGTAGCTGCGGCCTTTGCGGCGGTGGCGTTGTTTGTGAGTTGGTCTGGGACGGCGTCTGCACAGACGACTATCTCCGGCGGAACCGTCATCGATCAAACGTGGACGACGGCCAGCGACCCTTACATCATCGAAGGTGACATCACCGTACCCAGCGGTGCATATTTGACGATCGAAGAGGGCGTCGAGGTGCAGATTAAGTCCGGCGACCAGGCCGGCTCGGGTGTCGATTCGTCCCGCGTGGAGATCGTCGTCAGTGGGCAACTCGACGTACAGGGCACCGCGGCGAATCCGGTCACCTTTTTGCCGGACACCGGCGCGACGAGCAACAACGTCAACAGGGGACACTGGTACGGGATCCGCGTCACGTCGACGGCGACTCAGGCAGATCTGGCGTATGCACAGGTCGAAAACGGGATGATCGGTCTGGCATCAGAGGTCTCCGGTAGCGTCGTCAACATCACAGGTGGTCGGTATCGCAATCACTTCGACGACGGCATTCGGGTCGACGCGGGGGCGCCGACCATCGACGGAGCCGAGATCTATCACAACGGCGACTTCGGCGTGCACGTCAACGAGCCGGGTCAGCTGAACCTGCTCAGCAGTATTGTGCGCGACAACGACGACGACGGCGTGGTTGTGGGCTTTCGGGACAACTCGTCGGTCTCACACGTCATCGACGGGTCGACGATCCACAGCAACACCGACAGCGGCGTGTATATCTCGTCGAGCTTCGGGACCAGCGCGAGCCTTCAGGTCAAGAATACGCTGGTCACCGAGAACGGCGACCACGGCCTGGAGCGCTACAACGGGTACGGGACGGTCAACGTCGACCACAGCAACGTCTGGGAGAACGCCAACGGCAACTACAGCGGTGTCAGCTCGAGCGGAGCGGGCAACCTGAGCACCAATCCGCTCTACGCGAATGCTCCGTCGAACCTGGAGCTGACGTCGAACTCGCCGGCGCGGTTCAACGGTGACGCCGGCCAGGATATGGGCGCGGTGGCGTACGCGGGGCAGGCCACGGCGAACCTGACCGGATATCTGTGGACGGATACGACGTTCACGGCGGCGAATAGCCCGTACACGGTCACCGGCGATCTGACGATCCCGCCGGGTGTGACGGTCACGTTCGAGGAGGGCGTGACGATGCAGATGCAGAGCACCGACCAGATGTCCGCCGGGACGGACCGAGCGCGGATCGAGGTGGAGGTCGACGGCACGATGGACGCCAACGGCACGCCCAACTCCATGGTCGAGTTCATCCCGGACAGCGGGACGACCGGCAACAACGTCAACCGCGGCCACTGGGTCGGGATCCGCGTCCGCTCGGGGGCCACGGCCGCCAACCTGGACGATGTCGACGTCCAGAACGGGTATATCGGCCTGTACAGCTCGGCTAGCGGTAGCGTGGTGCAGGTCAATGGCGGCCGCTTCCGCAATCACTTCGACGACGGCATTCGGGTCGACGCGGGGGCGCCGACCATCGACGGAGCCGAGATCTATCACAACGGCGACTTCGGCGTGCACGTCAACGAGCCGGGTCAGCTGAACCTGCTCAGCAGTATTGTGCGCGACAACGACGACGACGGCGTGGTTGTGGGCTTTCGGGACAACTCGTCGGTCTCACACGTCATCGACGGGTCGACGATCCACAGCAACACCGACAGCGGCGTGTATATCTCGTCGAGCTTCGGGACCAGCGCGAGCCTTCAGGTCAAGAATACGCTGGTCACCGAGAACGGCGACCACGGCCTGGAGCGCTACAACGGGTACGGGACGGTCAACGTCGACCACAGCAACGTCTGGGAGAACGCCAACGGCAACTACAGCGGTGTCAGCTCGAGCGGAGCGGGCAACCTGAGCACCAATCCGCTCTACGCGAATGCTCCGTCGAACCTGGAGCTGACGTCGAACTCGCCGGCGCGGTTCAACGGTGACGCCGGCCAGGATATGGGCGCGGTGGCGTACGCGGGGCAGGCCACGGCGAACCTGACCGGATATCTGTGGACGGATACGACGTTCACGGCGGCGAATAGCCCGTACACGGTCACCGGCGATCTGACGATCCCGCCGGGTGTGACGGTCACGTTCGAGGAGGGCGTGACGATGCAGATGCAGAGCACCGACCAGATGTCCGCCGGGACGGACCGAGCGCGGATCGAGGTGGAGGTCGACGGCACGATGGACGCCAACGGCACGCCCAACTCCATGGTCGAGTTCATCCCGGACAGCGGGACGACCGGCAACAACGTCAACCGCGGCCACTGGGTCGGGATACGCGTCCGGTCGGGGGCCGCGGCCGCCAACTTGGACGATGTCGACGTTCAGAACGGGTATATCGGCCTGTACAGCTCGGCCAGCGGCAGCGTGGTGCAGGTCAACGGCGGCCGCTTCCGCAACCACTTCGACGACGGCATTCGGGTCGACGCGGGGGCGCCGGTGCTCAATGCCTTCGAGTCGTACCACAACGGGGACTTCGGCGTGCACGTCAATAACCCGGGTGTGCTGAACGTCACCAACGCGATTATTCGAGACAATGATGACGATGGGGTGGTCGTGGGATTCCGGGACAACTCCAGCGCCCAGCACCAGATTATCAACAGCACGATCCACAGTAACACCGACAGCGGCGTGTATATCTCGTCGAGCTTCGGGACCAGCGCGGGGCTGCAGGTGACCAATACCATCGTCACACAAAACGGCGACCACGGCCTGGAGCGCTACAACGGCTACGGCTCGGTCGACGTCATCTACAGCAACGTCTGGGACAACTCGAATGGCAACTACAGCGGTGTGAGCTCCAGTGGTACGGGGAATCTGAGTACCAACCCGTTCTATGAGAATCCGCCGACGAACCTGCAGGTAACCTCCGGGAGCCCGATGATCGACGCCGGCACCAGCAGCGGCGCGCCCTCGGGGGACTTCGACGGTAACTCGCGGCCGGTCGACGGCGACGGCATAAACAGCGCCGAGTACGACATGGGCGCCTATGAATACGGGGCGTCGACGGTCTGCGGCGACGGCGTCGTCGGTCCGGGTGAGGCGTGTGACGACGGCTCGAATAACGGCAGCTACGGCTTCTGCAACACCAGCTGCAGCGGCCTGGGCGAGTACTGCGGCGACGGCACCGTGCAGTCGTCGTACGAAGACTGCGACGACGGGAACACCTCGAATACCGACAGCTGCACGAATAGTTGCGAGGCGGCGACCTGCGGCGACGGCTACGTGCAGTCGGGCGAGGAGTGCGACGACGGAAATAGCTCGAATACCGACAGCTGCACCGATAGCTGCGAGGCCGCGACTTGCGGTGACGGCTACGTGCAGTCGGGCGAGGAGTGCGACGACGGAAATAGCTCGAATACCGACAGCTGCACGAATAGTTGCGAGGCCGCCACCTGCGGCGACGGCTACGTGCAGGCCGGCGAGGAGTGCGACGATGGAAATAGCGTCGACGACGATAGCTGCAGCAATGCCTGCGAGCGCGTCGGTTGTGGTGACGGCGTCGTGCAGAGCGGCGAAGAGTGCGACGACGGAAATAGCGACAACACCGATAGCTGCACCAACAGTTGCGAGGCCGCGGCGTGCGGCGACGGCTACGTGCAGTCGGGCGAGGACTGCGACGACGGCAATAGCATCAATACCGACAGCTGCACGAATGCCTGCACGGCTGCGGCGTGCGGCGACGGGTACGCACAGCCCGGCGAGGAGTGCGACGACGGAAATAGCGACAACACCGACGGCTGCACGAATAGCTGCGAGCTCCCGACCTGCGGCGATGGGATCGTCCAGGCCGGTGAGGCCTGCGACGACGGAAATAGCGACAACACCGACGACTGCACCAACGCGTGTGCGTTCCCGATCTGCGGGGACGGATACGTGCAGTCGGGCGAGGAGTGCGACGACGGCAACGGAGACAACACCGACAGCTGCACCAACGCCTGTAAGGACGCTGTGTGCGGCGATGGTTACGTGCATTCGGGCGTGGAGGGTTGCGACGACGGCAACAACAACGACACCGACGGCTGCACCAACGAGTGTAAGCTCGCCAGCTGCGGAAACGGCACGGTCGACCCGGGCGAGGAGTGTGATGACGGCAACGCGAGCAATACCGACGACTGCCTGAATACCTGCGTGGAGGCGAGCTGTGGCGACGGGTACCTCCAGGCCGACGAGGCGTGCGACGACGGCAATGACTCCAATGAAGACGACTGCCTGAACACCTGTCAGAACGCGTCATGCGGAGACGGGTACGTCCAGGAGGGCGTCGAGGAGTGCGATGACGGCAATGCCGACCGCACCGACGCATGCCTCAACTCGTGCGAGGCCGCCACGTGCGGTGACGGATACGTCCAGGAGGGCGTCGAAGAGTGCGACGACGGCAACACCGAGGACGGCGACGGGTGCTCGAGCACCTGCATGGAAGAAGGTGGTGGGGATGCCGGCGGGGATGCCGGAGCCGACGCTGGTGGTGATGCCGGGCCTGATGCCGGTGGAGATGCTGGCGCGGACGCCGGTGGCGATGCGGGCATGGGCGCAGATGCCGGGTCCGATATCGGCGGCGGTGATAGTACGCCGGGCGCCGAAGACGACGGGTGCGGCTGCGCGGCGACGGGCGGCGGGCCGAATCCCGCGGTCGGGTTGTACCTGGTGTTGATCGGGGTTGGGTTGGTGCTTTTGAGGCGCCGGCGCCATGGCCCCCAGTCGGCCCAGAGGGCCGACAGCCCCCACGACTGACGTCGCGGGGGCACGATCTGGAGCCTCCAAGCGTGATCCAGGTCCGGGAACGTGGAGACCCGGAGAGGTCGGAAACACCGGATCATCTCCCCGCGGCGGCAGCCGTGGGGAAGCCGCCGTGAGGCGGCAGGGGCCAGGCGTGTGGTTCCTGAACCACCTCCGAGATGTAACCTCTCCCTCAACCATCCCGTACCTCTGGTTGAACCCAATCGCTCGGCGGTCACATCATAATAAGCGAGAGATGACGCCACCTACACGAGGCATGAGGCATGAAGTTCAAATTCTGGTTGATCGCGCTGGTCGCGGCGCTGAGTCTGGTCGCCTGCAAGTCTACGAACGGGTCGGTCGAGGCTGAAGGCTCGAACACCGAGTCGGCGGAGGCCGACGAGCCCGCCGGCGACGAGCAAGCCGCGTCTGAATCGGAGGCGCCCAAGAATCCGACCGCCGCGATGCTCGCGCAGTACAAAGAGAACGAGGATCTGGCGATCGCGACCTTCGCGGGCGGCTGCTTCTGGTGCATGGAGCCGCCGTTCGAGGACAAGGATGGCGTCAAGGAGGTCGTGTCCGGGTACGCGGGCGGTGAGGAGCAAAATCCGACGTACAAACAGGTCGCGGGCGGCAAGACAAGCCACACGGAGACGGTGCAGGTCGTCTACGACCCGTCGACGATTACGTACGCCGAGTTGCTGGAGATCTTCTGGCAGCAGATCGATCCGACCCAGGCCGACGGGCAGTTCGTCGACATCGGCAGCCAGTACCGCACGGCGATCTTCTACCACGACGACGAACAGAAGATCCTCGCCGAGCAGTCCAAGCAGATGCTCGCCGAGGAGGGGCCGTTCGACGAGGAAATCGTCACCGAGATCCAGCCGCTAGATAAATTCTGGGTGGCCGAAGAGTACCACCAGGATTTCTACAAGAAGAGCACGCGCCGGTATAAGAGCTACCGAAGCGGCTCGGGCCGCGACCCGTTCATCCAGAAGTACTGGGGCGACGGCGAGGCCGAAGAGGTGTTCTCGGAGCTCGGTGAGTAGACCCGGTTTGAACGACGATAAAAGGCCCACGGCAGCAACGCCGTGGGCCTTTTATCGTCAGGATAGACGCTCTCAGTACAGGACGCCCAACATCAGAGACCAACTGGCGTGGTAGATGTTGTCGTCGTCGCGTTCGTCGGTCTCCCAGATGCCCGTGAAGTTTCGCATGTAGCGAATATCAGTGGTGACGATGAGGTCGTCGAATTTGATGTCGACGCCCGCGCCGGCAGTAATCCCGAACTGCAGATCATTGACGTCATCACTGCTGATGTCATTGGTGTCGTCTCCTCCAATCCCGAACACCTGGGCGCTGCCATCTGTCTGACCATCGATGAAGAGGGCACCATGTGGGCCGACGAGGAGCTTGGGTGCGATGACGTCGCCGATGGGAACGCCTACGCGTAGCAGGAGGGGCACCTCGAGATAGCTGATGCGGTAGTCGGTTTCGGCCGAGGCGATGCTGCCGCCGAATTCATCGTGCCAGCCTCGCCGCGAGAATAGAATCTCCGGGGTGACGCTGATGAAGTCGTGGAATTCGTAGTCGAGTTGGATGCCGACCGAGTAGAGCGTGACCGGGTCGACCGCATCTTTGTAGTCACTATTGTCGGCCAGGACCGTGTTCGTGGACGGTCCGGCGATGATGCCGAATTTTGCATCCTGGGCGAAGCTGGTCGAGCAGGCGAGCAGGCCGACGACCAGCGTGAGCGCAACAGCTAATTTCTTCATCCCAACTTCTCCATGCATCGGTAGTGGACCGTTCGCCCTCCGAAGGGCGAGCGTTTTCAACATATCTATTCGAAGACAGTGAGCAACCTAAACGCCGCGAGACTTGTTCAAACCTTTACACCAGTGATTTGCTACGTACTTTCCATTTCGCTAACCATGAAAGGTGGCCTCGAAAGAGGTAGTTTTAACGCAACATTAAGCAAATTAAACGATGAGGAACAAAATGAAGAGATTATTGCGAGTCCTGATGGTAGTTGCGCTGGCCTTTGCGGTTGGTGCGTGTGGCCCCGATGACGAAGATAACAACAGCGAGAACAATGGCACGGCCGACGCGGGCGATGTCATGATGGACGCTGATGAAGATGCCGGGGACACAGAGACCGACGGCGACACCTCGGAAGAGACCCAGAGCATCGTCGCCAGCGATCAAACAGCCGATCCGCTCGACGAGGTCACCGTCGACGAGGTGTACTCCGACGGGGCTGGCTGGGTTGTCATCCACGAAGCTGATGCGGATGCACCCGGTGCGGTCATCGGAAATGCGGCCGTTACCGACGGTATGAGCACGGACGTCACCGTCACCTTGGGTCGCGATATCGAGGATGGAGAGACGCTCTACGCGATGCTCCACGTCGACGACCCCGAAGACGGACAGTACAACTTCGACGGCAGCGCTGAAGATCCCGAAGATCCGCCGGCCGTCGACGCCGACGGTAATGTCGTCATCGATTCATTCGTCGTCAGCGCACCAGGCGCCCAGGAGCCGTCGGTCACCGTATCGGACCAGACCGCGGATCCGGCCAACGAGGTCGTGGTCGAGGAAGCTGTGTCTGAGGGAGCCGGCTGGATCGTCATCCACGAACAGAACGAAGCGGGCGACGCCATCGCCGGCGTAATCGGACATGCCGCGTTGACCGACGGAATCAACACGGACGTGACGGTCACGCTCGACCGCGACGTCGAGGACGGCGAGACGCTCTACGCGATGCTGCACACCGATGATCCCGCCGACGGCGATTACACCTTCGACGGGACCGCCGAGAACCCGGAGGATCCGCCCGTCGAGTCCAACGGCGAAGTTGTCGTCGAGTCGTTCGTGGTCTCCACGCCGAGCAACGAGCCGACGGTCACGCCGACCGATCAGACGCTCGAGCTGTCCACGATGGTCACGATCGACAGCGCGAACCTGCTCGACGACGGCTTTATCGTCATCCACGAGCAAAACGAAGCTGGAGACGCCCCTGCCGGCGTCATCGGCCACTCTGAGGCGATCAGTGCAGGCGAGGTCACCGATGTCACCGTGGCGCTGACGCGTCCCGCCGATGACGGCGAGACGCTCTACGCGATGCTCCACGACGACACGGGCACCGCTGGCGAGTATGAATTCGACGGCACGTCCGGCTCGGAGGATCCGCCCACGACCGACAGCAACGATGATGTGGTTGTCGTCCCCTTCGAGGTGACCGTGCCGGCGGACACCCCCGCCGTGCGCTTCACGCTGTCGAACAATGGCAACACTTCGTATGACGTGACTGGCGCGGAGCCGGCGCTCTATGAAGACTGGATTGGCACAGAGGCCGCCAACCAGACCATCACGCTCAATGAGGGCTGGCGCTACGAGATCGTCAACAATGCCACCGTGGGCAACCACCCGTTCGAGCTGATCAACTCCACCTCGCCGCTCCCTGTGACCGATACGGTGCTCGCCTCGCAGCGAAGCGGTGAAGAAGGCACGCTCGAGACCGATACGGACGTCAACTGGGTCCAGAACGGCGACGACGTGACGTTTACGCTGACGGCCAACCTGGCCGCCGAGCTCAACGGATATCGCTGCGGTACCCACACCACGGCGATGCGCGGTGACGTGACGACCCAGACTCCGTAACACCTTCCCGAGCCACATCCCTACGGGCCCGGCTGCTGACCGCAGTCGGGCCCGTTTTTTTGTGACAATTGGGTGAGCCGAGTCGCCGGCGAGTTGCTTTTTTTATTTGTTGTCTAACTTCGTAAGGCACACAGACATAAGGATGCGCGTGTCGCCTCAAGGCGGCATGCCTCAATTTGATACTCGGAGTGATCTAAATGGGTAAGCTAGACGGGAAAGTAGCGATCGTAACGGGAGCCGCCGGTGGTATTGGAGAGGCGACGACCCGGTTGTTCATCGACGAGGGGGCCAGCGTCATGATGGTCGACCTCGACGAGTCGAAGCTCGCGGAGGTGGCCGATGACATCGGCTCGGAGAATGTCGCCATCAGCGCTGCTGACATCAGCGATCCGGCGCAGGTCGAGGCGTACGTGGAGGCGACCGTCGACGCGTTCGGCGGGCTGGACATCTTATTCGCGAACGCCGGTATCGAGGGCTCGGTCAAGCCGTTGATGCAGCTCGAGGACGACGAGTTCCGCAAGGTCATGGACGTCAACCTGATGGGTAGCTGGTATGGGATCAAGTACGCGGCTCCGAAGATGCTCGAGCGCGGCGGTGGCAGCATCGTCATCACGTCGTCGGTCGCCGGGATGATCGGGGCGCCAGGGCTCGGCGCATATTGCTCGAGCAAGCACGCGGTCATCGGACTGATGAAGTCCGCGGCGCAGGAGCTCGGCCCGGAGGGTATTCGTGTCAATACGGTCAACCCCGGACCGGTCGACAACCGCATGATGCGCTCGATCGAGGAGCAGGCCAGCCCCGATAACCCGCAGGCCGTGCACGATAATTTTGCCGCGTCGATCCCGCAGGGCCGCTACGCCAAGAATGAAGAGATCGCCAATATGGCGCTGTTTCTGGCATCGGATGACGCCAGCTACTGCAATGGTTCGACGTTCCTGGTCGACGGTGGACGCCTGTCGGGTTGAGCAGCCGACATGTCCGATAAGCCCCTCGTGATCGGAGCGGCTACTCCGAGAGCGAGGGGCTCGTCTGTTCGATGGTATCTGCCGTGTCCGGATTGGGATCGGCATTGCGGACCTCGGGCGACTCTCCCTGGTCTTCGAGTGGGTCGAAGCTGTTCGCGCTCGACACGTCGACCGAGCTGGCCGGCAGGAAGATCGGATCGCTCTCGGAGAGGTTCGACTCGCTGTCGCGCGGAAGCGTCACGCGCACGAGTGCCCCTCCGAGCTCGGATTCCCCGAGCTCGATATGTCCGCCGTGCATGCGGGCAAAGTGACTGACGATAAACAGACCGAGTCCTGTGCCGTCTTCTTTCGTGGTCTGAAATGGCTCGAGGAGCTCGCTTCGCAGGTGCTCCGGGATCCCCACGCCATCGTCGTGGACCTCGAGCTCGACGCTCCCGGTACGGCGTCGCACGTACAGCCGTATCTTCCCGTTCACCTCGGTCGCGTCCGCTGCGTTCAGCAAGAGGTTGATGATCGTGTGGACCGCCAGATCCGGGAAGACTTTGATGTCTACGACGTCACGAGCCACGATCTTGACGTCGCGGTTCTCGAGCTTGGAGTGCGCGCGGACCATCGTCAGTGCGTCGCGGGTGAGCTGCGCGAGGTCGCATTCCTCGGGTTCTTTCTTGCGGCCCTGCTGTGCGATTCGGCTGAGCCTATCGTTGAGCGAGGACAGCCCCTGTGCCGCCATCAGGGCGTCCTCGAGGGAGTCTTGCCTGGCTTTCTCGGGCAATTCTTCGTCGATGGCAAACTCGAGGTTGGGCTGGATGACGGCGAGTAAGTTCTTCAGGTCGTGTGCGACAGATGCGGTCAGCGTACCCGTGAGTACACGGCCCTGCACCTCCATCAGGCGTTCGCGAGTCTGAATGATCTGGTCGTTTTGTCTCTGAAGCCTGCGCAAGAAGTAGAACGACAATCCGAAGATCACAAACGACGAGACGAGCATAAACGTCGTTCCCTTGATCAATTCGATCTGCGCGAGGTGTGCGACGTCCGCAGATGTCTGGGTAGCCCACTGCGTGGACAGCCAGATATAGACCATCGAGGCCACAAAGAAGATCACGGCAATGATTATTGCTGCGCGGAGTGGCTTGACAGACATCGCACCAACGTAACGGTTCGGTTCGCATTTTCGAGATACGAAGGAGAGTATCAAGGCTTTTCGTTCAAGTCGATAGTCGCATTTGATGTTTTGTGACAACAAACGCCGCGTGGTTCGTCTAGTCGTCGATTTCTGCTCGGAGTTGCCGAGGGATGACGACGTCGTCGAAGTGGCTGCGCAGTTCGTCGTAGATCAGGTGCGGTTCATCGCCGTAGCGAGCTGAAAAGTGAAACGGAAGCAACTTTCCCACGCCTGCTTCCTCGGCGATCTCGGCACAAGCCGTCGTGGTCAGATGCCTGGCGAGCGCCGCTTTTTCACGGTCTCGCTCTGCGAAATACGCCTCACAGACCAACAGATCGACGCCGCGCGCCAGATCCGTGAGTCGACGCCTGTTTTCGGCGCTGTCCGCGAGGTCGGAGGCATAGACGAGCGACTGGCCCGGCCGCTCCAGCAAAAGCCGCGATCGTAACTCTCCAACTGTATGGCTGGACTCGTCACTCATTGTCAACACCCGATCCTCGTCACCCATGGCAGCCAGGCGCTTGAGCTCGCCGAGCCAGGGGCCGGGATCGAATGGAGGGCCAAGCCGGTCCGAGCGCACGTCGAAGTGCTGCGTTTCCTCGAAACGAAACGCCAGTGAATCCGTTCCATGGTCCAACACCGTGGCGTGCACGCGAAAGCGCGGCTCGTCGAGCAGGCGCCCGTCGCTGGGCTCGACGCCGATGGCCTCGAGCGCGGAGATGCCGGCCTCGACTCGAAAGCGCTGGATCTCGTCGCCATGAAACTCGCACACCTCGAAGACCGGACCGTGTTCCTCGAGGCGGTCCCACGTAAAAGCGTCGATCATCGCCTCGACTCGGCGCGCCGTGCCCCGTGGACCCCAGACCCGACAGGCGTCGCGGACGTGGACGCGTCGGCGCAGCACGTCGACGAAGCCCGCAAAGTGATCGACGTGGGCGTGCGTGAGAAAGACGTCGGTGAGCTGGTGGTGGAGGCGGGTGGGGAGTCGCCATGATTCACCGAAATCGACGAGCATGCCGCGTTCGTGGTGGAGCAGGCTGATGTAGGCCGATGGATCGTCGAATGGTCCGCCGAGCAGCGAGACCTCGAACATGCCGACGCGCAGCGTTTGCGGAGCGTCGAGGCTCGGGGCGGAGGTACGGTCGCGAAGCGTGAACGGTGTGCGGCGGTCGACCTCGACGATCCCCGCCTCGTCGTTGTCCCGTGCACGGACGGTGCGCAGGAGGCCTTCCGGCCCGCGTCCGGCATCGCGGATCAGCAGGGACTGGACGCGGTCCGACTCCTCCAGGTGTGCCCTGACCTCCAGGCGATTGTCCGCGGCCGCGACGACCTCGCCGGCGTTGGCGATGCGCCCGTCGTCTGAGCCGAGCCCCACCACGCGACCGACCAGCGACCCAACCTCGACAGGGAGGTCGGCGACTACGGCGAGCTCGTCGAGTTGCAGGGTGTGCACGCGGGCGCCGTCGATAAATGCATCCCATGCGCTCGTGCGGGCGCGACGACGCGCACTCTTGGACGGCCTCGAGGCGCTCGCCGATGGCTCTACCAGCCAAACGTCCAGGCCGGCGCTGCGGGCGGCGGGCAAGAGCTCGGCGTTCTCGATGTCATCGACGAGGTATACGGCGAGGTCAGCGCCAGTGACGGCGGCGAGTTGAGTCAGAAACTCGCGCGCGATCCCGCCTCGGTACAGGCCGGGTGAGTCGATGAGCAGGGTGTGCGGCGAGGTGCCCGCGAGGAGCCTGCTGGCCGCGCCCAAAATGCTCAGGCGGTACTTGCCCGCATCCAGCGAGCCGATGGCCTCGAAGTCGTCGACGCGCCATAGTGCCTCGCGCCGATGTGCCATGGAGATGGTCGTCGGGGCTCCAAAGGCCGGCGAGCCCGGGTCGGCGCACATCGCGCGGGCGTCGGGCGGCAGGTGGTCGGCGACGGACGCAACCAGGGTGGACTTCCCGGCCCCGGTCGCCCCGATGAAGATCGCGGTACGTCCTCGGATGCTTGCTGCGAGCTCGTGGGGGGCGAGCTGGACATAACTCGCCTGTCTTTTCCTTGCCTGTCGGTTCATAGGCTGCGTTCCACCTCTTTGATGCAACTGGGGCGCCCATCCGGCAATCTGGCTCCAGGAACGGGGCGCGACGACCGGGTGAACGCCAATACTAACTCAGGCGGGCCGGCTTTTGCATGTACGTGCAGTTCGAGGAAGCATCTCGAGGCGCTGGCGAGCGAAAAAATGACAAGAAAAAGAAAAGAGCGTGCGGCCTGGCAAGCAAGCCGCGCGCCCTTCGTCTCAGGCTTCTAAGGATTAGCCTTCGTTACGCCGACGTCGACGAATCAAAGCCACTCCGAAGAGTCCCAGCAGACCGAGCATGGACGCCGGAGCCTTGCCACCGGTGGAGGAGCAACCCGAGTCGTCCGCGCCGTCCCGGCCGGCAGCTCCGTTGCAGACATACGTCGAGCTTTCGACTTCCTCATCACTGAGGGCACCGTCGCCGTCGAGATCGCGGCCGGACTCGAAGAGCGAACCGCCGGCTTCGCAGACGCCGTAGAATTCGCTGTCTTCATCGAGCTCGTCGAGGTTGGTGGTCCGAATCAAGAGGGCCGCTGCGGAGTCACCATCCTCGCCGTCAGCACCGTCAGCACCGTCAGCACCGTCCTCGCCGCTTGCACCGTTGCAGATAGAGGTGGTGGTGTGGATTTCGGCGTCTTCGAGGACGTCGTCATCGGCGGTGCCAGTTCCGGAGCCATCGTCGTAGCCTACTTCGACGAGGACGCCACCTTCCGGGCAATCCGAGTCGCCAGGGGTGATTTCGGTGGTCTGGATGACCGGGGTAAGACCGTCCTGACCGTCACTACCATTGCAGACATCATCGCCTTTGATATCGATGAAACCATTGCCGAGATCTTCATATTCGAAGAGTCGAACGCCACCGTCCGGACAGAAGTCGCCGCCCTCGGGAATCGTTACCGTGGTGAACGTATCGGTGGTGGAGATGCAGTTTAAGTTGTCCTGAAACGATCCTTCGAGGTTGCCAGCTTCAAAGTCAAAGTTGCAGTCAAACGTACCGTTGCGGCTGAAAAAGGCGCTGGCGATTGCCTCGCCGGGCTGGCCATTACTTCCGGCGAAGTGTCCACCGCCTTGCGCTCCGGGAGAGACCTCATTGAAGAGGATGCGGGTGGTCGCATCGATGACGACGCTGCCTTCGTCGTTGAAGAGCGCGCCACCGATGCCGGCGCCGCCACCGCCGCCGGAACCGCAGGAGGATCTCGCAGTTCCACCGTCTCCGGCGCCGTAGCCACCAGATCCGAAGTTCGAGTTGTTGCCGCCGAAGCTTTGGGCACCGGCACCACCGCCGCCACCGCCGAAGCCACCGTCGCCGCCGTCGCCCAGGTCAGAGCCGCCGCCACCGCCGCCGCCTCCGAAGAGACCCGCGTCACCGTCGCCGGAATTGCCCACGCCGCCGGCGCCGCCATTGCCGCCGCCATTGCCGCCGTCGCCTACAGCACCTGTGGCACATCCGTTGGCATGTCCGCCGTTTCCGCCGGCAGCGCCATTGGAGTAGAGATAGGCGTTGGAGAGGTCGAGGTCTCCCGAGGAAAAGATGCCGCCGCCAAGCCCGGCACCACCACCGCCACCGGAGCCGCGGCCGCTGACGCGGTCCTGGCCATGTCCGCCAAGGGCGGAGTTGCCCCAGACCGTGGTATCGATGAGATCCAGCAGGCCGGAGTTATAGATGCCGCCGCCGAAGCCTCCGGGCTCGAGGTTGCCGTTGCTGCCCTGGGCCGTATTTTCATGGACCACGGAGTTCTCTAAGGTCAGCTGGCCGTCGTTGAGGATGCCGCCGCCGTGACCGGGTTCGACGAGGCCGCCCGTAATGGCTAGATTGCTGAAGGTGGCGAGACCATTTCCAGAGAGCGTGAACACGCGACTGATCTGGTTGGCGTTGATCGTGGCGCGATCAGTGTCGGAGGTTTCAATATCAACCTCGCTGTCGATCCAGAGGTCCGCCTCAGTATTGTCCTGGCCAGTGTCCCCGGTGATGGTGAGCTCATAGGTCTCACCACTGCTGAGAATAATCTTGTCGGCGCCGTCACCGGTCACGCAGCCGTCGACGGCGCTGTCCGAGTTGGCCGATTCGATGGCCGCCCGAAGTGAACAGGTGCTGCCATCACCGAATGAATCGTCCGTGGTATCCACGGTGATGTCGGCCGCAAACCCGAGTGCGGGGATCGCTGTGGCGGTGACAATGACTCCAAGCGAGCTGAGGAGTCTGCGGATCTCTCGTCTTTTCAACTGCATGCGTACTTCCTTCTGGAGAGAAGGCTTTCGTTATAGGTAAACGAAATGCCCCCGATTTAATGAACAGGTCATGAAGCAGGACGTCACGAGGTCAGGTCGGGACGTGGCACCCTCTATAGTGAGCGAGGCTGCTACGCAGAACGGCCACCCGAATTTAGGGGGCCGTGACCAAATCTAATTGCGTCCACTTTGTCGTCTTTTGGTACCACAGATGATCGCGTCGGTAAATAGTATATCGCTTATATGGGTCGGCATTTATGGGGGTTTAAAAGTAAATTAAGATGATAAAATATCACCCATCGAGTATGTTTTGTTAAAGGGTTTTTGTTTTTGACTTTCCTTCTCGATACCAACTGCATTTGTCCCGTCGGTGGGCGTGTATTTTCGCATGGGAGAGGAGTACAGCTATGACTGAGGCACGAATTACGACCGAGAAGCGCGGCGAGCATGTCTGGGCCATTGGGCTCGATCGAGCCGACAAGCTCAATGCGTTCGATACTCAAATGCTCGGGGAACTGAGCGAGGCGTATACGGCATACGAGGAGGACGACGACCTGTGGTGTGCGGTGGTCTACCCGGTCGGCGAGAACTTCACGAGCGGGCTGGAGCTCGACGATGTGGCTCCGAACCTCGATGGGGCGGCGCTATTTCCCGAGGACAAGGTCGATCCGCTGGGCCTTCGTGGTCGCACGCGGAGCAAGCCCGTCATACTCGCAGCGCGCGGATGGTGTTTGACGATCGGCATCGAGTTGATGCTCGCCAGCGACATCCGGCTCGCCGGAGCGGATACGCAGTTCGGTCAGATCGAGGTCAGCCGCGGGATCTTTCCGTTCGGTGGTGCGACGTTGCGCTGGCCCCGACTCTCGGGGTGGGGCGACGCGATGCGCTATATGCTCACGGGGGAGAAGTTCGGCGCCGTCGAGGCAAAGCGCATGCGGCTCGTCCAGGAGGTGCACCCGCCCGAGGAGGTCGTCGAGCGGGCATTCCAGTTGGCTGAGATCGTCGCAAAACAGGCGCCGTTGGGTGTCCAGGCGGTCCTCGAATCCTCGCGACTCGTCGAGGAAGAGGGCTTCGATGCCGCACTCGACGCGATGCCAGGTCAACTCGCCGAGGTCATGTCCAGCGAAGACGCCGCCGAGGGCGTTCGCTCGTTCATCGAGCGTCGAGAGGCGGAGTTCAAAGGTGAGTAGGGGCGGTTGAAGCGTGCGGCCAAGATGGCCGCACGACACTCCGTGCTGCGCCCATCCTGGGCGCAGCCGAAGCGCGCGGGAAAAGATCGACCATGAAGTCGATCTGTAGACCAGGTTTCGCTACCCTGACGAGGTCGACTGAATCGGTGCACGGATCCGACTCTAACCAGCGCGCGAGACCGAAGAAAAAGAGGCCTTGATGGATACCACCAGCGTAGTCATACGCACTGCAAAGCCGGGCGACGTCTTCGAATTAGCCGACCTCGAGGTACGATCGTGGAGGGCGGTTTACGGGAGTATTTTTCCAGCGAGTGAGCTTCGGAAGCTGTCAGTGGAGCGACGCGCCATCTCGTGGGCTCGCCAGATCGATCACCCCGGATATCAGTCAGTCTCACTGGTCGCAGATACGGGCGACGGAGTCGTCGGCTTTCTGCAGTGTGGTCCAGCGCGAGGCCCTCAGGCCGGGGGGAACGGCGAGATCTACTCGATCTATGTCGACCCCGAACACTGGGGAGCTGGCGTCGGGACTGCCCTGATGGACATCGCGTTCGACTTCCTCGCCGCGCGCTTCGATCAGGCCGTTTTGTGGGTGGTTCGGGAAAATGAGAGCGCCCGTCGCTTCTACAAGGCGCGTGGATTCCACGCGGACCAGGGCAGCCTCAGGACCTATACCTTCTTCAATTTTGCGGTTCTCTGTGCACGTTATTCGAGGTCGCTGGCGTCGCGGCGCACTTTTGACTGGAGCGTCTACTCGAGCACCGAGTAAGGAATCACAGCCAGTTGCTTACGGCCCCGCCGTCGTAGACGTTTATCAGGCCCATCTGGCGCAGCACGCGGAATGCTACCTCGCTGCGCTCCGCGTTGCGACAGCAGACGATGATCGGGCAATTCCGCTCGACGAGATCGCCGTAATAGGCACTCAAGACGTGTACCGGGATATTGATGGCGCCCTCGATATGCTCGTGCCGGAATTCGGACGGAGATCGGACGTCGACAAGGCATGCGCCACGCTCGAGCAACTCCCGTGCGTCATCCGGCGAGATCGGGCCGGGCTCCGGCCATCCATCGTCGTGTGGTTGATCATTCATGGCGACCCCTGGGTTGCGCCCCGAGGGTTTGTCGAGCCGGATTCGGGGACATCCATGGCGGTTGGCGAGCAATGCTCACGCTGACCGGACGAGGTCTCGCGAGAAAACAGGGCTAGAACCCGACCTGCATCAAGAGCGAGACGACATGGCTGGTGCCGTCTTCGGGGAGCTCGAGCTCGTACTCGAGGGTGGTCATCACGTGCGTGTCCAACCAATAGGTGTTGAATGCGGCGGCGCCTCGGTGCGTGAGCTCGCCCCCTGCGTCGAGCGCGTCGTAGGCCAGCGCGGGCTCGAGTCCGACCTCGCCTGCCCGGAAGCGATACGCCCCGCTGGCGTGCGCTGCCCAGGGATGGTCGCCGAGTTGCGAGTCCAGCACCACCAGGCCCTCTCCGAGCAGATGTAGATGTTCGCCGTGGTAACCGATGGCGACGTCGATCTGCCGATCGTAGGCGAAGACGGGGCGCTCCACGGCCGGAGCGACCGCGTCGTCGACGTAGCGATTGTCGTCGAATACGTGCTCGGCGAAGGCGATATGCACCTCCAGCCCGTGAGCCGGCTCGACCGCGGTGCGTGCGACGAGCAGCTGTCCCTCGTTCTCGAGCAGCCCTCGGCCGGGCTGAAATAACCCGACAGCTCCCTTTATCCCGACCGAGTCGGCCTCGGCTTCGACCGCGACCTCCAGGCCAGTGCTGCGGCGCGGGGCGAGCTCGAGAATCAGTGCTCGGTTCGAGAAGAGCATGTCGCCGGCGGGAATCAGGAACTCTCGAGAGACCGGGAGCTTGAAGCGACCGGCGTTGATCGCGAGCCACTCCGTCGGCGTGGCCTCCAGTGCGAGATCGAGCAATTCGACGTCGCCGCTTCGGCCCTCGACCTGGAGCTTGGCGCCGGCGAGTTGTTTCCATGTCCCTCCGAGGGACAGGCGTGCGAGCCTCAGAGTCGTGGCCGGAGGAGGGTCGGCCTCGTGATGTTCGGATTCCGTGAGTGATAATCCTACTTCTCCTAACGCCCCCGCCTGGAGCGTGAACTCGTCGCTGTCGACTAGTTCGGCGGCATCGGCACTCGGAATGGCCGCGCCGCTCGAAAATATGATGAGAAGAGTGAACAGATAGATGCGATGAAAGCGTTTCATTTGCGGTCCTCCGCTTCAGTGGGACGCGCTCGAATGGCGATCGGTCCCGTTCTGCGGAGGATGGTTGCTTAACGCGTGCCAACGCGTTCGCAGCCCCCTGATACTCTCTCTACATATTTGTCTCGCATAATAGGTAAAAAAACACAAGTTCTCTTGAAACGATATGAAACGCTGTGTTGGAACAATGGGGCTCGAGGGCGTCGAGGATGCGACTTACGAGGGGAAGTTGAGATCGTTTTCTCGCGCTGTACGTTCGTCGAAGGGAGGAATATGGTACGTGGCATGGGTCAATCAAAGAAACTGGAGGCACCATCATGTGCAGCTCGAAGGCGAGTATATTCATTGCGGTGATCACGATCCTGGGGTTGGCCTGTCCGGCGCAAGTCGTCGCGCAGGGCCACGACGAAGCCGCAGTCGGTCGGGTTCAGACCGCAGGGGGAGGCTCGGCCCGCTCGCAGGCCGAGAGCTGGATCGTTCCGCCCGAAGAGACGTTGGTGGTCGGCGGGGGGCTCACGGTGCTGACCTCGACCGAGGAGCTCGAACCCCTGGTGGGGGTGCCCGAGCTCACCCAGACCGATATCGTCATGCTCGGCCTCACGACTCGCTATGCATGGGGGCAGCGCGTCGAGCTCTACGGGGCAGGGGCGTTTTTGCCGAAGAAGCCGTCGGTCGTCGACGCCAAATTCTGGCAGACAGCCACGCTCGGCGCCCTCATTTCGTTGTCGAAGCGCGAGAGCGATGAGGAAACGCACGATCCCTACTCCAACTACAGTCCGTTTCCGAAGTTTGCGCTGTGGATTCAGGCGGACGGCGGGACGCTACTCGACGACCTGGGCTACTGGAATTCAGCCGTTGTCGGAGCCCGCTATCAACAGGCGATCGACGAATTCGTGCGCCTGAAGGCGAGCGCCGGGGTCAATGGGACGGCGCTTTGGTTGGAGGATTTCGGGTTGGATGTTCCCCGGTTTGCCGAGGCGATGGTCGGCGGGGAGATCGTCTTCGGTGACGCCCGGTCGGGCGCGGTCTGGCTCGGCACGGAGTTCTACTTTCCGTTCTATTCGTCCGCTGGCGGCACAAACGACGACCTGGGCACCGAATACGTGCTCGACCCCACCACGCGAGCCAATATCCACATCGGTGGGGCGCTGACTTTTATCGAGAACTGGGACATCTACATGGAGATCTCGCTGCTCGATCGTGGAGAGCTCGACCGGATCGAGACGACGCTGCCGAAGCTGTCGGAGGGCTTCGACCAGACCACGGTAACCCTGGGGCTGAATCACCGATGGACCTTCGAGGACGACGAGTCGGGCCCACCGGGTCAGTGAAGGTCGAGACCAGCGTCGGCCAGGAGCTCTTCGATGTCGTCACACTGGTCGTCGTCGAGTCCTTCGATGTCGCGAACGCGGCGGACGTCGCGCAGCGCCCAGTCGACCTCCATGTCGAAGCAGTCGGCGAGCACCCGGGCCATCTGCTCGTCGCTGACGTCGTCGAGTTGCTCGTCGAGCACGCGCAACAGGCACAGGTAGGGGTCGCCGGCCACCCCGAGCGGGTAGACCTCGGAGATGGCGTCGGCGATTTTCTGGAGTCTGGCGGAGGGTTCACTCATGGCTTCGACACACCGCGTGTGGCTTACTCGGCGGCCTTGCGACCGATGACGATATACTGGCGCGGCAGGTCCTCCTCGACAATTTTTGCGCTCAATCCACCCGCTTCGAGTTCTTTGACGACCTGTTCTGGCTCGAGTTTGTGGTCCTTCGGGGGCCCATGCGGGCTGTCCCGGGTATAGTCGACGACTGCGACCGCGCCCCCGGGCACGAGCGCGTCCGCCAGCTTCCTGGCGTAGGCCTCGCGATCTTGAATGTGATGCCAGGTATTGACGGTCAGGAGTCGGTCGATGCTCTCGGCGGATAGGCCGGGGTCGTCGTAGGGGACCACGCGAGCTTCGACTTGATCCATGCCTTCATCGAGCACGCGTTTTTTGATGTATTCGACCATCGGCTCCTCGACATCGAGGGCGAGGACTTTGCCGTTCGGTCCGACGGTCTTGGCGAGGTGAGGCACGAAGTAGCCGGTGCCGGTACCGAGGTCGACGACGGTCATATCCTCCTCGACGCCGAGGATGGCCATGACCTCCTGGGGCTTCTGCCATTCGTCGCGGCTGGGATCGTTCCAGCGCTTCGCGTATTTGGCGGGTTCTTTGAAGCGATGACCGCGTGGCCCCTCCGCGCCCTGGTGCCTGGCACCGTGCTGGCTGCCCTTGCGGTGGCCGGTTACGGTCTTCTGAGGTTCTTCGTGAGCCGCCTCGTCGTCTGAGGCCGCCTCGGTGACTGCTTGCTGGCCGGTCTGTGTCTGACTGTCGGTCTCGGTCTGCTCCTTGGAGCTACTGCATGCGACCAACGCCAGTGCGACGATCGCGACCATCCACATTCGAAATCTCATAGCTTCATCTCCGCTTGGACAATTCGTTTCGTGTGGAGGGTAGGATCGAGCCGGCGCACGTCAACTACGACGGTGGGGCGGCGCCGCCAAAACGAGGGCTGCCAATTCGCTGCGTTCACGATAACGTACGCCGGACTCTGTATGGGATGGACGATGAACGACGTACGACGACTGACGACCGATGCTCACTCGGTATTCGAGATGGTGGAGGTGGACGAATCGGAACCCCGCGACTGCACGCTGGATGATTCGATCAAGCCGCTGGTCTTTATCGACGTGATTCACGACGGACACTGGCTGCCCCCCGAGTTCCTCGTCGACTCCGCCGGGAATCCCATCAGCCTGGAGCAGGTCGGTCCTGACTACGTACGAGAGCGCGATTGGGGGGCGGGTTTTATCGCAGAACGGCTGGCGCAATCGCTGGGGCTGCCCGGATACGGACGGGTAAACGTGGCGCGAGTGCTCATGGACTTCGCGCGATTTCCGGGCTCCACCCCTCGCAACGCCGATCACCTGCATCGATACGCGATCAACTACCCGTTCTCGAAGTTGTTGTCGCACCGCCAGAAAAAGCAGGTGCTCGAGGACTATTACGACGAGGTATCGGCGGGCTTCGACGCGCAGCTCGGAGGGCGACTCGTCAAGATCGCCATCCATACCTACGACCAGTACAACGAGAGTGGGACCGAGCGGCCAGCGATGAGCCTGATGACCCGCTCGATCGGGTATCAGACCGAGTCGGAGATGCCCGCAGGGCTGTTCGACCCGCTCTACCCGGACGTGCTCGCCGAGTTCACCGCCGACCGTGTGTTGCGTGACCGGATATCGCTGACGTTGGAGAAGGCCAAGATTCCGGTGGCGCACAACTATCCGTATCTCCTGCCGGAGGGGAGCCTGGAGGTGCGCTATCAGGTCTGGTCATTCTTCCGCGCGCTCCGAGACGAATTCGAGGCGGAGTTTCCCGACACGGCGGCCGATCCGTCTTACGAGACAGTGTGGGAGATGCTCTTCGACACCAACCTGCGATCGTCGGAGTCCGAGGCGTTTCGAAGCTTCATGCACATGTACCGGCGCCCCCCGGTCGGTCGCGAAGACGCCTTTGCCGCCGCGGAAGACTCCTATGAGCACGTCGAGCAATTCTGCGCGGACCGGGCTGAATTCATCGAGCGCTATCGATTCTCCCGTCGCCGTACCAGCTCGATCGCGATCGAGGTCCGCAAGGATCTGGTCTGTGAGCTCGGGCCCGACGACAAACCAGTGTCGGTGCGATGGGACAATATCCGGTTGGTCTCGGACACCCTCGCCGACGCGATCGCGACGTATTTCCGCGAGGACCACGACGCAGCACACGGGGCGTTGCCGCCGGGGGACCTCGAGCGACAGGACCCCTGGTATCTGTCGTAGCGACGTCGCCCGGTGGTGTAGCCCGCGTCACCGGGCCGACTCGAAAAGCTTGCGGCCGGAACGGAAAATTTTGCAGCGGAGCAGCGTCGGACTCGACGTGCTAACCCGTTGCAGAAAAACGGGTTCGATGATAGTTAACACGCGTTGCACGAGTCGGGTTTCACGGGAGTGGCTCCACCGCTCCCCGCCGTCGGTCCACGTCGAAAGGGATGAGGACCTGCCCGACGCACTGTATTTTTGTCCTGATGATTAGGAATGACGGTATGTCCAGCACTCAAAATACCTCGAATTCTACGGCCGAGCCCGAGAATCTGATCGACGAAGACGGTTATATCGTCGTCGACTATCCCGAGCCGCACCGCTCGCGGATGAAGAAGCTCATCAAAGAGCACCCCGAGATCAAAGAGCTCTTCGGGGAGAATCCCTGGACCGCAGTCATCGCGGTCAGCGTGGTAGCCGCGCAGGTCGGGCTGGCGTGGTTCTTCGGCTCGGAGTTCATGACCGCGCAGCCACTCTGGGTGCTGGTGCCATCGCTTCTGGCGACCGCGTGGTTGGTCGGCGCCTTCATGGACCACAGCCTGTTCGCGATCGTCCACGAGGTCTCGCACAAGCGCGTCTTCCGCGGCCGGCTGGGCAACGAGATTGTCGGCTGGATCGCCAATATGCCGTTTTTGGTGCCGAGCTCCTCGAGCTTTCGCAACTATCATCTCAAGCACCATCGTTTTCAGGGCGACCCCGAGTTCGACGCCGACCTCGCCTCCAAAGCCGAGGCTGAATGGGTGGGCAACTCGACGGTCAAGAAGCTGATCTGGCAGCTTTTCTACCCGCTGTTTCAGACGGCGCGCACCTCGAAATTCCAGAAGAACGGCAAGATTCCGTTCTGGACCAAGTGGGTCGTCATGAACGCGCTGGTCGTGTTCGCGTTCGATGCGGCGATCATCTACTTTCTGGGCTGGTGGTCGCTGGCGTACCTGGCGGCGAGCTTCGTCTTCAGCCTGGGGCTGCACCCGCTGAGCGCTCGACTCGTCCAGGAACACTTCGTCTTCAAGGAGACTCAGGAGACCTACAGCTACTACGGACCCGCCAACAAGGTCTCGCTGAACGTGTTCCACCACAACGAGCACCACGACTTCCCGGCCGTACCCTGGAACAAGCTCCCGGAGCTGCGCCGCATCTGTGCGGACTTCTACGAAGAGGAGCTCTACCACCACCCAAGCCTCTTCAAGCTGTGGATTCAGTTCCTATTCGACTCGAACGTCACGCTGAAGAATCGCGTACTGCGCGACTACTCGTCGGACGCCGACGAGGAGACGGGTCGAAAGCGCGCGCTGCCTCCGGCAGCCGAGTAAGTAATTCGGCCCGGGTTCCGTTATTGGAGTCCATAGGCGAGATACGAAATCGTGCACGACAGGCGCGAGTCCCCAAGGGCTCGCGCCTGTCGCATTTCTTGGCTCTTGAAACTGCGCGTCTCGCACGGAGTTTTCACGCCGTCACGGAGCTATGAGATGGAGCAGGATATGAGTCGTCCGAAGTTGTTCGAGGGTGTGGATGCGATCGTCGATGCGATCGTCGATGAAATTGGGCCGCGCATCAGCCTCGCGCTGCCGCTCGGGATCGGAAAGGCAAACCACATCGCCAACGCGCTGGTCGACCGCGCGCTGGACGGGCAGGTCGAGCACCTCGAGATCTTCACGGCCCTGACCTTGAACCCGCCCGCCGCGGCCAGTGGGCTGCAACAGCGTCTGATGGGACCGATCGTCGAGCGGCTTTACGACGACTACGTCCCCCTTAAATACGGTCAGCTCAGGGCAAAGGGTGAACTCCCCGATCACATCGTGGTGCGAGAGTTCTACTATCCCCCGGGATCGTTGATCGGCAACGAACACGCGCAGCGAAACCATAAATCCGTCAACTACACCCACGCGCTACGGGAGGTTTTGGACGCGGATATCGACGTGCTGGCGCAACTGGTCGCCCCATGCGCTGATGGAGACGCGAGTCGATACGACCTCGGCGGCAACACGGATCTGTCGCTGGATGTCTTCAGCGAGTACCTGCGCCGGCGCGAAGAGGAGGGCGACGCGCCGCTGCTCGTCGCCCAGACTAATAGCCGCCTGCCGGCGCTTGGTGGTGGCGCCGAGATCGATGCAGAGACCTTCGACTTCGTGCTGGATAACCGCGAGCTGGACTTCGAGCCGTTCGGCCTGCCGCGCATGGCCCCGGACCCGGCGGAGTTCGCCATCGGCATTCGGGCTTCGAGCCTGCTGCGCGACGGCGGCACGATACAGGTGGGCATCGGCAGTATGGGCATGGCGTTGTGCTGGGCGGCGGGGCTTCGCCACACCGACAACGCGGCGTATCGCCAGCTCGCCGATGACCTCGAGATCGATCGTCGGCCGGGATCGACGGTCCACCGGGAGGGCGGCCTTAAGCCATTCGAGCAGGGGCTCTACGCGTCGACCGAGATGTTTGTCGAGGGGCTGCTGCACTTGCTGCAGTGCGGGGTGATCGACCGAGGCGTCGCTGCCGACCTGGAGACGCAGCAGCGCCTGGACGACGGCGATTTGGCTGTGGAGGACCTGGAGCAACCCGTTGCGATCCACGCCGGCTTCTACCTCGGCTCGCCGTCTTTCTACCGGGCGCTTCGCGAGCTCCCCGAGTCCGACCGAGACCGCATCGCGATGACGAGCGTGAAGTTCACGAATCTGCTGCTGGGAGACGAGCAGCTCAAGCGTCGGCAGCGCAGGCACGCGCGTTTTTGCAACGAGGCGATGAAGGTCACGCTGCTCGGGGCCGTGGTCAGCGACGGCCTCGAGAATCAGCGCGTCGTCAGCGGGGTCGGCGGGCAATTCGAGTTCGTGAAGATGGCGCACGAGCTCGACGGGGCGCGCTCGATCATCATGCTTCCAGCCACGCGTGAGTCGGGTGGGACGGTCGAGTCGAACGTCGTCTGGCGCTACGGCCATACCACCATTCCCCGGCACCTGCGCGATATCATCGTCACCGAATACGGCGTGGCCGACCTGCGTGGAAAGAGCGACGAGGAGGTCGTGCGCGCTCTGATTCGTGTCGCCGATTCGAGGTTCCAGGGTGAGCTGGTCGAGCAGGCGATCGAGGCCGACAAGCTGCCGGATGACTACGAGATTCCCGTGCCCGCGCGAGACAATACCCCCGAGGCGCTCGATGCGTTGCTCCGGGAAGCTCGCGCGAGCGGTCGGATTCCACGCACCCCGTTCGGAAGCGACCTCACGGACATCGAGCTCGACCTCGTGGCCGGTCTGCAGGCGCTGGGCGAGATCCGTGACGAGCTTCGTCAGGGCAAGCTCCCGGATGTCGATCTCGACGACGTGCTCACCAGCCTCTCGGACATCGATGACTTCGATGAGCACCTGGGTCGCATGGGCCTCGCCGAGGCCGACAATGCTCGAGAGCAGGCGCTTCGTCGGGTGATCGTCTACGGACTCGCGGCGTCCGAGGTTGTTTGACCAGACGGTGTTTTTGCACAAACAAAAACTCACGAATTTATGGATCCCGCTGAGATCCTGTGATATCGTGGGAGCACTCGCGGTTCTTGGGTCGCTCGGGAACGGTTTGAATCTGGGGAGATTGCGACGCGAGACGACGAGTCAATCTTTGCGCACGGGTGAAGAGTTCGGGTCGCGACAATGGTCGACAATTTTCGAGCGCTTTGAATGCGGTCGGTTGACGAAAGGGATGGTACTTGAGTTCCGAGGCAGAGAGTCTTTACGGCGTGGAGTCGCGCGATCGTGCTGGGTGGGTCGAGCAGGCGTTTGAAGAGGCGCCGGACGGCTTCGTCCTGCTCGACAAAGACGGCTACGTGATTCGAGCGAACGAGCTCGCGTGCGCCCTCCTCGAGCTGCCGGAGTCAGAGTTCGTCGGCTCGCGCTATCTCGAGTTCATCGCAGATGGGTACGACACACTGGCGAGGAAGTTCTTCCAGGAAGCCTGTGACGGCAAGCCGGTTCGCGCCGAGCTTCCGCTCGTCGGCGCAAAGATGGCGCAGCGGCGCACCGAGTTCACCGCCCGGAGGATCGACGGCGACGAGGAGTTCGCCCTGATGCTCGTGCTCCGCGATATCAGCCCGGAGAGTGAGTCGGTCGAGCAGTTGCAGCGAGCCACCGAGAAGCTCGCTCAAATCGAGGGCATGCAGCTCGTCGCACAGCTCGCCGGCGGACTCGTCCACGACCTGAACAATATGCTCGCGGTCATTAACAGTTACGGTCAGTTGCTGAAGCACGAACTGGCCGATCGGCCAGAGTTGGTCCGTGACGTCGAGGAGATCATCCAGGCCGGGGAGACGGCCGCGTCGCTCTCCCGGCGCCTCCTGTCAGTCGGGCGGCAGCGAAGCGTCGACGACCAGGAGTCCGAAGACCTCGATGTCAACGCCGAGGTCGACAGGCTGGTGTCTTTTCTCGAGCGGGTGATGCCGCCGCGCGTGGTCCTCGAGACGAGGCTCGACGACTCGCGGCCGATCGTGTCACTGACCCACGTCGAGCTCGAACAGGTCTTGTTGAACCTGATCCTCAACGCACGCGATGCCGTCGATGGGAATGGGCGCGTGCGCGTCGAGACTCACGCCCCTGATCCGGCCGGTGAGGAGTTCGAGCGGGCTTTCGTCGAGATCCGCGTGGTCGACAATGGTCAGGGGATACCGGAAGACAAGATCGCGAAGATCTTCGAGCCGTTCTTCACGACGAAAGAGGCTGGTGAAGGAACGGGGATGGGTCTGTCGATGGTCCAGCGGATCGTCGAAGATGCCGGCGGATCGGTCGACGTCGAGAGCTCGGTTGGTCATGGAACGACCATGATTCTGCGGCTGCCGACCTCGACCTCGAGTGGCTCGGACGTCGGCATCGAAGAGTCGACGTTGGTCGTCGAGGAGACGGGCAGCGAGCGAGTCCTCGTCGTGGACGGCAATGCTTCGAGTCGCCGCCTTATCCAACGCGTGCTGGCCGAAAATGGCTACGACGTACTGGTCGCCAAGAATCAGTCGGAAGCCCGCACAATCCTGAACCGCGATGTCGAGCCGCCCGAGTTGGTGATCCTCGACGCTCGGCCCGAGCACTCCGATGCCATGGACTTTACGTCGGATCTCCAGTCCGAATTCAACTCGCTAAAATTCGTCTTCACCGTCGAAGAGGGAGAAGAGGAGTACACCGATGGCAACGATCATCTCCTGACGCGTCCTATCACTCCCGGTTCACTCGCCTCGCTCGTGCGCTACGCGCTCGACGCGGACTGAACTGAGTTACAGAATACAGGTTCTCTCGATCGGGACGCCGTTCCGCGTGTGTCTACCGCGCTTTCGGTGCGCCTCGACTCGCACCGGGAACCGGCGTCTGACGACGGCCTGTCTACAAAAAATGCCCGTTCGGGTTTCGACGAGGGTGTCTGGCGGATATACTATGTCCAATAGCTTTCTCGACGTCGAAAAAAGGTCGTAATATGCGTGTCTCCGGTCGGCAGTGTTCCTGGTTCGTGGTTTTGTTTGCGTTCTGCTCGTTCTTCGCCGCCTGTGGAAGTTGTGACGACTCGCCAGGGGGCGGCGCCGGAGGAGATGGAGGTGTCGACGCGGCCGATACGTCTGACACTGAGCCCGGTGATGCAGCCGACAGCGATGGGGCGACCATGGGCGACGCCGACTCGGACGCGGATGCCGCGGAGACGGATGTCGACACGTGGACCTGCCCGGAGGAACGTCAATGCGGTGGTACGTGTTGCGACTCGGGTCAGGAGTGTCTGAACGGTCAGTGCCTGGATCCGTGTTCCGGGACGCGGTGCGGCGAAAATCTCGGGCTGTGCTGCACCGGCGAGGATGTCTGCATCTACGACGCCTGCACGACACCCGGGGACGATTGCCAGAGCACGTTCCAGTGCCCGGACGATGAATATTGCGAGGAGACTCTCGGCAAGTGCCTGCCGCAGGACGCCATCGGTGATGCCTGCCAGTACCAGCCGCCGGTCGGCCAGTTCTCGCCGGCCATCGAAGACGAATTTCTGGGCTTCGAACGCGGCGGGCGAACCTACGACAAGTCGATTACCGCGCCTATCGTGGCCGATGTCGACAACGACGGGATCCCGGAGATCGTGGTCCTATTCTATCGCGGTGGGCTCAACGGTGCGGCGATCGGGGTGATCAACGGTGACGATATGAGCCTGCTGGCTTCTGGAGGGGTGGAGGCGGTCACACCGAATACCGCGGGCATTGCCGTCGGCAATATCGATACGTCCGACCCGGAGTTGGAGATCGTGGCATCGAAAGCCGGTGGCGGGCTCGTGGCTTACGATTACGAGCCGGGCAACCCGGATCTGGTCGAGATGTGGGCCACAGACGAGGGCGCGCTCGGGAATATTGATAACGAAGCAGCGATGTCCATCGGTGATATCAACGGCGACGGCTCTCCGGAGATTGCGCTGGGATTCAGCGTTGTGGACGCGCAGGGCAATATCTGGAACGGGCTCAACGGAGGGGGCGCCGGCGGGCAACGCGGGAACTCCGCGAACACCGCTCTGGTCGATATGGACGGGCAGGTCGACGCGAACGGAAATCGCACCCTCGAGATCGTGGCCGGAAATCGCGTCATGAAGATGGATGGCACGATGCTGTGGGACCGCTCGGGCACGTACAGCGACGGATATCCCGCGGTGGGCGACCTCACCGGCGACGGCCAACCCAACGTGGCCACCGTGTCCAACGGCGAGGTCTTTGCGTTCAGCACGGATGGCCAGAGTCTGGTGTTTGGCCCCGTTGCCATTCCCGGCGGCGGTGAGGGCGGTCCTCCCACCATCGCGGACTTCGACGGTGACGGGAACGCCGAGATCTCGGCGGCCGGGCAGGGGCGATACACCGTATATGACCTGGATTGCGTCGGCTCCAACCCAGATCCATCGCTATGCTCGACGGAACGTACCGACGGCATTCTCTGGTCGGTGGAGGTCCAGGATCTGTCGAGCTCGCGCACCGGCTCGAGCGTGTTCGACTTCGAGGGGGACGGCAAGGCCGAGGTCGTCTACAACGACGAGTGTTTCCTGCGCGTGTTCGACGGCGGGACCGGCGACGTACTCTTCGAACAGGCCAACAGCACACGCACGGGCAGCGAGTATCCGATCGTCGCGGACGTCGATGCCGACTTCAACGCCGAGATCGTGGTCGTGGCGAATAACGATCAGCTCGGTCGGGATAATTGCGAGACCAATTACGCCAACTATCCCAGCGGTGGCAACGCGGGCGTTCGCGTGTACGGCGACGCCCAGAATCGATGGGTGCCGACGCGCACGATCTGGAACCAGCACACATATCACATCACGAATGTGCTCGATGATGGTGCGATCCCCGCACAGGAGCCTCGCCACTACGCGCGAAGCTCGACGAACTCCTTCCGCCTGAACGTCCAGCCCGGCGGGTTGTTCAACGCGCCCGACCTGGTGGTGGAGAGCGTCGAGGTGCGAAACCCGGCGTGTGGAACCGATGTCGAGGTCGAGGTGGCGGTCACCGTGTCCAACCAGGGCGCGCTGGGTGTCGCGGCTGGAGCTGAAGTCGAGGTCGTTGCCGAGAGCAACGGCAACACCGAGACGATCGGCACTGTCCAGACCACAAAGCGGTTGCTCCCCGGTCAATCCGAGACGATCCTTACGACCTGGACACCCCCGAGTGGTTGGTTGCAGGACGGATTTACGGCCCAGGCGCAGGTCGATCCCGACGGAACCATCAACGAGTGCGACGAAGATAATAATACGGGTAGCGGTGACAGCAGCGGGGCAGACGCCGGGTTCGAGGGCCTCGAACTCTCGACATTCGACGTCGACGCGTCCATCTGCGGAACCTCACTCGAGCTCGGGATCGACGTAGAGATCACCAACAATACGTCCACCGAGGTGCCCACCGGCCTTCCGATCGTCGTCGAGGCTGTATCGGGGGCAACCGTCACGCCGATCACCACCTTGCGGACCAGCGCTGCGCTCGCGGCGGGCGCGACGACGACGCTCGGCTACACGTGGAGCGTGCCGACGGAGTTCTACAACAGGAGCTTCGATGTGCGGGCGACGATCGATCCGTCCGGAGAGATCACCGCATGCACGGCAGATACCGAGTCTGTGGCGGTGGACTGCATCCCGGGTGGTTGATTCTCGGGGTGACACGCAGGCAAGAAAAAAAGCGGCCGCCCCTTTCGGGCCGGCCGCTCTTGGTCAACGCGGCGGACGAGGGAACCCATAAACGCATCGTCTGGGTTACGACCTGGGGGGATATGATACGTGGCCGTCCGCCGTCTGTTTGTAAGTTTAGGTACCGATGGGCTGGCGTCAAGTCGTGACACGGATTTTGCCGCCAATACTCGCCTATTAGAGTGTGAATATCGGTAGAACCCCCTTTTCGCGCTACTGGAGCGCTTCTTCGACGAAGTGCAAGCGATCGTTACCCCAGAACATCTGCTCTCCGACGAAAAATGTCGGCGCGCCAAAGGCTCCGCGGTCGACGGCCTCGCTGGTCAGGGACTTGAGCTCGTCTTTGAGCCGGTCGTGTTGGATATCCGCGAGGATGGCCTCGCCGTCGAGGCCGCACGAATCGGCGATCACGGCGACCTCGCTGGTCTGGGAGATATCGCGGTCTTGAACCCAGCATGCGTCGAATAACGCACGGGCGAAGGGTTGGAGGCTCCCCGGTTTGCGTTCCCTGGCGGCCAGGAGCGCGCGCTGTGCGTAGAGGGAGTTGACCGGGAAATGCGAATTCATGACGAACGGGACGTCGTAGTACTCGGCCCACCGATGCAGGTCTTCGAGCATGTAGCTCGCCTTGGCTCGCACGGCGGCGGGCATCTGGTTGCCCGTCATCTTGAAGACGCCGCCCAGCAAAAACGGCTTCCACGCGACGTCGGCACCGGTTCGCTCGACGAGGTCGTCGACCTGCGTAGCCGCCAGGTAGCTATAGGGCGAGCTGATATCGAAGAAGAATTCGACTGTGTCAGACATCGTTGAGCACTCCGTTGGGGACATTTGCATGCCCACCTTAGTCACTGTTCGGGTGTCTGCACAACGATTGCATAAGTTTTCCGTCAATTCGCCATCTGTCCGCCCAACGCAGACAACACCGATAGCGCATCTTCAGAGTCGTGACGCAGACAACCATGCTCGATAACGAGGAGATGCGAGATGAATGATGAACGGATGAGGCTCGGACGCAGCGCTGCACGCCTGGTGCTTGGATGTCTCTTGATATGCTTCGGCCTGGCGGGGTGCGCCGAAGGCCCGAGCGCGTCGGCGGATGAGGCTGGCGAGGAGGGCTCGGGTGCGACGGCCGAGCAGGCGCCCCGGGGAGCTTCGCGGGCGATACCGACGGCCGGCACGCTCGGGGTCGAATTCGGCACACAGGGTGCGGCGGATACGATTCCGCGGGCGATCACGATCGACTTCGACCACGATATCGTCGACTCCACCGGCGGGCTCCTCAACGACGACACGGAGGTCAGCATCGAGCCCTCCATCCCGGGCCGTTGGGATTATGCGGACCGCGATCGCATCGCATTCGTGCCTTCCGCGCCGTTCGAGCCGGGCACGTCCTACACGGTCACGCTCACGTCGGTCGGGCTCGAGCGTGGTGACTCCACTGGCGGGCAGGAACGCCTCGAGCCCCGCACGCCGTGGTCGCACACATATCGCATGCCCGAGTTCGAGCTCGTGGAGATGACGACGCCCGCCGTCACCCAGTCGAGCGGGACCGCCCGTGTCGACCTGATCTTCTCGGCGGCCGTCGACGCCAGTCAGCTCCACGAGAAGACCCGCTGGACGGTGGACGGCGAGCCGGTGGGCTTCGTCGATTTTAAGGTTCCGCCGCCCGGCCACATCGTCCACGTCGAGTTGTCGCATTCCTCGTTGCGACGCGAGGACGGATACGTCGATATCGCCGTCGAACTCGAATCGGGGGTCGAGATGGCCTCCGCGCCCGATCACACCGCCCCCTCGGCCCGGCGAAGCGCCACCACGCACTACGGCGAGCGGGTGTTCATCAAGCGCATGCTGGTTCAGGAGGGCGTCGACGGTCACTATATCTACGTCATCTGCGACGATGACTCGCTCGGCGGCAAGGACGTCTACTTTCGCGATCTTCACGGATACCACGACTATCGCCTGAGCCGACGCTGCACGCCCGACGTCGCGTCCGCCCGAGATTTTATCGACGTCCACCCGAAGACCGACTTCGAGATCGCACCGGCGTCCGGCGGTTTTCAGTTGCGGGGAGACTTCGCCCGGGATCACTACACCGTGCGCATCAAGAGCGGACTGCGCACCGTCGACGGGGGACTGCTCGCGAAGACCCAGGAGCTCTCACAGCGCATCGGGCCGCGCTCGTCCGTCGCAGCGATCGTCGGGGACGGGCGCTATATCCCGCCGGAGGCGTGGGACAACCTGGCCATTCGGCACCGCAACGTCGAGGACCTCAAAGTCAGTGTCCGCCACGTGCCGCGGGAGAATATGGTCTTCTGGATGACGGGGCGCCGCGAGGATGCGGGTAAGCGCACCTCGAATTTGGTGGGGGAGACGACGGTTCGACTGCACGGCAAGCCCGACGTGGTCGGCAGCCGCTTCCTCGACCTCGGCTCGATCGTCGGTGAGCGGAAGCCAGGCCTCTACGAGGTCAATATCAGCGGTGAAAACGGCGCCAGGGATACCGCGCGCCTGCTGCTCACGGATATCAACCTGCTCGCCAAGCGAAGTGCCGCAGCACCCGGCGAGAAGTGGAGCGATGAAGTATTCGTCTGGGCGCTCGATATGCACACAGGTGAGCCGAAGCGAGACGTCCGGGTCAAGTTGGTTCGGCCCAGCGGTTACGCGATGGCGCGTTGTCGCACCGACCGCGACGGCGCGTGCCGGCTGCGGGTGCCCTCAAAGGACGTCGACCCGACCGCGCCCGTCGCGCTGGTCGCCACCGATCGCGACGACATGACGTTCCTCAAGTACGACGAGGTCCGCACCCGTGTCGCCGGAGCCGACGTGGGGGGCGAGCCCTACCTGTCGAAGCGGCCGTATCACGCCGCGGTGTACGGCGATCGCGACCTGTATCGCCCCGCCGAGGCCGTCCACCTGGTCGGCGTGCTCCGCGAGAAAGGGCAGCGCTCCGTCGGCGAGGGCGTCCCCGTCGAATACGAGCTGCACGACGCGCGCGGCCGGCTCGCCCAGAGCGGCGTCATCGACACGAA
>JBNJFZ010000009.1:0-20365 GCA_051747295.1 Myxococcota bacterium
TGCTGTGGGGGTTGACGGCGAAGTGACGACAATATTTGGCGTCGGGGACCCGCTTCGGCCCGAATCTCGCAAGTTCATCGAGCGGCTGAGACAAGAAGGTGTCGAACCCGTCGTCCTCTCAGGCGATCATTCGGAAGTCGTGCGAGCGATCGCGCGGCGGCTGGGAGTTGGCGAGGCATGGACGCGCGGAGGAGTCACCCCGGAACAGAAACACGCATTTGTGGCCGAGTTGATGGACAGGGCACCAGGAAGAGTCGCGATGGTCGGAGACGGAGTCAATGATACGGCGGCGCTGCAGGCTGCGGATATCGGGGTCGCCGTCAACGGAGGTGCCGAGGCGAGCCTGGTGGCCGCCGACGTCTTCACGACACGCCAGGGCCTCGAGCCGGTCTGGGAGCTGCTTCAGGGCTCGCGCGACGTCGTGGCTGTGGTCCGCCGCAACCTGCGAATGTCCGCCGGCTACAACGTCGTGGCGGTCCTCGCAGCCGCTTTCGGGTTGATCGGGCCGCTGGTCGCGGCGCTCGCCATGCCAGCCAGCTCGGTTGCTGTGGTTCTGAGCTCGCTCCTTCAGGCGTCCTTCGACCGTCAGGAGTCGTTCGACGGTGACGCCGATGAGAGCGAAGACGCGCGGGCGTCGGAGCTGCGACTCGAACTTGCAGAGCAGGAGGTCGTCGCATGAAGAAACTACTGGAGTCCCGACAAAGAGACGCAGAAACCGCCTATGGATATTCTGTACCTGCTGATTCCGCTGGCACTGTTGATCGTAGCGATCGCCATGATGGCGTTTCGCTGGGCGACTCAGGATGGTCAGTTCGACGACCTGGAGACGCCCGCCCTGAGGATATTGATGGACGAGAACAAGCACGCCGACAGCAACGCGTCGTCGGAGGAAGACACCCCTCGCGGCCAGCATACGGAGTAGAGCGCATGCATTTTTTCGCCGAGATCAAGGAATATGTCGGCTTCGACGAGAAAGATGAAGCGCGACTGAATGCGCTCTACCCGGTCATCGAACCCCACTTCGGGCGGGTCGTGACGCATTTCTACAGCGCGCTCAACGAGAACCCGCGTACCCGCGACATTTTCAGTGGGCCCGAGCAGGTCGAGCGGCTTCGTCAGACGCTGCACGTATGGCTCGAGGAGCTCTTCGAGGGGCCTCACGATCAGGAGTACTTCGAGCGTCGCCAGCGCATCGGGCAGGTGCACGTCGATGTCGGATTGTTGCCTCAATTTATGTTCGGCGCGATGAATATCGTGCGGATCGAGTTGATTCGGGCCATGCGCGAGGAGGACGTCGACGAGCTGGCCGAGAATATCGAGTCGGTCGAGCGCGCACTGGACATCGACCTGACGATCATGAGTCAGTCTTATTGGGACTCGCTCATGGAGATGAAGCTCCAGATCCCATCGGCGCTCGCCACGGGACTCGCCCACGAGATCCGCAATCCGCTCAATACGATCGGCTTGCAGATGACATTGTTGGAGCGGCGGCTTCGCGAGTATACGACCGATGTGGAGTCCGACGAAAAGATATCGCCCATCGTCCAGGCGGTACGCTCGGAGCTGGGGCGGATCAGGGGGCTGACGACCGAGATCATGGATTTTGCCAAGCCCATCGAGACCAGCCCGGCCTGGCACGATGGCCGACAGCTGCTCGAGCAACTCGAGCAGGTCCACGGTCCCACCCTGGAGACCTCGAATATCGAGTTGAAGACCGCGATCGAGGGGGTGGACGAGCAAATCTGGTGCGACATGGACCGGATGCAGCAGGTGTTAGTCAACTTGTTGACGAACGCGGTCGAAGCGATTGAAGACGAAGGCACGATCTGGCTGGAGATCGAGAATGCCGAGTACGGCACCACGATCCAGGTCAGTGATTCGGGGGAGGGTATGCCGCCGACGCTGAAGTATCGGGTCTTCGACCTGTTCTACACGACGAAGGCATCCGGAACGGGGATCGGGTTGCCCATCGTCAAGAAGATCATCGAGGCACACGGCGGGTCGATCGACGTGGTGTCGAAGCTCGGCGAGGGGACGAAATTCACGGTCTATCTGCCGAGGCCGGAGACGTCTAATAAAGCGACTTGAGCGACGCGTTCGGCTCTCTCGAGCCAGACCGGACGCGAAGGTGACGCAGCAGCAGCGCACGGCGGCGCAGTTGGTCACCGATAGGGAGGAGGATTATGCAAGTATCAGCATCGAGTACGATAGAGCAGGGATCGGAGTCCGACGCGGGTACCGGCGGGCGTATTTTGGTCGTCGATGACGAGGCGGGGGCGCGAGACGCGCTGAGCGTCCTGCTCGAAGAGGAGGGCTACGAGGTTCGAGACGCCCCCGACGGCTTCAAGGCGTTGGGTGTGCTGCGCGACTGGGATTGCGACATCCTGGTCACCGACCTTCGCATGCCGGTCATGGATGGACTCACGCTGATACAGAAGGCCAAGGAGGAGTTTCCAGGGCTACACTGCGTGGTGATGACCGCCTACGGAAGCGTCGAGTCCGCCGTGGAGGCGATGAAGACCGGTGCCGACGACTTCATGACGAAGCCGCTGAACTTCGATGCCGTCGAGATGATCATCGCACGGAGCATGGAGCGGCTGCGGATGCGGCGGGAGCTCGAGGAACTACGCGAGTTCGATCCGAAGCGCCACGGGAGCACCAAGATCTACGGCACCAGCCCGCCTATCCAACAGCTCAAGCGGCTCATCGACCAGGTGGCGACCTCGAGGGCGACGGTCCTCGTTACCGGAGAGTCGGGTACGGGTAAGGAGCTGGTTGCCCGCCAGATCCACGAGAAGAGCGATCGGGCCGAGGGTCCGTTCCAGCGGCTGCACTGTGCGGCGCTGGCCGAGAGTCTGCTCGAGAGCGAGCTGTTCGGGCACGAAAAGGGCTCATTCACCGGTGCGTCCGCCCAGCGAAAGGGGCGATTCGAGACGGCCCACGGCGGGACGCTATTCCTCGACGAGATCGGCGAGATCCCGGCATCGACCCAGGTCAAGTTGCTTCGATTTCTCCAGGAACGTGAGTTCGAGCGCGTCGGCGGCAATGAGACGATCAGCGTGGACGTGAGGGTCATCGCCGCGACGAATCGGAGTCTGGAAGACGCGGTAAAGGAAGGGGATTTCCGTGAGGACCTGTACTACCGACTCAACGTTATCCATATCAAGACGCCGCCGCTGAGGGCTCGCCGTGGCGACATCCCGATCCTGGCGAACCACTTCGTGGCCAAATACGCGCGCCAGGATGGCCGCGAGATCCGCGAGATCACGGCCGAGGCGCTCGATGCGCTGCAGTCCTACGACTGGCCGGGCAATGTCCGCGAGCTCGAGAACGTCGTGGAGCGCGCTGTCGTCTTGTGCGACTCGGACCGTATCGAGCGACGCCACCTCCCCACGGAGTTTGGGGACAGCCCGTTCTCGCCGGACGCCGACGTGCGTATTCCGGGGTCGTCGCTCGATGACATCGAGCGATATGCGATTCTGCGCACCTACGAGGCCACCGGCGGCAGCACCAGCGACACGGCGGATATCCTCGACATCAGCGTTCGCAAGGTCCAGTATAAGCTCAAGGATTATCGAGACGACGGATTGCTGGACGACTGAGGATACTGATATGCGCGTCGAAGACGTGATGAGCAAATTTGTGATCGCCGCGGCACCCACGACCTCACTCAGAGCAGGGATGGAGGTCATGGACAGGGAGGACATCCGCCACCTGCCGATCATCGATGAAGATGGCGTCCTGGGTGTTCTGGGGCGACGATATCTCCAGAACCTGGTGACGATCGCGTCTGGGCGTCAGGAGTACGAGGATCTACTCGAACAGTCCGTCGAGTCGTTCCTCGCCACGCGATTTACCAAGGCGCGCGACGTCGTGGTGGCTCGGCCGAAGCAAAGCCTCCGGGACGCGATAGACTTGCTGCTCGAACACAAGCTCTCGGCATTGCCCGTCGTCGACGACGAAAATGAGATCGTGGGCATTCTGAGCTACGTCGACGTGCTCGAGGAGCTCAAGGGCTTCGCGGTCTGAAGGTGTTGCTCGCAAAATCGTGCGAGAGGTTTGGTTCCCGGACCGAGCGTTGATATCATCAGTGCATGATGTCGACGCAAGTTAGATGGATATTACTCTCATTGTTCCTCGCGGCCGCTGCTTTTGTAGCGTGCGGACCACAACCGGTCGACCAACCGCGCTGGAATCACTCATTCAACGCAGAGACCACCGGTTGGCTCCTCAGCGTCGCTGGGACGTCCGAACGGGATGTCTGGGCGGTGGGCGGCTCACCCGATGACGGAGTCGTGGTGCATTTCGACGGACAGTCGTGGGAGCCAGAGCCGATCCCCGAAGAGGTGCCTCTGGTCAACTGGGTCCACGTACTCGCCGACGACACGCCGGTGATGGCGTGCAACGACGGGATGGTCATGTGGCGGCAGGGCGGGGCGTGGCGCACGCGCAGCACGCCGACCGATCAAGACCTCTGGGGCATCTGGGGGCAGTCGCTCGACGACCTCTGGGCCGTGGGCGGGAGCGGGCGTGAGGACGGAGAGGCCGTGATCCTGCGCAATGAGTCGGGCGCCTGGGAGAAAGTCGACGTTCCGTCCCTGGAGCGGCCCGGCGTGCGCGCATTCTACAAGGTGTGGGGCACCGGGAACGACAATATCTATATCGTCGGTCAAAATGGCGCGGTGCTGCGCTGGGACGGCTCGTCGTTCACCGAGTTGGGGCTCGGCGTGAGCGTCGACCTCATCTCGCTGTGGGGCACCGGCCCGGATGATATCACGGTGGTGGGCGGGCGCGGCAACGGTGTCGTCGCCCACTGGGATGGTACGCAATGGCGGTCGAAGTCGCTGGCGCCCAACCCGGGGCTCAATGGCGTCTGGATGGACGAGCCCGGTGAAGCCTGGGCCGTCGGCGTGGCTGGCACGGCGGTCAAGATCGATACAGAAACCCTCGAGGCGGAGTTGCGGACGACTCCGACGGACCTCGAGCTCCACGGCGCATGGGGCCTCTCCGGTGACAGAGTTTGGGCCGCAGGAGGCAGTTTGGGGCGCCCGGAACCCTACCGGGGAGTCATGCTCGAGCATCCGCTCGAGTAATCATGCGACCCATTTGGCCGTGATTTTGCGAGTTGGTAGACTGACGGTAGCACGTTTTTATACGCCGATTTTTGAGATTATCTGAAGAGGCATTTGCTCTTGCGACGACTAGGCCCCTCCATATTGCTACTCTCCTCGCTGTCCCTGATGTCTGCTTGCGGAGGGTGCGGTCCCGAAGAACCCGAAGGCGTCGCGACCGATATATACGCTGACCTGGGCGAGCCGATGCAGGGCGCTTCAGCGTCTCAACGCGAGGCGTTCGATCGTGGGAGAGAGGTCGCGCTGCGCCAATTTGGTCCAGAGAGTGGACTGGGCCCAAAGTTCAACGTCACGTCCTGCGGTGGCTGCCATGAGCGGCCGGTGACCGGAGGCAGCGGGCCCCGCTACCGAAACTTCTATATGACGGGGTCGGAGTTGAGTGATGGGTCGGTCGTGCTGCTCGGCCGCGACGGCGTCCAACGGCAGTTTAGTGTCGAGTCGCCCCATCGCGTGCCAACAGATGCGGATTCGGACTTCTTCGTGACGCGAAACCCCGTTCCGTTTTTCGGGATGGGGGCGCTCGCCGAGATCCCGGAAGAGTCGATCCTCGAGCACGCCGATCCGGATGACACCGACGGTGACGGGATCAGCGGCCGGCCCAACTACGACCGCGGGTTCGTCGGTCGCTTCGGACGCAAGGCCCAGACGGTCTCGCTCGAGGGGTTCGTGCGCGGCCCGCTCTTCAACCACGTCGGCATAACGTCGAACCCGCTTCCGGACGCTCGGAAGGCCGAATTGCCGGTGCCAAGCGATAGTGATGGGGCACCGCGTACGCGCAGCTTCCAGCTCGGACCGGAGGGAGAGGCCTGCATCAATTGTCAGGCGGCCGCGCCCGAGGAGCCGCTGGAGGATTCCGATGATGTCCCCGATCCCGAGCTGTCCGAAGACGACCTGTTCGACCTGGTCTCGTTTACGATGCTGTTGGGTGCGCCGGAACCCGAACCACTCGAAGGCGGTGCGAAGGCCGGCAGAGATCGCTTCGAGTCGATTGGATGCGCCGACTGTCACGTCCCCGGGCTGAGCGGTCCTCGGGGCAAGGTCATGGCCTACACCGATCTGCTCCTCCACGATATGGGGCCAGAGCTGGCCGACAACCTTTCCCAGGGCCTGGCGACTGGCTCCGAGTTTCGAACGGCACCGCTGTGGGGCGTGGTAGCGACCGGGCCCTATCTGCACGACGGTCGTGCGGACACGCTCGACCAGGCCATCCGCATGCACGGGGGCGAAGGGCAGGCGGCTGCGGATGCCTACCAGGCTCTGTCATCGGAGCAACGCGGTCAGATTATCGCGTTTCTGGAGTCGCTTGGCGGCGGCGAGATCCGCTCCGACGGGTTGATTCCGCCCGGCGAACCGGCGCCAGACCCCGGTGAGTTCGGGGGGCCGGGGGAGGCGCTGTCCGGCCAGAACCTCGCGCTCTTCGAGCGTGGACGCGCGATCTTCGACGGAGATATCGCCAAGCGCGAGGGGCTTGGGCCGGTCTTCAACGGTGATAGCTGCCGTGCTTGCCACTTCGAGCCCACCGTAGGCGGGGCGGGTCCCGCCGGTGTGAATGTCATTCGACAGGGGATCGTGCAGGGAGACACCTTCTTCGCGGTCGACGGCAGTGACATTGTCCACCGCTTCAACCGCGACGAGACGATACGCCCCGAGCCAGATCCGACGGCTAACGTCTTCGAGATGCGTCAGTCGCCCGCACTCTTCGGGACGGGGCTGATCGATGCGATTCCGGAGTCCGAGATCCTCGCCAATGCGGATCCAAACGACGACGACGGCGATGAGATCAGCGGTCGAGCTGCGATGACCCCCAGCGGCGCGGTCGGGCGCTTCGGCTGGAAGGCGGTCTTTCCATCTCTCGAGGCGTTCGTGCGCGACGCGCTATCCAATGAGGTCGGCTTGACCGTCCGCGCCGACGATGCCTTCACCGCGGGAATCACGATGGATGACGACGGCGTGCCCGATCCCGAATTCTTCGGTGAGGACTTCGAGGCGCTGATGTTCTACAGCCGGATGTTGAGCGCGCCGCCGAATCGCAACGATGAGTCGACAGAGACCGCGGGGCAGGCGTTGTTTCGACAGACCGGCTGCGCCAAGTGCCACGTGCCCGAGTTGGAGATGTCAGACGGCACGCCGGTGCGCCTCTACAGCGACTTGCTCCTGCACGATGTCGCCCCTGCAGATTACCGGGGCATCGAGAGCGGCGATGCAACCATGTACGAGTTTCGCACGCCGCCGCTGTGGGGCGTCGGCCAGACCGCGCCTTATATGCACGATGGCCTCAGCGAAACGCTCGATGACGCGATTATGCGCCACGACGGCGAAGCGCGGTCGGTTCGACAGTCGTATGAGGCATTGTCAGAAGAAGACCGTTCACTTCTGATCGACTACCTGCGGGGTATTTGATGCCAAAAAAGACCACTCTTTTGGCACTTTTGGTAGCCGCCTTCTTCTCTTCGGCGTGCCCTCCGCCCGGTGAAGGAAATAACGGCAATACCGATGCGGGCGATGTCGAGCAGGCGTCGTTCGACGTCCGGCTCGGCAAGAGCGACCAGGGCACCTATACCGAGTTTTCTTCGACGCCGCAGCTGGAGGTGGTAGCCGGCTTTCAGGGCGGTTTTCACGTCGAGCCCGCGCTGAAGGTCGAGCAACTCCAGCCCGACGAGTTCTTCGCGGTGGTCAGCTACCGAATCGAGGACGTGAATACCGGCGAGACGATCCATCGCTCCCCGGCGATGTACCGGGTCGACGAGGGGGCGTTCGAACAATCGGGCGAGGCGTGGTTGCGCAACTATGACCGCGTCATCCTCGAGGTGAATACAGCGGGCGAAGCGGCCGGCAGAACCGTCGACGTGTTCGTCGAGGTCGAAATCGAGGGCATGGGTACTGCAGGAGCCTCTCAGACCGTCGAGTTAGTCGATGAGATCGACGAAATTGGTGGATGATAGCCGCATGCGTGCGCTGTGTGCCGTGCTGACCGCTCTGCTATCGCTCGCGTCGTGCACCGTCGAGCAACCGACGCCGACCTGCGAAAACCGCCGGCCAGACGGCTATGGGCGTATGTGTCGGGGCGATGGCGAATGCGCCTCATACCTGAAGTGCATCCAGTCTGAGTGCGCGCTGCCGCCCACGATGAGTGGACTCTCCGAGCCCACGAGCGTCCAGCTCGCCTTTCGACCCCAACCCGAGCATGACGCGTTTCTGACGTTCGACGCCGAGCAGGCAGCGACCGAGCTCGAGCGTCGGCGCGGTCTATCCTTTCGGCCATGCATGCAGCCGGGCTGGGCCATGCTCTTCGTCTACCCGGACGAATCGACCACGATTTCCCACCAGACGCTCGATATGCGCTACGACATCGACATCGCCTTTGTGAGCGAATCCGGGGTGGTGCAACGCGTCTACCGCGATCTCGAAGCCGGCAGCGTGGAGAGCATCGGCACCGATGCACCCGTCAAATACGTCATCGAGACCCGTGCAGGTGCGCTGGGGCCGGTTGCTGGCGGCGATACGGTCGGTTGGGGCAATTGAGTCTTCCACACGACTATCGTCTGCCAGACTCTAGTACTACTCGACAGAAGTCTTAATCCGTCTCGCCGGTCTACATCGCCGAGAGCGGTTCAGGACTTCCGCCGAGCAGTACTTGTCATGGTGACCGCAGAGTTACCCTGGGCTCCGCAGCCAAGGCTCGTCGTGCGGCCATCTTGGCCGCACGAGGTCGCTGCACACGAGATGGGCGCAGCATGTTTCAACGCGACTTCGCGATCGCCCAGCGAGTCAATTGATTGAGTGTTTACCTTTTATCCGATCGCGGGCTGGACCTGCGGCGTGGACGCTACCAACTCGAGCCACCGGAGGAGGTACCTCCAAAGCTCGAGCCGCCCGAGGAGCTGCTCGAGAAGCTCGACCCGCCCGAAAAGCTACTGCCGAACGAGGAGCTGCTGCTCGAGAAGCTGCTGCTGCTGCTCGAGAAGGAGCTGGACGAGGAGCGGCGTCGACGCCGCCGGGCGAGTGCCTCCTGGCGCTCGGTGTCGTAGCGATGCTGCGCCATGTCGAGCTCGGTTTCGACCCGGTGGTTGGCGTTTTGCAGCAGCGACAGGGCCCGCTCGTGGTCGCGAGCGCGCATCGCTTCTTCCGCGTCGTTCACCGCGCGCAGCGCGTCGCTGCAGTCGACATACACGCCGTAGCCGAGACTGCGGTCGTGCTCTCGACTTATCCGGTCAGCGACGGTCTCTCGCTTCGACTCGACCTGCCGGATGAGCTCGAGTTCGCTGGTCCAGACGCTGCGCGCCCAGTCTAACGCCTTGTGCACCGATTTTCCGTGGCGCAGCAGTGCGGTCCCCCCCGTGGACGCAGCATCGAGCTGGCCTTTCCACTCGTTGAGTTGGCTTCGCACTTTGTCGACCGCGCCTTTGACGAAGGCGCGGTCGCGCGTCTCGGCACGGACCCGGCGGGCCAGATCCTCGTGTCGGTCCTCGAGATCCGCGTACAGTGATTGGGCGGCCCGATAATGCTCGATATCTCGTCGGATGCGGTCGCGCTGGCTCTCGGCCAGGGATTCGAGCTCGGCTGCGTCGTCTTGAAGCTCCAACCAGTGCGGGCGGTCGGCGTCCATCTTCGAGAATACCCCGTTTGCGCGGCTCTCGATGCCCTCGAAGCGCTCGCGGTTCTCTCTGGAGATGCCCGGCTGGTCTTCGTCGAGCAGCGCGCCCGTCTGCGCGAGCATATCTTCGATGTTTGAGCGCATCTGGGCGGCCTGATCGCGCGCGGCCTCGAGGCGCTGTTCTGCATCGTGAATCTCGGTCACCAGGCGATTGCCCTTAGAGACGAGGTCGAAGGCCGTCTCCAGGTCGGCGGTCGCGGTCAGGTAGTGTTGGGCGCGATGAGAGTCGGAGACGCTCTCTTGCCAGGACTCGAGGCGACCGAGCACGGTCGAGAGCTGATCGAGGTTGTCGGATTCGCGCTCGAACGCCTTTTCGGCGTGCTCTGACTCGAGCGTCTGGAGGACCTCGCGGGCGCTGGGGAGCCGCTTTTCGAGCGCTCTACGCTCCTTCTCGAGCCGCTCGAGGTCGACGGGTATCTGATCACGGGCCTGCTCGGTGGTCTCGAGCTGTTTCTCCAGCTCTGCGAGTCCGCCGGCGATAGCCTCGGTCAACCGGCTGGCTTCGCGCTCACGGCCGTGACGGATGAGGTCGAGTGCTTCATTGGCTTCGCGACGCAGCCGCTCGATGGTGCGGTCGGGGTCGAAGCCGGGCTCGCTGACCGCGTAGCCGGCGTCGCGGAGTCGGCTGATCTCGTCGGATGCCTTCCCCGCGCGTTCGAGCAGGCGGCCTTCGAGACGCCCGATACACGTGTTGCCCAGCTCGGCGCGGTCGGCGAGGGCAGCGAGTTTGGGGGTGAGCTCTCGGCGCTGGCCGACCGCGGCGATGGGGTCGGTTCTGGCGAGATCCAGGAGCGCGTGGTGTTCATCGGCCAGCGGGCTCGCCGCGTCCTCGAGATGTTCGCATGGGTACCCGAGCCCGGCGCGCTCCTGGGTGGCCGCCTCGAGCCGCTTTATCTTCTCGGTCCCTGATTGTGTCTGCTGATCGAGATCGTTTACCAGATCGGACACGCTGTCGAGCAGGCGAGACGCGTCCTTGTAGGCTTCATCGAGGTCGTCGAGCATCTGGTCGGCCGTGCCGCGATATTCGCGGGTGAGCGGGAGAAATATCCGCCTGCGCTGTTCGATCTCTCCGGTTGAAAACTCGATTTCGCGGGTGTTGAGCAGGGCCCAGGCGCGCTCGAGCGGCGACACTGAGAGCGGCCCGGCGTCGGCGATGAGTGACTCGGCATCGCTCAACAGGCTCGTGGCCTCGGAGTAGAGGAGGAAGGCGCGGTTGACCGCGTTTGCGCAGTCCTGATCGAGCTCGGCGCTGTCACCCTCCCAGGCTGGCCGAGAGCTATCGAAGTAGAACGGATATTCGGATTCGAGCTCCATGAGCCGCTCGGAGGCACGTGCGAGCTTGCGAGACCAGCTCTCGACGGTCTTATCGAGCTTCTCCATCAGGTTGCGGTGTCGTCGGAGGCGGCCGACCACGAAGATGACAAGTAAGACGAGCAGGACCGTGCCGATGATGGCCGGGAGGATTCGCGTCTTGAACAGGTGAATGCGGTCGGCGGTCTCCAGCTCGGATTCGACGCGCCCGAGGCACTGAGTGATCGAGTAGCTCGCGTTGTGCGGTACTTGACCGGAGCCGAGGGTGTCCGTGGCCTCGTCGATCTGTGTCTGGCAGGAGGCGAGGCTGGTCTTGGCCTCCTGTGCGGACGAGCCATCGCTGTCTGGGTGGTCGGCGATTTGCACTCCGAGTGCTTCGGCGCGCTCGGCGAGCTGCGCCAGCCGCTCGCGGGCCTGGTCGTAGTTGGAGATGCGCTCGCGCATGCTCGCCATTTGCTGTTCTGCAGTCGCGACCGCGCTCTCAGCCTTGCTGATCCAGCCGCGCTGGAGCGCGCGCTCGGCATCGTCGACGTTATTTCGGACGCTCGGCATCTGACCCTCGATTTCGTGGGTCAAGATCGCGTCCTCGCCGGCGGTCTCGCGCGCGCTCTCGACGACTTCGTCGGTACGATCTCCGGCGTCGGCGACGCGCCGGGCGAGCATCTGCTCGCGGCGCTTTTTGTCTCGCAGAAGTTCTGCGAGCCGGGAGTCGACCGCGCGCGCCAGCGCGCAGACGGCCTCACCGTAGTCTCCGCCGCGGGCATACGTTGCGAACTCGGAGTCATCGATGGTGCGCTTGATCGCAGCGGTCTCGAAGCCCAGGTGGACCCAGTCGGTGCCCGGGTGGATGGCCACGCCACGATTGGTGACCCCCAGGGCGATAAGGACGTGGGTCTCCGGGTCGAGCTGGCCCGAGGGTTTGTAGGCCTGGTACGCCGCGTCGACGTATTCGACGGTGTGGTGGACGCGCGGTGTGGGGCGGCCGAATTTGTTCGTGATATCGACGACGACCGCGTAGTATTCGGCGCCGGCCTGGGAGTCGAAGTCCTCGAGGCACCGTCGCATACCGTCATACTGAGGGCCGTCGAGCGAATCTTTCACGGCGGCGCGCTCGCCCTCTCGAAGGTCGGGGATCGGGTCCCAGGACTGCGCACGAGCGTCGATCGCCCACAGGATCAGAGATAGCGCGAGGCAGGCTTCAATGAGACGTCGCATCGGTCCTCTTCGGAATCAACATGCCGGGTGTTGCCGACATTGTGACGCAGAGTGCGCCGTGGACCAAGTGCGTTGTAAATCAGATCACTGGCGCTCGATTTTTTCGATGGCCTCGTCGCGCTCATCCTCGGTGATTCCGCCGCGCCGCCCGGAGGTTTGCACGCGTCGGTCCGGGGGGAGCGGGTCCATATACATGCTGTCGTCGATCGCGACGAAGCGGTCGATATACTGGTCGTTTTTGGCGAGCCACGCCGCGATTTGTTGGCCGCGCGCCTTGGCGATGACCGGCGTCTGGTCGACCAACTCACCCTGGAAGCCAGCCTGCTCGAGGATGGCTTGCATCTGCTCGAGCGAGTGAATCTGCCGCCAGGACGAGGAGAGCACCACCTCGGCATGGGTTCGTTCGAGCAGGTCGTTGAGCAGTGCGACGCGCGACTCGTCGATGAGGTCGACCCATCCAGGCGTGGTGGTCGGGATGTTGTCGACCGGTTGCGCGTCGTTGAGCACGCCATCGATGTCGAGGAATACGACGGTTCGAATCTGGTCTTTTGGGTCGCTCACTGTGACCTCGAGTTGCGGAGAGTCGACACGAAGCGGTCGAATTTGCGCAGCGGAATATGTGTGAAGTCGTGGGTCTGACCGTCGGCCTCGACGGTGACCTCGCCGCCGAGATCCGTGCGTTGTTTGATCTCGTCGATCGAGTCGAGCGGTATCACGCGTGCCTGGGCGCCCATGCGGCCGAGGGTAGCCTCGACGCTGATGATCCGGTCGTCGAGTAGGACGACCAGCGCCTTGCGCTGCTCGATTTTGGCGCGTGTGGCGTCGAGGAGCTCCTCGGTCTCGCTGATGAGGGGCGTCAGGAGATCGGGAGGCGGTGTCTGTTCACGCTCTAAATCGACACCGAGCGCATCGAGTTGGGCGATGAGTGTGTTTTCGTCGATCGCCGGTCCACTCGGGGTGACGACGTCGTCATCCGGGCTTCGTCGCATCCATGCGACGACTCCGCTCAGCAAGAGGGCGGCGACGATAACGATGATGAGCCATTCTGGCATCTCTACTCCTCTCGGTCGCTGTCGGACGCTTCGGTGCGCTGCTGATTCATGCGGGGCAGCGTCCCGAACGTCGACTCGAATTTAAACATCAGTCGGGTCATCCATTCGCGAGCGCCCGTGCCGTCGAACGTGCGGAATTCCAGGTCTCCGAGGCCGAGCGAGCCCGGGTCCTCGAGTTCGTCGGCGAAGACGTCGAGGAGCGCGGCGCGGGCAGATTCGGTGGCGTAGAGGTAGCAGACCATCGAGCTGTATCCGTCGGGATAATCCAAAAGCTTGCCGCCGACCCGAACCTGGATGGCAGCGGGGCCGTCGGGAGCCGCCTCGCCGATGGCGTCGGCGGTCAGGGGGCTCCAGCTGGAGAACTGTCTGGGGGGATCATTCGCACGCATGAGTACATTGTGGTAATTGGATGGTTCCACCTGGCCGCGGGCGTCCATGCTCGGGCACGCGGCCCACAAGCCGTTTCTTTAAGAGTTAAACACCTCAAATGAAAGCGTACTCCAAACTCGAAGAACGATTCGGACGCATCGAGCGCGTCTCGGATGCGTTGAGCCTGCTTCACTGGGACCTGGAAGCGATGATGCCCGATGGCGCTGCCGGTGCGCGCTCCGAGCAGTTGAGCACCTTGAAGGTCATTCGGCACGAGTTGTTGACCGAACCGGTGATCGAGGAGTGGCTCGAGGAGGCGAAGGACGAAGATCTGGATGCATGGCAATCGGCGAACCTCCGCGAGATCGGCCGATCATATCATCACGCCGCGAGCTTGCCGTCGGACCTGGTCGAGCGGCAGTCGAGGGCGAGGTCGAAGTGCCAGATGACGTGGCGACGGGCGAGGGCCGACGATGACTTTGCGCAATTGGCGCCCGAGCTCGCCGAGGTCGTGGACGTCGAGCGTGAGGTGGCGCGGGTTAAGGGTGAGGCGCTGGGCATGGCGCCGTACGACGCGCTGCTGGATGCGTATGCGCCGGGATGGACGGCCGAGAAGGTCGATGTGCTCTTCGATGAACTCGCCGAGTTTCTGCCGGGTTTGATCGATGAGGTGCTCGAGGCGCAGGCCGAGCAGCCGAGGCCGAAGCCTCCCGAGGGGCCGTTTCCGCGCGAGGCGCAGCGCTCGCTGGCCAAGAGCCTGATGGCGCAGCTGGGCTTTGACTTCGAGCGGGGCCGCCTCGACGAGAGTGCGCATGCATTCTGCGGCGGAGCGACCGACGATGTGCGCATCACCATCGACTACCTGGAAGAGGACTTCGCGCGCTCGCTAATGGCGGTGTTGCACGAGACGGGGCATGCGCTCTACGAATTCGGGCTACCCCGTGAGTTCGCTTATCAGCCGGTAGGACAAGCGCGTGGGATGACGATTCACGAGAGCCAGTCTATCCTGGTGGAGATGCAGGTGTGTCGCAGCCGGGCGTTCTTCGAGTTCGCCGCGCCGCTTTTGAAGGAGTCGTTCTCGGGGTCGGGTTCGCGCTGGGAGCCGGAGAATCTCGCGGCTCTGGCGACGCAGGTCGAGCGTAGCCTGATTCGCATCGACGCCGATGAGGTCACGTACCCCGCGCACGTGATTCTCAGGTATCAGCTCGAGCGCCAGCTCATCGATGGTGACCTCGAGGTCGAACAACTCCCGGAGGCCTGGAACGGGCTGATGGACGAGTACGTGGGAGTGGTCCCGCCCACCGATCGGGAGGGCTGCATGCAGGATATTCACTGGGTAAGTGGGGCGTTCGGTTATTTTCCGACGTATACGCTGGGGGCGCTCGCCGCAGCACAGTTGTTTGCAGCGGCAGATCGTGATATTGACGCATTGCGTCATAAAATTACTCGTGGCGAATTTTCGCCGCTCGTGGACTGGCTCGAAGAGCGGGTCCACCGCAGGGCTTCGTCGGTCACTTCCGATGCGCTCATCGAAGACGCCACGGGTCAGAAGCTGTCGACGGATGCCTATCGCGCGCACATTCGACGGCGTTATCTGGGTGAAGGCTCGGGATAGAACCGTGGCGCGGTCCCGCAGGGCAGGGCTCCGCGGGCAAGGCAGGTTTCAGTGACGTGACCGCCACGAGGATGGCGTGTCAGCAGGCGATGGCGCTGCGATTGCGACCGGAACCCGCGCGTGGTAACTTTATTCGAGTAAAACAGTTCTTAACCCCCGAGCGCGCAGTTTCGGGCGTTGTGATGCGACTAAGACCCATTGGGCACATGTTCGAAGGGTCGTCGTCGGTCAGTCTCAGCGCCTGAAGAGCTCTTCTACTACTGGGTTCGTCCTGAGGCATATTGACGACAAAGGTACTACGTGGATCGGCGTTCTGAACTTGGCGTAGGAATTCGTTCTGACGAACGCTCTCGTCAGGGTAGTGAAGCCGGGTCGTACCAGCAGGTTGCAATGGGTGGTTTTCCCGAACCAGGTGAGCTTTTCGAGGGGAAGTACCGCATCCGAGACCTCCTCGGCAGCGGCGGGTTCGCGCGCGTCTATCGTGCGGAGCAAACCGACCTCGGCCGTGAGGTCGCGCTCAAGATCCTGAGTCCTCAGGTCAGCTCGCTGGCATCCAACGACAGCGTAGACAGCCAGCTCGAGTCGGTGGCGATTCGCTTCGAGCGCGAGGCGCAGGTCGTCTCGCGGCTGCGCAGCCCGTTCACCATCACCGTCTATGACTACGGGCGAACTGGCTCGGGGCTGCTGTATATGGTCCTCGAGTATGTGGATGGACTGGAGCTCGACGAGGTCGACGTCCCGCTCGAGCCGCGTCGCGTGGCGAGAGTCCTCGAGCAAGTCCTCAAGTCGCTGCAGGAAGCGCACGCCCACGATCTTCTGCACCGCGACCTCAAGCCCGCCAACATCATGCTCTACGAGCACCTGGGCGAGAAAGACCAGGTCAAGTTGCTCGACTTCGGCATCGCGAAGATGGTGGGCGAGGCCCAGAAAGAAAAGCGTGAAGAGCAGGATTTGACCGCAGCCGATTCGCTTATCGGCACGCCGCGCTATATGTCGCCCGAGCAGATTCGCGGGGAGAATGTGGGGCCGGCCTCGGATATTTACAGCCTGGGGCTGGTCATCTACGAGCTCCTGGTCGGCGAGAAAGCTATCACGAGCTCGGACAGCATCGAGATCCTCGGAAAGCACCTGTCGGCGGAGTCGTTCGAGCTGCCGGCCGACATCAACATCCACCCGGACGTACGCGCGATCGTCAACCAGATGCTCGTGAAGGACATGAGCCAACGCTATGCGACGACCGAGGAAGTCCTCGCCGACGTGCAGGCGCTCGAGAAAGTGCGCGGCGACCTCAGCGGTGAATTCGCGGACCTTCCACCGGTGCCGGACGAAGACGAATCCTGGGCGAACGACATTGTCTTCGAGGGATACGAGGGCGAAGAAGCCGAGGAGTCCGACGAGCGCAGATCGTTTGTCTGGTTGGCCGTGGCAGCGCTGGTTGTTCTGATCGGCGGCGGCATCGCGTTTTTTGCGATGCAGGGCGATAAGCCGGAGACCCAGGAAAAGCAGGCGGCAGTCGCCGAGAAGGTCGAGCCGGCCCCAAAACCCGAGAAAGAACCCGAGCCCGAGCCGGAGCCTCAGCCGATAGCCTCGAAAGACGGCAAGCTGACTCGCGTCGAGACGAGCCCATCTGGGGCGATGGTCTACGTCGGCGAGAGGCTGGTTGGCCAGGCCCCGGCCGAGTTCGGAGCCGATGACTTCGACTTCCCGGTGGAGGTGCGCGTCGAGTTGGAAAACGCGACGGTGACCCAGGCGCTCGAAGAGCCGGGCGGCACGATGATGCTCGAGATGGAGGGGGCTCTCGCCGATGCTCGAGCTGCAGAGCAGAGAGAAGAAGCGGAGCGCCTCGCCGAAGAACGCGAGAGGCGCCGGGAGGCTCGCGAGCGCCGGGAAAAGGAGCGTCGCGACCGCTCTAACGCCGCCGCCACCAAAGACAAATCCGATGACAAACCCGAGAAAGAACCCGAGCCCGAGTCCGATGACGACTCGGGAGGCTCGGGTTATATACCCCTCGAATAGGATCCACCGATGCACGATCGTATCCAGACTATCTTCAGTGTTCGGGCCTGGATCGCGTTATCTGTGCTGATGCTCGCCATCGTGGGGGCGGCACCGGAAGTGCACGCGCAATCCGACAAGGACGAGGCCCAGGAACTCGCCCAGCGCGGTGCGAAGGCCTTCGTCAAGAAAGACTACGCGATGGCTGTGACGTATTTTCAACGCGCAGCCTCGCTCGATCCCAACCCCGTTCTTCTCTACAATCTCTCGCTCGCGCAATCGAGGCTCGGCAACGTCGAGGATGCTCGTGACGCCGCGCAGCGTGCCATCGACATGGGCAGCGAGAACGTGCCGGAAGATACGTGGGTCAAACTCCACGCCCGGCGTGATGCGTACGATCGTGCGCTGGCGGGGCAAGCCATGGCGCAGGATTTGGCGCCAGATGACCCAGCGATCTCCGACCAGCGAGGCGGTGAGGAGGGCGATGACGGCACCTCGGTGGCGCGTCGCGAGTCCGAGCCGGAGAGCCCCATCAGTACGATCGGATGGGTCGGCGCCGGCACGGGCGTCGCCGGGGTCGCACTGCTGGCCGGAGCTGGATTTGTGAATGCGGACGTCCGGGCGACTATCGAATCTTATGACGACGCGCGCCGAGCCGGTGAATTCGACCGTGCTGAGACGCTCCAATCCGAGGTCGAGAGCGGCCAGCAGTTGGGGCAGGTCTTGCTCTACTCCGGCGCCGGGTTAGCGGCGGTCGGGACAGGGCTCTTCGTCTATGACCTGGTCAATGGCGGAGAGTCCGAGAAGAGTGCGACGGTCACCGGGGTCCCGAGGCCGGGCGGGGCGTCGGTCATGCTCCACCTTCGATTCTGACTCGACGAGTCTTCTCCGTCGTTTTGGCGACGGACTGCAGCCGAATGCGTTTCAGCGGGTAATCCAACATGACAAGTAAGAAGTCGACTTCGGTTCTGGGCGCGCTGCTCCTCGTGGTGATGACATGGGGCCTGTCCGGTTGTGCGCTCTACGAGGATCTGGAGCCTATCAACCCGGATGATGTCGCACCCGAATCAATTGTCATCTCGCCGAGTTCGACGACGATCGAGCTGGGAGGGACCACACAGCTCTCGGCGACCGTCTTTGGACCGAACGACCTGGAGCTCGAGGACCGTCAGGTCGAGTGGATGTCCTCGAATAGCGACAGGGCGACGGTGACGTCTGCCGGCGTGGTCGAGGGTATAGCGGCCGGTACCGTGACCATCACCGCGCGGGTTGAGGACGTCAGCGACACGGCGCAGGTCGAGGTCGTCGTTCCGATCGACTCGGTGACCATCGACCCCGAGACCGCACAACTCGACGTCGGGCAGACCGAGCAGTTCACGGCGACCGTGGTCGATGTGCTCGGGAATGAGGTCGACACGAGCATCGTCGAGTGGACCAGCTCGCGGGAGGACGTCGCGTCGATCGACGGGAGCGGCCTGGTGGAGGGGATGAAGGAAGGCACGACCACGATTACAGCTCGCGCGAGAGACAAATCGGCGACGGCTACCGTGGTCGTGACTGCCAGCGTGGCGAACGTGGATGTGAGCCCGAACCCGGCTCAGGTCGCGCTCGACGACACGACTCAACTCACCGCGACCGTCGAGGATGCCAATGGCAACGAGCTGAGCGGGCGAGATGTCGCCTGGGAGTCGTCTGACGAGACAATCGCGACCGTGAACAGCAACGGCATTGTGACCGGGGTCAGCGAGGGGGACGTCGATATCACGGCGACCTCGGAGGGTGAGTCAGGAACTGCGCTGGTGCAGGTGACCCGCCCGGTCGCGACGGTGTCCGTCACGCCCGATCCGGTGACGCTGGACGTCGCGGAGACGGAGCAGCTCAGCGCGGTTGCACGAGACGCCAATGGCGACGAGATCCAGCTCAATGCGGATGCCTTTAGGTGGCGAAGCGGCGACCAGAGCATCGCTACCGTGACCGGCACCGGGCTCGTCGAGGGGACTGGAGAGGGCACTGTCCAGGTGACCGCCGAGGTCGATGGCGTATCCGACGGGTCGGAAATTACCGTGAATCGACCCGTCGTCAGTATCGAGATCTCGCCGGAAGTGGCCACGGTCGATGTCAATAGCACGGTTCAGCTCACAGCAACGCTCCTCGACGCCAATGGGGATGTCATCAGCGGTCGCTCGGTGAACTGGACGAGCTCGAACTCGAATACCGCCAGCGTCGACGACACCGGCACGGTGACCGGCCACCAGGAGGGCGATGTGGTCATCACCGCGAGAGCCGAGGGCGTCAGCGCGACGGCCGACATCACCGTTGGCGCGCCCGTCGATTCCGTCACGGTCAGCCCCGACGGGGGCGCGATCGAGGTCGCCGATACCCTTCAGCTCGATGCGTCGCTCCAGGACGCCGGTGGTAATACGCTGCAGCGGCCGGTCACCTGGTCGAGTTCGGATCCCGCCGTGGCGAGCGTCGACGACAGCGGTCTGGTGACCGGTGAGAGTGAAGGGACGGCGCAGATCACAGCAGAGTCCGAAGGCGTGACCGACACCGTGACGGTCGATGTGACCGCTCCGGTCGCGAATGTCACGATTTCACCGGACCCGGTGAACCTCGATCTCAACGGAACGCAACAGCTCAGCGCCGAGCTTCTCGACGCCAACAGCAACGTCTTGACGGGGAGAACCGTGACGTGGTCGTCGTCCGACTCGTCCGTCGCTACTGTCGATTCGTCGGGGCTTGTCACGGCCCAGTCGCAAGGCACCACGCAGGTCACTGCCACGAGCGAAGGTGTGACGGACACGGTGGATGTCACCGTGACGTCTTCGGTCGATAGCGTGGTCGTCACGCCAGATACCCCGAGAATCTACGCCGATGGGTCCGTGCAACTCAGTGTCGAAGTCCTCGATGCGAACGGAGATCCGCTCACGGGGCGCACGGTCACCTGGTCGTCGAGCGAGACTGGCGTCGCCACGGTGGATTCGGCGGGCCTCGTCACGGCGGTCGGGCCGGGAGAGGCGAC
>JBNJFZ010000009.1:20465-29338 GCA_051747295.1 Myxococcota bacterium
ACGACCCCCCAGTCGGTGGCCGGAGCCTTCTCCTGGAAGGACATCGCCGCCGGGCTCAAGCATACGTGCGGACTGACGACCAACGACGAGATCTACTGCTGGGGCGACAACACCGAGGGACAACTCGGCACGGGGGACAACACCTCGCTTACGACGCCGACGACGGCGGTCTCGGGGACGCAGACATGGGTGGACGTCAGCGTCGGCGCCGACCACAGCTGCGGGACGACAAGTAACGGTGAGGTGTACTGTTGGGGATCGAACTCGAGTGGTCAAATCGGCCTGGATCCGGCGACCACGACCAGCCGAAATACGCCCGTCGAGATCACGATTTCGGGGGAGACACTCCATACCGTGGAGCTCGGTTTCGGCTATTCGTGCACCATCGCAAACTCGTCCGACGCGTATTGCTGGGGGTTCAATGGGCAGGCGAACTTCGGCAATGGCGCACCCAGTGCGGTTCAGTACACGCCGGTGAAGATCGGTGGTGGCTACAGTTGGTCTCAGCTCGGGGCAGGGTTGCAGCATACCTGTGGCATCAACCAGTTCATCGACGCCTATTGCATGGGAGACAACGACAACGGTGAGCTGGGTCTCGGCACCACGACCGAGGCCGAGTTCACGCCCAAGGCTGTGACTCGCCCGACGTTATAGGCGAGGCTCATGTCGATGCCGCTGCAAGCCGTGCGACGCGAGAAGTACGGCGCTCAGAAGCATCATCAGCCACACACGGCTATTCGGGCTATCTGTTGGCGGCTCTGTCACGCTCGAGCAACCGCCTCCGCCGGACAGGCGCGGGCTGGGGTCAGCGTCTGCGCGCTCGCCGTCTTCTGTCGCATCCGTGCTCTCAGCGTCGGAGTCCCCGGCGTCTCCCGCCTCGCCAACAGGTCCGGCCATCGTGTCACAGGGGTTGAAGCAGCGGCAGGCGTCTGGGCCGCTCGGCCAGAGACGACGGCAATCACCGGCGGAACCACAGGTCGCGTCGGTAGAGCATCTGTCGCCGAACCAACCTGGGCTGGTCCTGGGCAACTGACAGCGTCCCGCACTGCCAGGTGCGCCCGGACTCGAGTCGGAGCTCGAGCAGTTCATCGCGGCCGGGCAGTCGGCACTTTCGGAGCAGCCGACGTTGCATAAAGAGAGCGGGGAGAGTGGTTCTTCGGGACGTGATACGGGGAGTTGAGCTGCGCGCTCGACCAGCGGCTTCACCCAATCACCCCAGTAGCTCGAGGCGCGCGTATTCTTCGCGTAGTCCTCGCACGCGAAGTCGCCACTCGCAGTCACGCCGGCCAGAGCAGGGCCATCGGGCCCCTGGACGATGACCGGCCCGCCACTGTCTCCGGTACAGGTCATCGATGGGTCGGGTTCTGTCCTGAAGGACGCGTCTGAGACTTCGCTGACGCGCGTGAGCCCGATGCGCTTGAGGCCCTCCGGCTCCTCATCGTTGCGCGTCTTGCCGTAGCCGAGAACGGTGGCCTCCATTCCTTCTGAGAGTTCATCTTCCGCCCGAAGCAAGGGCAGTGGCGTGATGTCGAGCGGCTCGGCGAGGATGAGCACGCCGATGTCGTCGTCGTGGGTTTGTGGATTGAAGTCCGGATGAGCGTGAGACTCGATGGAGAAGGCGCGTCGACCGGCGTTTGGGTCGAGGGCGTCCTCTCCGGCCACCACCTCGTATGCTGTTCCGCTGGGCGAGATGTCGAAGCAGTGCGCCGCGGTCAGGACGACCCGCGGCGCGATGAGCGTGCCGGTGCAATACAGCTGGGCGACCTCCGGCTCGCACTTCGCCTGTCGTGCGACGATGCCGACGACCTGGGGATATGCATCGGTGAGCTCCCCATCGACGAGCTCGGAACGCGCGGTCTGGGCCGCTGCCGGGCCGTGCATCCATGTCGAGACAGAGGCAGCCGCTAAGAGAGCAGCGAGAAGCAGGCGGCGGTTCAAGGGCCCTCCGGCTCCGCGGATGCGCTTTCATCTTCCGGGGTAGTACCCGGTTCGGAGGGGGCGCTGTCGGTCGTGCTCTCGTCGTTGGACTGGGTGGGGCTCTGGTTCGTCGTCTCAGCGCCCTGAGCTCCGCGCTCTGCCTCCGCGCGAAGCCTGGCGAGTTCTCGTTCGAGGTCGAGCAGTCGGTCCTCAGTGCGCCGCATGAGCAGCTTCTTGTGCCGAGCTTGTTCAGCATTGCCGGCCTGCTCGGCTTCGGCCACCTGTCTGTCGAGTCGGTCGAGGCGCTTAGCCATCCGGTCGAAGATGATATTGGTCTTCTCGATCTTCCACTCGGGCGTCTGGGGTTTCTCCTCGGGGATCTCGTCGTTGATGACGCGACCTTTCTTCTCGAGGCTGTCGACGGGGGGCGGCTCGCTGGCGTTCGGGCCAGGATCAGTCACCCGCGCCCAGCCTTCTCCCTCTCCGTCGAAGTACTGGATTCGGGAGCTCGCCTTCATTTCCTTCGCGATCTCGGAGTCCTTCGGTAGGTCGTCGGGGACGGCGGGCGCGGCCTGTTTTCGAGCCGGATCGCCGTGATCGTGTGGGGCGGGCGGGGGTTCAGCCTCATCAAAGGCCTCGAAGTTGGTCTTCGACTGCTGCGTTGTCGAGCCGCTGTTGAGCTCGGCGTACGCGATGAAAGCGACAACCCCGGCCAGCAAAACGGCGATGATGGCTACGACACCGTTCGGGTTGGCGGGCGCCTTCGAATTGTGGGAGCGTTCGGACACGGGTCCCTCGCGCTAAAAGACGATGATCCATCGATTATGTCGGAATTCGGCACGCAAATTCATGTCGTCTTTCTCGCCGCGGCGCATCGTCTCGGCCTTGATGATCACGGCTCGCGGGTCACGACCATCGATGCGCACCTCTTTGGGGCCGAGGAAGCGCAGTCCGTTGCCGGCGAAGCGCTCGCTGAAGTGCTCGCACTCGTCGACAGTTTTGAATTTGGGCACGAGCTCCATGACCCGTTTGCAATCGCCCCGGGCCGCGGCGTCGTAGAACGACTCGACGGCGTCGATAGCCTGTTCCTTGCGTTGCTCAGGACTGCTCGGAAGGTCGTCAGTGGAGTTGGTAGGTGATTGCTGGGTTTGTTCGCAGCCTGTAAGTGCGAGCAAGAGGAGGAAGACGAACAGGCACGGACCCGCTTTCGCGAGCCCGTGCCGGTGCAGTTCGGTCGTGTTTTTCATAGTGGCTACGACTCAGTAGCAGTCAGGTGCGAACAATTCATCGTCGCTGGCCGACATGAACTCGTCGTCGCACCAGAGGCTGGTGGTCCAGTGGCCGTTTCGCACGCAGCCGTCGTGGTGAGTGGCATCGAGCGTGTACTGAGTGTCACCGCCGCACCCGCCTCCGCAGCGACCCCAGCAGTTGCCGACGGTGTAGGGCTTGTTCCAGTGATCGGGCTCGCCACATTTCCAACCGTTACTCGTCCAGTACCACTGGTCGTCGCTGCACGAGTAATGGTCGCCGATCTGGGCGCGTTGGCTTGTCTGCGAGTCCCACCAATCGCCGTCGTTTCCGTCGTGAGAGGCGACTTCATACCAGTTCCAGTAATCGCAGGCGCCGGTCCAGCTGTCCTTCGAGCACTTCGCGTAGTCGCACAACATCGTGTACCCGCGGCCTTCTTCACCCATTACGAGGCGAGTTGCGTCCACGGTGGTGGGTTGCTGAGACCACTGACTGACAGCACGTCGCAGGAGCTTGGCGTTCTTGGGGGGCTGCTCGGAGAGTTCGGTGTTCAGCATCTGGTTGAGCTCGGCGAGTGCGGCGCGGTCCTCGTCGAGGATCTGCGTGTCATCGCCATTCTCGGAGGCGAATCCATCGAGCGAAGAGACGCCGTTTTTGTGGTCGATGAGCGCGTCGAGCACCATGTCGTTGACGACGACGGATACCTCGAAGACACCTTCGTCGACTTCCTGGCTGTGAAATGTGCTGACGCCGGCTTCGGTTGCCATCTCGCCGGTCGTTTCGGTGTCAGTTACGTCGAGAGAGAACTGCCCCTCGGATTCGATGGGGTCAGATGTGGCGTCGGCACAGCCCACCGCGATCATCGCGATGAGCAAGGCGAAAGGGAGGACGAGTCGGACGACGTGTGAGACACTGCTTCGAACCATGGCGTTACTCCCGGGGCCTAGTCACCTCCGTATCACCGGCCGCGCCCCCGGACTCCGCGGTTTTTTCTTCCGATAGTCATCCGAGTCGAGACTCGGACAGACGTAGGTCGGTCGAAAACCGGCAGGTCCACGTTCCAAATACGGAGAGGACTCTCTGAGTTGTTGTTGACGTTTGTGTCATCTTCGAGAGTACAGGCGTGACGTAGTTCGGTCAATAATATTCAGAAACGAGTTGAGAGATTCCGTATACGGCGTGTATACATTAGGTGTGTGGTTGTGCGTAGATGTGGGACAAGGTGGGCAAACCTCTGGGATTACAGGGTTTTAGAGTCGATTGCGTCGGCGAGTCGGTCTTTGTCGATTCCTTCCTCGGTCTGCTGCAGCTTCCACATATAAGCATAGAGGCCGTCCCGCTCGAGCAACTCACTGTGCGACCCGCGCTCGGCGACCTCACCGGCATCGAGGACGATGATTTCGTCGGCATCTACGATGGTCGATAGTCTGTGAGCGATGACCAAGGTGGTCCGGTCCTTCGAGACGTCGTTGAGCGCTTCGTTGATGGCCTGTTCGGATTCGGAGTCCAGCGAAGAGGTCGCCTCGTCGAAGATGAGGATCTCCGGGTCCTTGAGGATGGCCCGTGCAATGGCCACACGCTGCTTTTCGCCGCCAGACAATTTGAGCCCTCGCTCGCCGACCTGCGTATCGTAGCCCTGAGGGAGTGAGACGATGAAGTCGTGGATCGACGCCATCTTGGCGGCGCGCTCGATCTGCTCGGTCGTGGCGTCGAGGTTGCCATAACGGATATTGAAGAAGATCGAGTCGTTGAACAGGACCGTGTCCTGCGGGACGATTCCAATGGCGTCTCTCAAGCTGTCCTGGGTGACCTGCGAGATGTCCTGGCCGTCGATGGTGATCCGGCCGTCCCAGACGTCGTAGAACCGATACATCAGGCGGGCGAGCGTGGATTTTCCGGCACCACTGGCGCCAACGACGGCCAACTTGTTGCCCGGCCGGATGTGGATGTCCACGCCAAAGAGCACCTGTCGGTCTTCGTTGTAGCCAAACTCGACGCCATCGAAGCGAATCTCACCCCGGTCGATCTCGAGGGGACGGGCGTCATCGGCGTCGACGACGTCGGGCTGCTCTTCCATGAGGTCGAACATCCGCTCCATATCGCTGAAGGCGTTCTTGAGGATGCTGTAGATGGTCCCCAGGAACCCGAGCGGCATGAACACCTGCAATAGGTACGCATTGACGGCGACGAGGTCACCGATCGTCATCTCACCGTCGACGACTCCCTGTGCGGCGAGGATCATCACGATCGTGACCCCGACGGCGATCATCGCGCGCTGACCTACATTCAGAAAAGAAAGACTGCTCTGAGATTTGATGGCAGAATCCTGCCATTCGGTCAGGTTGTGGTCGTACCGATCGACCTCGAATTGTTCGTTTCCAAAATACTTGACCGTCTCGTAGTTGATGAGCCCGTCGATGGCCCGAGAGTTCGCCTCGGACTCGGACTTGTTCATGGCGATCCGGTACTTCAGGCGCCACTCGGTCACCACGAGCGTGAACGTCACGTAGAGCGAAAACGTCACCAGTATGACGACGGCGAACCAGAAGCTGTAGTTGGTCAACAGGATGCCAGCCACCAGCGCGATCTCGATGAAGGTCGGGACAATTCGGAACAACAAATAGTTGAGCAGGTTACTGATCGAGCTGGTGCCGCGGCCGATATCGCGAGTGATCGCGCCGGTCTTTCGGTCGAGGTGGAATCGTAATGAGAGCTCGTGGAGGTGTTCGACGACCTGGATCGAGATCTTGCGCATGATGCCATAGCGCATCTTTGCGAAGATGACGTTCCTGAACTCTTCGAAGGAGGAGGATGTCAGGCGCAGCGCCCCGTATCCGATCAGGAGTCCCAGAGGCAGCGCCATCACGACCCCATTCGAGGCATCGAGCGTGTCGACGATCATCTTCAGGATCATCGGGACCGACACGGTGGCGACCTTCGCGGCGATCAACAGCAGCAGCGCAAAGATAGTCCGACTGCGATATGCCCAGATGTACGGGACCAATTCCCGCAGCATTTCCCAGTCCATACGTGCAGATGATTCTTCGGTGCGGCTGTGTCTCATGGGGTCTCTATTCGGGTATCTCGAAGGCGCGGGGCGATCACGAGCAAGTCCTCGAGATCGAGCGGGCGCCCCAAGGGTTCAACAAACTCGGGCGAGAGGAAAGGACGACACCTCCGCGAGCTCGCAACTGGCGAGATTCGACAGCGTGTATAAGATACGTCCCACACTGTTCGCGATACGTTTGAATTCAAAAAGGGAAAGGGAAGATGGTCGATAGTTCGGATGGATTCGAAGACCGCATTGCCGTCGTCACCGGGGCGGAGGGCCACCTGGGCGGCACCGTCGTAGAGATGTTTCTCGAGCGCGGGATGACCGTGGTCGGCGCGGATATCACGGTAGACGCCAGAGACCTCTCGGCCGATGAACAGCACGATGGCCTGCACTGGATGTACCTCGACGGGGCCGATCCAGACGCCGTTGACACGCTCGTAACCCGGGTAGAAGAGCAACTCGGGCCCATCGACTTCTACGTCAATTGCGCGGGCGGGTTTCGGTGGACGCTGATGGGCGATGCCTCCGACGACGCGATCGACTTCTTGATCGACGCCAACCTCAAGAGCGCGTTGTTCGGTGTACGCGCAGTGCTCCCGAAGATGAAGGAGCGCGACTCCGGCCGCATTTTACTCATGAGCTCCAAGTCCACGCTCAATCCGTCGAAGGGAGAAGGGCCCTACGCGGCGACGAAAGCGGCGCTCAATGCCCTGACGAAGTCGGTCGCCGACGAGGTGAAAGCCTCGAGCGTCACCATCAACGCGATCCTCCCGACCGTCATCGACACGCCCGCGAACCGTGAGGAAATGTCCGACGCCGACTTCGACAAATGGGTCGGGCGCGAGCAGATCGCCGACTTGATGCTCGAGTTGCTCGGAAAGACGGGCGATGCGATCAACGGAGCGCTCATCCCGATTTCGGGCCGTATGTAGCGCTTTAGCTGGACTCGGAGATGCCCATCTTCGCCAGACTCGGGTGGCGCCCCGAGGAGCGCTGCCACTGGCTGCCGAATTCGGTGCTATCCACCGGGTTGTTGACCCGAATATCGTGCATGTTGTCGGCATGGTCCAAGAAGAGCTGGGCGATATCCGGATCGAAGTGCTCTCCTCGTTCGTCTTCGATGAGTTGGAACGCTTTGTCTTCCGGCCATGCTTCCTTGTAGACGCGATCGTGGGTCAGCGCGTCGTAGACGTCGGCGACCGCGACCATCCGCGCTTCGATCGCGATGTCTTCGCGCTGGAGGCCCGACGGGTAACCCCGTCCGTTCCACCGCTCGTGGTGCTGCAGTGCGATGGTTTCCGCTAGCTGCATCAAAGGGGTCTTCGAGCCGCTGAGGATCGAGGCTCCGATGGTGGTATGGGTCTTCATCGTCTGCCACTCGTCTTCGTCGAGCGAACCTGCCTTCAGCAGGATTGCGTCCGGGATGCCGATTTTGCCGACATCATGCATCGGGGCGGCGACCCGGAGCATCTCTACCTTCTCCTGATCCATCCCCATCACTTCAGCCATGAAGGCGGTGTAGAGTCCGATACGTCGAATATGCGCGCCGGTCTCGGTATCGCGGTATTGCGAGGCGGAGATGAGCCGCAGAGCGATTTCCTCTCGCGACCGCCGCAAGAGGTGGGTCTGCTCGCGTACCCGCGTCTGAAGTTCTTCCTCGCGCGCGAGTTGCTCCATCTCCAGCTCGCGTCGGCGCAGAGCATAGCGCGCCTGGATCAGGATTTCGTTCATGTCGAATGGCTTGATGACGTATGCGTAGGCGCCTCGCGACAGAGCGTCTACAGCCACGGCCGTCGTATCGACCGCAGTGACTGTCACAATCACGGTATCCGGGTGCAGTTCGGAGACGATGTCGACGAGCTCCAGTCCGCTGCGCTGGGGCATGCGAATGTCGCTCAACACCAGCTTCACGGGGTGAGCTTCGAGAAAGTCGATGGCCTCCGCGACCGATGAAGCCTGTGCGCAGTGATAGCCGGCGCTGCGCAGAATTCGCTCCAGGGATCGTCGGACGGCTTGCTCATCATCGACAATGAGGATGTCTGTTTCGGGTTGGGCCGCTGACGTGGTCTCGCTCACTTGGTTCCCCATATTCGATGAATACATCTCTGGGTTGGCGATACACTGAGCGCGCGTTGCGCTCGAGAGCCGCGTGATGGACGTTCAATCAGCGCGGCAAGCTATAAACGTAAGCACTGGAGCTTATTTTGTTAAGTTATCTTGTGGGTTTTTGTCGTTCTTGAGGCGTTCGAGACGCTCACATGCGTCCGAGATTTCGTGGTCGCATGCAAATTCGAGGACCTCTCTGGCCTGCTCGGGTCGAGGTGAGGCGCCCTCGGACTTCATCAGGTAGGCGCGTCCGAGGTTTCCGCAGGCCCGGGGGTTTTCGGCGTCGCAGGCACGCTCGAGGATCTCGCGCGCTCTCGAGATATCCATGTCCGGGCCGGCTTCGACCATGTAGAGCAGGCCGAGGATATTGCAGGCATCGAATTCGTCCAGCGCACATCCACGCTCGGCAAAGACGCGCGCGCGCTCGGTGTCCCTTTTTACACCCTTGCCGGCGTAGAACGCGGTCGCCAGGACCCGGCAGGCGGCACCGACACCGCTGCCACAGCTCTCATCGAGCAGTGCGAGCCCGCGCTCGAGATCGGGCTCG
>JBNJFZ010000009.1:29438-62575 GCA_051747295.1 Myxococcota bacterium
GCTCGAGATCGGGCTCGCCGGCGCTCCCAAAGACGAGGAGTTCGCCTGCCCGGGCACACGCGTTCTGGTCGCCGTCCTCACACGCTTTGGTCGAGCTTTCGAGTGCTTCTCGCGCTCGTTCGCGGTCCATTTTTGTCATGCGCTCGACCACCTTGCATGCCGGCTGAAAGCCGAGCTCACAGGATCGCCGGTAGAGCTGTAGTGCGCGTTCCTGATCCTCGTCGCCGCCGAGTCCCCGAGCGTACATCAGCGCGAGGTTCTTACACGCCTCGCCGTCGTCGTTGTCGCAGGCTCTCGAGAAGAACGTGCGAGCTCGTTCGGGGTCGGCGGTGGTCGAATCGCCCTGAAGATACAGCAGGCCGAGCGTGTTGCAGCCGCTCCACGCCTCGGCATCGCAGGCTCGCTGGGCGAGCTCGCGCGCCCTCTCCACATCCTTGGCGACGCCCCTGCCCGTCAGTACGTGACCCGAGAGTATCCCGCACGCAGGCTGCTCGCCGTCTTCGCAGGCGCTCGTCAGCCATTCGACTCTTTGATCGTCTTCGAGCGTGGCTGGCGGACAGCCGTCGCCATACGACGTGCCTTCCGGGCACGTCCGCGCGGCTGTCGCGTCGTCGTCGGGTTCTTCTGCCGGCGGCGTTTTATCGCAGGCGATCGTCGTTAGAGCGGCCGCGACGAGCGTTAGCCAGAAGGTGTGCTTCAGTGATGCGAATCGGCTGCGTAGGTCGTCCATCAGGAGAGGCCTGGGGCCGAGAGACCGAGCTTGTATCGAAGCTCGTCGAGGCGCTTGACCGGCTCGAAAACTTCGGGTTCTTTGAGTTCGAAAACCTCGCAACGCGCACCCTGAAAATTCGTCGCGTCGAGGATCCCGTTGACCGCGCGACGAGCCGCTTCGTTGGCGGACTCCATCGTCGCCAGGTCGGTATTCGTCCTAACGTAGTCCGAGGCGAGATAAAAGTTTCTCAGGGCAGTCACGGCGGGCGGGCGATTCTTGAGCGAGCCGGTCGTGTTGATGAGGAGCGGCTCGAGGTTGGTGGCCTCGTTGGGGTTCGGATAGGTGATGCTCGGATCCAGGTGCCACGCCAGAATATTTGTCTCATCGAGTTCAGCGACTTCGTCGTCGTTGAGCGCCAGCTCCATCTGGTGCCAGACCTCGTCCTTGACCTCTTCGGGCGTACACTCCCTGGCCGGCTTGTTGTAAATATCACCCGGGGTTTCCCAATCGGAGATGCAGATCGAGAGGATGCCGTCGACGTTTCCCTCGCCGTAGTCCGAGAGGTCCACGTCTTGCCAAAATTGATGCTGCGAGATCGACGTCAGCGCCCACGGGGAGTCGACGAAGAGTCCGTGGCCATGCGAGAGCGGGACATCGTAGTCCAGATAGAATTGGATGCCGTTCATCCAGGCGGTGTCCAGCTCTGTCATACCCTCGAGCGAGGGATCGGCCTCCAGGATTTCATCGGTGAGTAGGCTCGTCATGACCTCCACCGGTAGCGCGGCGATGTATCGCTCCGCGTGGATCTGGAGCGATTCACCGGCGTGTGTGGCCTGGACCTCGATGATTCGGTCGCGGTCGCATGCGATCTTGTCGATCACGGTATTCGGGTGAAACTGCACCCCACGTTGCTCGAGGTAGTCGACCCACGGGTTGATCCAGACGTCGTTCGTCGGTCCATCGAGCACGCTGTCTACATCGAGCCAGGGGCTGGCCAGCCCGAAGATCATCTGTAGGTAAATCGCGGCGATAGTACGCGTGCTGCTCTCCTCGGCGCGCATCGCCACCAGAGAACGAGTCACGCCCCGCGCCAGGAAACTCTGGTAGGCCTCGGATTTTCCGTCGGCCTCGATATAGTTCCACCAGGAGATGTTGTCGTATTGCTCGTCGCGCCGCTGTTGGCAGGAGCACAGGAAGGTCAGCATCTTGTCGAGGAAGAAGTTCATCTCGCTCGCCGGGATGTCGACTTCGCCGGCGAACCAGACCTTGAGTATCGTGTCCCACTCCTCGATGTTGTCCGGGAACTCGGAGGGGAGCGAGATGTCCGAAGCATTCTCTCGTGCGATCAGCATCCGCGTGGTTGGCGTGAGGTTGTCCAGTACGCCGTTCGGATTGTCGCCGAAGGGGATGCGCTCGAGCGTGTCGAAGAGGTGGCGGTAGAAGCTCGGGAAAAAGCGGAATCCGTGCTCGCCCGGGAGCGGCTTGTGGCCGGGCGTCTCGGAGTCGGGCACCGGCATGCTGCGAGCTTTACCGCCAAAGATGGACTTTCTCTCGTAGACCGAGACCTCGAAGCCCCGCTCGATGAGCTCCTGGGCCGCGGACAGCCCGGCGACACCCCCGCCTAGAATTGCGATTTCCTCAGTCATCATCAGCCTCCATCAGCGCTATTGAACTTTGACTTTCATTATTCCGGCAATGCACGCGTTCGGCCGGGGCCGCTCGCGGTGATCATGGCGCACATGCGAGTCGGGTTATCGACGCCGCGCTCGCGTAATTCCGTCTCGGCCAGCTCGATCATCTCGGCGCCGCGATCGCCGCCGAGCAGCTCGCCCTGTCTTCGGAGTCCGGCCAATTGGTGCAGCGCCATATCTTGCTCCTGGGCGTTCTCGCTGGCCTCGTCGAGCAGGTCGATGGCGCGCGAATGCTCGCCGTCGAGCTGTGCGAGTTGGGCGCGCGCGAGTTGAGCGAGTGGCTCGCCCCAGGCCATCCGCTCGCGCTCGATGCTCTTGATGCTCGAGCGCACAGTGCGTCGGAACCACCAGCGCTTCCACCAGGAACTGGCTCGGGCGGATTGTGCCAGCGCGGCGCGAGCGCGCAAGAAATGGGAGAGAATGCGAATGAGCTGATTTTGGAAGAGAAAAGATCGGCTCAATCTGCCCCAGAAATCCTGCAGGACCTCCCAACCTTCTTCGATCTCTCCCTCGTAGAGCGCTACTTCGACGCGGCCAGATATGTACCAGAAGTGTTGAAGTTGTATGGCGTCGAATGCCCAGTGACTCCGTGCATCTTCGAGCGCGTCGACCGCCAGGTCGGGGCGGTCGTTGCAGAGATGGCTGATGTACATCCAGGACTCGATGCCCACGACGTGGTAGACGTCGCCGCGCTCGCGTGCGTCGTCGAGCATATCCGGGAGCCGGTCTCGAAAGCTGTGCAGCTCGCCGAGCATGTATAACGCGAAGTGCTCGAAGAAGCTGCACGTCGTCACCTCCCACGTCACGCCGTCGCAGTGGGTGCTCAGGGTGCGTGTGCCGTCGGACATGCCCTCGTAGGCGCGTCTCCATTGACCGCCGAGATAACGCGTCATCCCGCGCATGAACTCGACGTAGCCGAGCACGTAGTTGGGTTGCTCGGCGGACCGGGAGATCTCCTCGGCGCGGTCGAGGAGTTGCTGGGCTGCGGCTCGAGATTCTCGCCGGGACGCTTCCTGGGCCGCTTGCTGGCACAGCGTGAGCGCGACGTAGTCCGGGTGACCGGTCTCCAGGGCCGACAGGATCGCATGGAAGTGGAAATACGCCCCGAGGAGCAGGTCCGAGGTTCCGTACATCTTGGCGCCCGTCCAGAGGGCATCGGTGAGGATCGCTTCGGCGCGCGGTATCTCGTCGACGTCGCGAAGGTCGCACTCGTACCCTCGACGGGTTAGCTTGGCGCGGTTCCACAGGATCGAGGCGATAAGCACCAACTTATTGGAGGGCACGCTGAAGCCGGCGTTCCCCAGCACCGACTCGAGCAATTGCTGGCCGCGCTCCTGGTAGCCGGCGCGCAAAAACTGCTCGGAAGCATCGAGTCGGTATTCCTCACCGGTCATCTCGTCGGCGTCTTCGGTCGCTCGAAGGTACGCACGCGCCGCGAGCTCGCCGCGACCCACGTACCCGTACATCTCGCCCAGACGTTCCTGGATGCGGCGACGCTTGGACTCCCAGCGCCGAAGGTCCAGCGCACGTTCGTAGAGGTTTGCGGCGCGCTCGAACGCGAGCGCGTCGGCGGCGCGGTCTGCGGCAACCAGAGCGTAATGTCCGGCGCGCTTGGCATCGCCGGCGTGTTCGAAGTGACGTGAGAGAGACTCCATGTCGTATCCGCCGCGCTCCTCCATGTTCTCGGCGAGCGACAGATGCGTCAGGCGCGACTGCTGGGGGCTGATGGAGTCGCGAACCGTCTCTCGAATCCGGTCGTGGTACGACTCCAACTGGTCCCCATCGCGACCACTCTTGACCCGGATCAGGCGGTTGCGTCGCAGAGTTGCGAGCACCGCGGGCTCGCGCTCGTCGAGCCGGGCGACTTCGCGTATGAGGTCTCGGTCCAGTGGCTGGGCTGCGACCGCGAGCACTTCCAGGAGCCGGCGCGCTTCATCGTCGAGGCGGGACACACGCCGCTCGATGATCTCACCCAGTGAAGACGGCCCCGCTTTCGAGGCCCCTTCTGCGGCATGTCGGGCGAGCTCGTCGAGGAATAGCGGATTGCCGCGGGCTTCGCGAGCAATCGCGTCGAGTACGTCTTCGGACGGTGCTGCATCCTCTAGCAGGGACGTCACCATCTCCTTCGAGTCAGCTTCCTGAAGCTCCCCGAGCGCAATATCGACGATGTCGATCTCGGCACCGCTCTGAAACTCGAGGTAGCGCTCGAGGAAGGGACTCGAGTCGACGTCTTCTCGCCGAAACGTGGTCATGAACAACAGTGGGGGAGCGGCCCCGTCGAGCAACTCTCGAATCATCAGGGCGCTATCCTCATCGCCCCACTGAACGTCATCGACGAAGCAGATGACCGGCCGTGTACTCGCCAATTTGTCGAGGAGGTGGCGCAGGGATCGAAAAGCCTTGCGTCGAATCTGTTGCGAGTCGCCGTCGGTCAACTCGCGTGCCACCGCTTCGCTGACCGCGTCGACGCGCTCGAGGACGGGGAAGATGCGAGTGAGGGCTTCGACATTACAACCGGTGAGCCAGCTCGAGACCTCGTCTCGCGGGAGTGCTTCCATATACGTCGACAGATCGTCGACCAGGCTGTCCATCGCCTTGTAGGGAACGGATTCATTCTCGTAGCAGCGTCCCTCGAGGACGACGGCGCGATCGTGCTCTTGGAGGATCTTGTCCAAAAAATGCCGGACGAGCGCGGTCTTTCCCAGGCCGGACTCGCCGGAGATATTGGCGATGACGCCGCATTTGGCCTCGGTGACCGTCTCGTAGGCGAGGGCGAGCTGCGAGAGTTCCTCGGTTCGGCCCACAAGGCGGTTGGCCGGGCGCCAGCCGCCGCTGACACTGAGCAACGACGACGTGTCGCGGCGATACGGGTTCTCGCCGAGTCGCTTCAGGATTTGCTCACCGGTCGGACGGTCCTCGGGGGCGCGCTGGAGCATGTCCATGCACAGGCTGGTCAGGTCTTCGGGCAGTCCCGGTGCGAGCTCGTCGATCTGCGGCGGGTCGGTGGTCTGCTTTCGAAGTAGGAGTTGCAGGGTGGTCTCGCCTTCGAGCGGCGGCTGTCCGGTCAACGCCTCGTAGAGCATGACACCGACGCTGTACCAGTCCGTCGCTTCTGTCGCCTTCTGTCCCATCGCCTGCTCGGGCGACATATACCGCGGCGTCCCGACGAAGCCCGCAGACTCCTCCTCTCTGTCGGACTGGCGTAGTGACGGGTGCGGCGTAAGATCTGCAACCATGCCGAAGTCGAGTAACTGGACGTGATCATCCTCGGTGACGAGCACGTTGAAGGGCTTGATATCCCGGTGGAGCTTGCCCGTCCGATGCAGCGCTCGCGTTCCGCGCACTAGCTGCGCGAGGACTCTGCGCAGCCGCGCCATGTCCAGCGGGCGCCCGTTCTCGATATTCTTCGCGAGCATCTCACCGGTGCTCGGCCCCGATTCGTCGATCGTGTCGGCGGTGTCGCGCGCATGCTCCCCGACGATATCGAGCGTGTCGGCCTCGAGTGTGTCGGCGTCGCCAGACGGTTCGGCAAGCTCTGCGTCTTCGACACTATCCTGTCGGATAAAGTCGTGCATCCACGACAAGAAGTCCTCGCCGTCGACCAACTCCATGGTGAAGTACCAGAGCTGTCCTTCCGAGATCAGCTCGTAGAGCGTGACCAGGTTCGGGTGCGTGAGGTCGGCGAGCGCGCGAAATTCCCGCTTGAAGCGGAACAGGTTCTTCGGGTTTGTCTCGTGGAGGGTCTTGAGGGCCACGAGCGAGCCCAATTCGCGGTCTCTCGCCTTATAGACGACGCCGAATCCACCAGAGCCCAGTCGCTCCAGGATCTCGAAGCGGTCCGAGAGAAGCTCTTCGGCCTTCGCGGTTTTGTAGGAAACCTGCATCTCGTCCGTGCTCGCGTAAGAGGGGATCCGGTGCTCCCCGAAATGGGCTTGTCTAGCACGAGCAACACTCTACCACGGACCGATTTTTTGTGAAGTGTTGATGGTGTTTCCGTCAGCCGTCTCTTTCATTCGATCGTGTGACGGTGGTCTGCATGTTCGGTGGGTGCTCGAGGGTGTTGTGGATGGTGCAGTGGGAGGCCGCTCGCTCGACCGCCTGCAATCTCTCTTCTGGCAGGTCCGGCCAACGGATGGTCATCGCGATCTCGCCGATTCGAAACGGGTCTTCTCGATACGACCAGTCGACGTCGACCTCGACCGACGAGGCGTCGGCGTCAAAGCGGCGGCCGTACTCGGCGACGACCGAGAATGTGCAGAGGCCCAGCGATGTCGCGAACATCGGAATCGCGCTGAAGTGGACGTCCTCCGACGCTGCTTCGATTTGGAAGTCGGGCTCGTCGAATTGGCTCAGGGTGATGCTCGTGTCGTCTTCGAGAAAAATCAGCATGGGGCGCTCCGTGTGCGTGTATGTGAACACCCGCAACCTGTGCACGCTGCCGGGATGCTTCAATCTTGGTCAGGGCCAGCCGGTCGTGTAGAGCAGATGCGCGAACGCGATGCCCAGGTAATTGCCGAGCGCGTATCCGATCAGGCCCGTCGTCAACCCGGAGAGGATGACGTAGCGATTGTCGATCGCCTCGGCGATGGGGGCGACGAACGGCGGGCCGTACACGGCCGCGACGGATGTGATGATCAGCGTGTCGCAGTCGATCTTGAACAAGATGCCGGCGCCGAAGTGAATGATGATGGCGATCGCCATGACCAGGCCGACATACGCCAGGTAGATTCCGCCTGCCTCGAAGAGCTTCTCGAAGTCAGTCAGGGTTCCCATCGCCACGCAGAAGACGAGGATGAAGTAGTTGCCGAGCTCGTAGGTGCCGGGCAGCTCGTGGACGCGGGGCACGAACGAGAAGGCGATGCCACCGGTGGTGATCCCCAGTATGACGAGGGCGACGTCGAGCTCGCCCGAGAAGATGACGGTGAGCCCACCGACGACGTCCCCGTCGACGATGTGGCCGACGCCACCGAGCAGGTCGCCGCCGAGGGCCATGCTGAGCCCGGCGCTGACGACCAGGATGCCCGCGCTGACGAAGAAGCCGATGACCATACCTCGGGCTCGCTCCCTCGCCGGCGCCTTGTCGTCGTTCTTACCGGGTTCTTTCTCGCCCTCGGCGGGCTCGAATTCGGGGGTGAATCGCGAGAGGATGGGCTTGGCGACGGACAGCAGGACGAGCAGGTAAATCCCACCGAAGACGACGTCTGCTGCGTTGATCAGGATGAACGTCTCGTCTGCGACGTCGAGGGCAAGCCCGATGCTGAGCATATTCGGGGTGCCTCCGGTGTAGACGCCGACGAGCATGCCGGCGACCTTCCAGAACTCATCGGTGTACCCGGCGAAGACCAGCGCGCCGATCGTCGACGCGATGAAGACGGCCCCCACCGCGATCGCGAAGGATTTGACGGCGGCCTTGCCGTGCTCGAGCCAACCGAAGAAGTCGCTGGAGAAGAGCAACAGAGGGATGGCGAGCGGGATGCTCGCATCCGTCGCGGCTCGCGCGGTGCCCTCATCGACGGCCAGCCCCGACAGGTTCGCGATCAGCATGCCGACCAGATAGCAGAGCAAGACCGGACTGAGCCACTCGAAGACGCGGTAGCGCCTGGCCAGGTAGATCGCGGCCACCGGGAACGCCAGATAGAGCAGGGCCTGAAAGATAAGGACGGACATGGCGGGGTTGGATAAGGGGAGGGACACGCCCTATTCGGCGGTCGCGGGTGCCGAATAGGGCGTCGTGATAACGGCGATGTCAGTCGTCGTCGCCGGTCGAGCCCGTGGCGCCGAAGTCCATCGAGATTTGTCCACCGATCCAGGGTTCGTTCGTCCTATCCGGGTGGTCGACCCACCAGCCACCTACGAGCGCGACCTTCGGTTCACCCACCTCGATCCAGCTAGACGGCAGCTTCCACAGCGCCAGCAGCGCGGCCAACTCACGGTTGTAGTCACGGCTGTAGACGTGCGTATGCTCCCAGCGAAAACCTGCGAGCACCCACGAGTCAGACTTCTCCATCGTAAAGACCCAGCCGATTGTCGGCCGGGTGATCAAGAACGTGTCCTGCGGGTCGAGCACCAGGTCGAAGAAGGGCTCGTAGTAGACGTCGTTGAAGTCCATGTCGAGGCTCGTGAACGACGTCTCGGCGGTGATGACGAGGTTTCCAACCTTGACGCGGGGGGTCGCCTGCGCCTGGAGCATGATACCCGTCGTGGGTACGCCTCCATCTGCTTCTTCGACCGCATCGAGGCCGTCGAGCGACCAGTCCGGATCGTCGGGGTTGCCGGCCTCGAACGGCACGCCAAACGTTCCCCAGTAGTCGAGGTATTGCGCGGTGAATCGTAGCGCGAGCACCTGCAGTGGCAGAGCGTCGATGTAGCCACCAGCCCAGACATACGCGGGGCTCAGTCCCGTAGCCAGCCCGGCGTCGACATAGGTGTTCTTGAGCAGGTCACTGGTCGACTCGAACAGGGCCAGTCGATACCCGAAGTCGGTGAAGATGCTGGTGCCGAGCGGCAACGCCCGTATGCCGAGGGACGTGTTGATGACCCATCCGCTCTCGGAGCGTTCGGCCTCCACGGTTTCCTCGTCTTCAGCCGGGGCGTCCTCGATGTCAGTATCGGGAGCCTCCGGGTCAGATGTGACCTTGTCCTGGGCGAAGGCAGGTACCGCGAGACCCAGCAGTAAAACTGCGAGTAGCGCGGACAAGCCCGTCCGACGTGCGCACGACGTGCTCATCATTCAATCCTCAGATGTAGGAAAAGTCTCGACACAACATGCCACGTCATGCGCATACGGGCAACGGATTCTTTGCAAAAAAGCCGTGTCGAGCCCGAGAGGGATGTTCAGTTCGCATCCGACCCGTCGAGTGCCTCGATCTGCTCCATGAGCTCGTCGAACTGGCGGTAGAATTGCTGGCGGCGAATCTCCTTGTACATCTCGCGTGCGCGGGAGTTGAGCGACTTGTCGCGCAGCTCACACCACTCGAGCATGTCGTCGACCTCCAGGTACACGCGACGAGGGTCGAAGCCCATGCGTTTGTACTTGACCAGCGCATGCCGGGCGTCGCTGAGCCACGCCTTGTAGGTATCGTGGAGCTCGTCGGAATCCTCGGCGTGTTCGAGCAGTTTCAAATACTCCTCGCGACGATACCAGGTGAACGCGATGACATTTGATATTCGTTTTTCAGACATAGCGGGTCCAGAAGGGGTTTGAGCGACCGATGCAACTATGGCAGCCAGTCGTCGGGTCGGCAATGTAGGGCTCGCTACATTGCGAGTCCGACGGCGTTGGAATCGATGCTGACATGACGTAGCTTTGATCTCCGCCGGCACGTTCTCGCCGATGTGCCGTTTGACGACGTGGCCCCGTGAAGATGCAGGATGTTCATGAGTTATTCCGACAACGAAAAATTCCAGGATGAGTCGGGCTCTCCGGGTCGTGTGCGCCTGCATCGGTTGGCCGAAGCGGCCGGGATCGAGGTCGACGGCGTCGATGCACGACAGTGTCATCGCCTGTCGCGGGCCCTCGAATCCGGCTTTCAAGGTCACGTGCGGCGCGCGATCCATGAGATGGACCGTCCGGCACTGTGGCGCGACGCACTCGACCAGATGCCGAAGCGTTGGTGGTTCATCCGCGGCGACCTCGAGGTCGTCGTGACCGGATTCGGTCCCTTTCAGGCCCATGCGTCCAATCCGTCGAAGCCCTTCGCTAAAGCCGTGGCGGCGGGGCTGTCGAGCCAGATCGCCGCGAGTTACGAAGGGCTCGACGTCGCGTTTCACGCGGTCGACGAGTTCGTGCGCCTGCAGGACTACGCCTCACAGCCCGTACTCGTCCACTGCGGATTGTCCGAGGAGCGCGACGCGATATCACTGGAGCGATACGCACACAATATCGTCGGTTCGACGGCCGATAACGATGGCGAAACCGGCGATGGAGCGCTCGTTCCGGGCGGCCCGGTCGCGCTCGAGACCCTGCTGCCCGTCGAGGCGCTGGCCGAGCAATTCAACGAAGCACTCACAGCGAGTGGTCGAGTCGCCGTGGAGACCAGCCGCGATGCCGGCACGTACGTGTGTAACGCGCTTTACTATCGCTCGCTCATGGCGGTCCGCCAGGCACGCCTGTCCGGGCGGGCTGCCGATGCACTGTTCATCCATATCCCCCAGCTCACTGCTGACACGGCGAGCCACTGTGGTCGGAGTGTCGGCGAGGAACTCGGCGACTTCATCGTGTCCGCTCTCAGCGACCGAGACGTCGCTGCCCTTGAGTGATTCGCCGTTCATCGCTAGTATGACGCGCCGCGTCACCCTGCACGAACCCAAACCGTTCGCCGCCGGGAGAGGGCGAGTCGCCGGGTGTGGGTTCATCCGGTCGAGAGCACGCATGTCCCTCGCATGCACATCTATGAAGCATCCCCTTCAGGAGGCAACTCCATGCAAACCAAGCAAGGCCCGCAATCGCTCTACGAAGAGCGCTTCGAACACGACGCGTGTGGCGTCGGATTTATCGCCAATATCGATGGCAGTCGAGACCACAGGACCATTGCGGATGCCCTCAAAGCCCTTGCATGTCTAAAACACCGCGGTGCGACGGACGCGGATGAAAAAACCGGTGACGGTTCCGGCATCCAGTTCGAGATCCCCGACGCCTTCTTCCGCGCGGAATTCGAGCGACTCGCCGGACACGCACCCGGGACAGGTCCCATCGCGGTGGGCATGGTGTTCCTGGATCCCACGGTCGCAAACCGGGCGCGCGGCATCATCGACTATGTCCTGCGCGACCGCGGATTCGAGTTCGTCTGGCGCGAAGTACCCATGGAGCCGGAGGTGCTCGGGCGAAAGGCCACCGACACGCTTCCGATCATCCAGCAGGTCATCGTCTCCAGCGATGAGGGGACCGATCGGCTCGAGCTCGACCGCAAGCTGTACGCGGCGAGGAAAGAGGCCGACTCGAGAGCGCGCAGCAAGGGTGTCGTCGAGCCGTATTTCGCCTCGTTTTCCTGCCGCCGCATCGTCTACAAAGGCCTGATGCTCGCCAACTCGGTCAGCGACTTCTATCCGGACCTCGATCGCGAAGACTTCGAGTCGAATTATTGTCTGTTTCACCAGCGGTACAGCACCAATACCTTCCCGGCGTGGCCGCTCGCCCAACCCTTCGACATGCTCGGGCACAACGGTGAGATCAACACGCTGCTGGGCAACCTCAACGGAACTCGGCTTCGCGAGGCCGATCTCGAGTCGCCCGTCTGGGGGGATGACCTCGACTATATCAAGCCGATTTTGGACAAGGACCAGAGCGACTCGGCTCAACTCGACAACGTGTTGGAGCTGTTGACGCTTTCGGGGCGCTCGATCGTCCACTCGATGATGATGTTGGTGCCTGAGGCCTGGGAGGCGATGCCCGACGTCGATCCCGGCCTGAAGGCGTTCTTCGAGTATCACGCGTGCATCAACGAGCCGTGGGATGGGCCCGCGGCACTGATTTTCTCCGACGGTGACTTCGTCGGGGCCAAGCTCGACCGAAATGGGCTGCGACCGGCGCGCTACAAGGTCACCGCCGACGGACGCGTCATGCTCGGCTCGGAGGTCGGGGTGCTGGATCTCGAGCCGGAGAACGTGGTCGAGCAGGGCCGGCTCGGCCCCGGCGAGATGATCGCGGTCGACTTGAACGCCGGGGAGCTGTTGCGCCACGCGGATATCCAGCGAGGCCTCGCCGAGCGCAAGCCCTATCGAGACTGGGTCGAGCAGAATATGACCCACCTCGCGTACGCCCCCTTCGAGCGCGTGCGCATCGACCAGCGCGACTTCACCGAATCCTCGCTCACCGAGCAGCAGCTATGCTTCGGCTACAGCGCCGAGGAGACGAAGTACCTCTTCGAGCCGATGGCTATAGAGGGGAAGGACCCGGTCTTATCGATGGGGGATGACACGCCGATCGCGGTGCTCTCCAGGCTGCCGCGGTTGCTGTGCACCTATTTCAAGCAGCGCTTCGCACAGGTGACCAACCCGCCGATCGACCCGATCCGCGAGAGCCTGGTCATGTCGTTGAACGTCAACCTCGGCCGCCGCCGCAACTGGCTCGCCGAGACGCCGGAGCATGCCGACCAACTCGTGCTCGCCGGGCCGATTATCACCGGTGGCGACCTCGCCAACGTCGAAAAATACGCCAAGACGGTCCGCGTACCCACGTTTTTCGATCGAAAGTCGGGCGAAGAGGGCCTCGAGCCGGCGATTCAAGACCTCTGTGAGCGCGCGGAGCGCGCCGTCGACGAGGGGGCGAGCATCATCGTGCTGTCCGATCGCGGCGCCGATGACGACCAGGTGCCGATTCCCATGCTCCTGGCCGTTGGTGCGGTCAATAATCACTTGTTGCGTCGCCTGAAGCGCCTCCAGACGAGCATTATCGTCGAATCTGGCGAGCCTCGCGAGGTCCACCACTTCGCCACGCTGATCGGTTTCGGGGCGAGCGCCGTCAACCCCTACCTGGCCTTCCAGACGATCTCGACGCAGCTCGCCGACGACGATACGACCGACGACGAGCTTGGGGAGATGCTGGAGAACTACCGGCAGGCGATCCACAAGGGCTTGCTCAAGATCATGTCGAAGATGGGGATCTCGGTGCTTGGGAGCTACCGCGGCGCTCAGATATTCGAGGCCATCGGCATCGGCGACAAGGTGATCGAAGAGTGCTTCACGAATACGCCGTCCCAGATCGGGGGTCTGGGCTACGAGGACATCGCCCGCGAGGCGTTGATGCGCCATGAACAGGCGTTCCCGGAAGACGAGGGCGACGAGGATCACACGCCGAAGGTCGACGACCTGGGGTATTTCCGCTTCCGTCGCGGAGGCGAGAAGCACGGCTGGTCGCCCAAGATGCTGCGGGCCATCCAGGGCTTTCGCCGTGAGCGCACCTGGGACAACTTCAAGAACTTCATCGAAGAGGCCGACGATCACCCGCCGATCAGCGTGCGCGACCTGCTGGAGTTTCGCTCCGACCGCGGCCCGATCGCACTCGATGAGGTCGAGTCGGCCGAGGAGATCCGCAAGCGGTTCTCGACGGCCGCGATGTCGCTGGGTTCGCTGTCTCCGGAGGTCCACGAGGCCATCGCGATCGCGATGAACCGGATCGGCGGCAAGTCCAACACCGGCGAGGGCGGCGAGGACCCCCGGCGCTTCACGCCGCGCGATAGCGGTGAGTCGGCCAACGCGTATATCAAGCAGGTGGCCTCGGGGCGATTCGGCGTCACGCCTCAGTACCTGTCGGAGGCCGCGGAGCTCGAGATCAAGATGGCCCAGGGCTCCAAGCCCGGCGAGGGCGGTCAGCTGCCCGGCCACAAGGTCACCCGCTACATCGCGACCCTGCGCCACTCCACCCCGGGCGTGACGCTCATCAGCCCGCCGCCGCACCACGATATCTACAGCATCGAGGACCTCGCTCAGTTGATCTACGACCTCAAGCAGATCAACCCGGAGGCCGAGATCGTCGTCAAATTGGTCGCCGAGGCGGGCGTCGGCACGATTGCGGCCGGTGTCGCCAAGGCGTACGCCGATGTCATTCAGATATCTGGCCACGATGGTGGGACCGGCGCATCGCCCCTGTCATCGATCAAGAATGCCGGCAGCCCCTGGGAACTCGGCCTCGCCGAAACGCAGCAGGTGCTTCGGCTGAATAATCTACGCGACCGCGTCAAACTCCGCACCGACGGCGGCCTCAAGACCGGGCGAGACATCGTGCTCGCCGCGATCCTCGGCGCGGAAGAGTATAACTTCGGCACCGCCGCGCTCATCGCGATCGGCTGTAAATACGTGCGCCAGTGCCACCTGGATACGTGCCCGGTGGGGATTGCGACTCAGCGCGAGGAGCTGCGAGAGCGGTTCTCGGGCAGCCCGGAGGACGTCATCGAGTACTTCAACGGCGTCGCCGAGGACGTCCGACGCTGGCTCGCCGAGCTGGGCTACCAGTCGGTCGACGAGATCGTCGGCCGAACGGATTTGCTGCGCCAGCGCCGCATCGATGACCACCCGAAAGCCCACACAGTCGACCTCTTCAGGTTGTTGGCCGACCCGGCTGCGCCAGATGCGCCGCGACTTCGTACCTGGGAGCGAAACGTCACGCCGGACCCGTGCATGAACGACCAGCTCATCGACGACTGTCGTCCCGCGATCGACGACGATGAACAACTCGAGCTGTCCTACGACATCTCGAACGTCGACCGGACGGTCGGTGCCCGCGTCGCCGGTGCCATCGCCAAGAAGCACGGTAATGAGGGACTCGAAGACGGCGCGATCAGGCTGACCTTCGAGGGCAGCGCCGGCCAGAGCTTCGGGGCGTTTAACATCGGCGGCATGGACCTGACGCTGCTCGGCGAGGCCAACGACTACCTCGGCAAGGGCATGGCGGGCGGCCGTATCGTGTTGAAGCCTCGAGCAGGCTCTCCCGAGCGGGCCGAGGACGTCGTGGTCGGAAATACCGTGCTCTACGGTGCGACCGGCGGCGAGGTCTTCATCAAGGGCAGCGCCGGTGAGCGCTTCGGCGTTCGTAATAGCGGCTGCCAGACCGTGGTCGAGGGCGTCGGTGACCACTGCTGCGAGTACATGACGCAGGGCACGGTGGTCGTACTGGGCCGCACCGGCAAGAACTTCGGTGCCGGTATGACCGGCGGGCTCGCGTTTGTCTACGACCCCGATGGGAGCTTCGTGGGCAAGTACAACTCCGAGTTCGTCAAGGTCGAGCGAGCCGGGTCGACCGACCAACTCGAGGAGCTCGAGCGGCTGGTACGCGAGCACGCCAAAGTTACCGGGAGCACCAAGGCGCGAAACCTGCTCGAGCATTGGGGCGAGGCAGCCAGCGACTTCTGGATGGTCACGCCCTGGGAAATCCTGAAGCTCGAAGAGCGGGAGAAGCAAGCCGAGGCCGAGATCGAGGACGATGAGATCAGCGCGTAGTGGAAAACCGTTGTGCGGCCATCTTGGCCGCGCCACGCTCGCGCTCACTTCTCTTCAGTCGCGTCCAACCGCAACTCGATGAGCGGTGTGGGTCGTCGCTCGCTCGTCAGCCAGATGGACGTGCCGTTGCGGTCGTAGGCCAGCGCTTCGGACTGCACCATGCCGGGTGTCGAGTTGACCGTCGGTTCGGCGCCGAGCGCGTCGGCGATGCTCTGCTCGTCCCCCACACACCAGGTGAAGACCGACAGGTACGTCCGCACCGAAATGCGCGAGCCGTCCGGTGAGATATCTCCGGCGGTAATGTAGCGCCCGAGCAGCAGCGGTGACGGGATCGAGACCTCGGCGATGCGCTTGGCGGCCTGGACTTTCGGTTGACCGCGCGTGTCGGCCATCGCACTCCAGACGCTGGCCTTCTCGCCTTTCGTCTTCTCGAAGATGACGATTTGGAGCGTGTCCGGGTCGACGATGAGCGTCTCGGCGTCTCGCGGGCCCTCGCTGTACTCGAGGACGATGCGCTCGGGGTCGCCGGCGTCTTTCGAGAAGGGTCGCTCGTCGGGAATATCGGGTTCTTCGAGCTTGTAGATGACCACCTGTGGCCGCTTGGCGCGATTGTCGCCGATATCGGCCACGTAGATGCAGCTGTCGGTCGAACCCCGCTCACAGGGCGCCACGGCAATATCCTCGACGTCGTAGAACAGGTCGTCACCGACCCGGAGCGTACCGATATGTGCGCCGGACTTGTCGGTGAGAAAGATCTGCGCGTCGTCCCCCGAGTCGTTGTGTGTCCAGAACATGTCGTTATGGCGCACGCTCGCCGCGAGCCCCGAGGACTCGTCGATCTCTGCGTGTTCGAGCCGTTGGCTGCTGGCGGCTGTCGGTTCGAATCCCGGACACGATTGGGCCGAGGCGCTCGCAGCCACGCTCGAGAGGGTGATAAGAGCGATGAACGCTGTGAAGAGGTTCTTCAAGAGGGCCCTGGGACGTGCGACGTGACTGGATGTCCAACATCGGCGATCACCGCAAAAATTTCGAGCCGAAGCGCACGCTCTTTACGCGACTGGCCGCGTACCGTACGTTCCGCGTCCCTGTTTGGAGACACAGAATATGGCCGAGCAGACAATTCTCGAAGACATCGAACACGGTGACGCGCGAGTCCGAATCGAGCGGATGCTCGAGACCGGCGAGCACTATCAAATCGTACTCGGGGAAGACGTCGAGACCGGTGAGAAGGTCTGCATCAAGGCGATCTTATACGATGCGGATCGGCTCGACGACCAGGCGTACGTGGACGCCCGTCGAGACGCGCTCGAACAGGAGCGCCAGTTCCTCGACGACGCTGCGCCCGTCGACGGCATCCCGGACCTGGTCGCTTATTTCGAGACCACGGGGCTCGACGGTGCATTCGAGCGCGAGCCGGTGCTCGTCTATCGCTACCAGCCGGGTCGCTCGCTCTACGGCGTCGTCAAATCCGAACAAAAGGGGGGCGTCGAGCCGGAGTTTGCGCTCGAGATCCTGCAGCAGTTGACCGACATCCTGAAGAAGGTGCACGTGGTCGGCTGGATCTTCCGCGACCTCGACCCGCGTCATGTGCTCGTCGATGATGATGGCGAGGTCTCGCTGGTCGGGTGCGGCAACGCCACGCTCAAGAGCGAGCGGCCGATTGCCGAGAAGATGGACTACGCGGACAATCCTTACGTCGCGCCGGAGGTCCGCCAGGAGCGCTCCGGCAAGATGCTGCGCCCGACCGCCGACGCGTACGCCCTCGGCGCGCTCATGAGCTTCGTCCTTACCGGCGAAGAGCCCCGGACGGTCGTGGAGAACCCGCTCAACCACGAGGCCTACGAGAAGCTCTCGAATATGGAGCCGCCCGGCCTCGCGCTTATCATCGCCAAGTGCATCCAGCCGATGGCCAAGAATCGCTTCGGGAACTTCAAGCGCCTCGAGCCATATACGACTGAAGATGGGCTGCCGACCGCGAATACCGAGGGATTCGGGATGCTCCTGCTGCCGGCGCCGTTTTCAGGAGTCGAGAATCCCGAGGACAACCGCGCACTGAAGAGCAAGTTGTCCGAAGGACCTCTCATCAGTACGGCACGCGCCCGGAAGCAGGCCGAAGAGATGGAACAAAATACCCCTGGTGCCGAGGTTGTAGACCAGAGCTGGGAGCCGTCGACCTGGCTCGTCTTCGCGCTACCGGCGGTCATCTTGTTGACACTTGGGTTACTGGCGGCGTTTGGAGTAATTTAGTGCCGGTGCCCATCGGACAATCTAATGATTTGTGCGCCGAGCTCGTCGCCGCGGCGCTCGGTACTAGCCTCTAGCTCTCTACCAGCACATGCCTACAAAATTCGATCTCTCCAAGTTCACCGACAAAGCACGCAATGCGATGGCACGGGCGCAAGAGATTGCCCGCGACCTGCGCCACAAACACGTCGAGGTCGAGCATGCGCTGCTCTCTCTGCTCGAGCAGGACGACGGCATCGCCGACACGGTGTTACAGAAGCTCGACATCGACGTCAAAAAGCTCGGTCGAGACCTCATCAGTGAGCTCGAGTTGATGCCGAAGTCCTACGAGCGCGGCGACCAGGTCTACGTGGGCAAGCAACTGCTGGCGGTGCTGGAAGACGCCAGCGACGTCGCCGACGACTTCGGCGACAAGTTCACGAGCACCGAGCACCTGCTCATCGCGTTTTCCGAGAACCGGAAGAGCTTCGCGGGACGTCTGATGCGCCAGCGCGGTGCGACTGGTGAGGCCATCCGCGAGACGCTCGAGGATGGCGACGTCAAGGAGAAGACCTCGTCCCCCGACGAAGAAGTCTCGGGGATACTGGGCAAGTTTGCCGAAGACCTGACGCAGCTGGCCCGGGACGGGGAGTTGGACCCGGTTATCGGGCGCAGCGCCGAGATTCGGCGCGTGATGCAAATACTGACGCGTCGCAGCAAGAACAACCCCGTCCTCCTCGGTGAGCCCGGCGTCGGAAAGACTGCGATCGTCGAGGCGCTCGCCCAGCGACTCGTCGCCGGGGATGTGCCGACTGGTCTGCAGGGCAAGCGCATCATGAGCCTGGATGTCGGGTCGCTGGTCGCGGGCACGAGCCTGCGCGGTCAGTTCGAGGAGCGCGTCAAAGCCGTGATCCAGGAAGTCATCGACAGCAAGGGCGAAATCCTGCTGTTCATCGACGAGATCCATCAAATCGTCGGCGCCGGCGGCGAGGGGTCCGGCAACGCCGCGAACCTGCTCAAGCCCGCGCTCGCCCGCGGCGAGCTAAGCGTGGTCGGTACCACGACGCTGGACGAGTTTCGTGAGTACATCGAGGAAGATGCCGCGCTCGAGCGGCGCTTCCAGTCCATCCTCGTCGAAGAAGTCTCCGTGGATGGCTGCATTTCGATCTTGCGTGGCATCAAGCCTCAGTACGAGATTCACCACAGCGTTCAGATCAATGACTCGGCGCTGGTGGCCGCCGCGGAGATGACCGACCGGTACGTCACCGACCGCGCGCTGCCCGACAAGGCGATCGACGCGATCGACGAAGCCGCGAGTCGACTCCGCCTCGAGATCGACAGCAAGCCGGTGGAGTTGGACCGCGTCGAGCGGCGTATCGAGAGTTTGCGGATGGAGGAGCAGTCGCTCGTCGACGCCAAATCGTCCGACTCGGTCGAAGCTCGAGAGAGCCTCGCCAACGAGATCGAGAGCATGGAGGAAGAGGCGTCACGGCTGCGCGTGCGCTGGGAGATGGAAAAAGAGGCGCTCGACGCGCTGACGGCGCGCAAAGAGGAGCTGGATGCCACCGAGAAAAACATCGCCGAGGCCGAGCGCGACGGCGACCTGGGTAGAGCCGCCGAGCTTCGCTACAGCGCGATCCCGCGCATCCAGAAGGAAATTGAGAAGGCCGAGGAGCGGCTCGACGAAATTCACGAAGAGGAACGGCTCCTCAAGGATTATATCGACGATACGGACATCGCGAAGGTCATCGGTGACTGGACCGGTATCCCGACCACGAAGATGCTCGAGTCCGAGCGGGCGAAGCTGCTGAATATGCCAGACCGGCTGCGACGACGCGTCGTCGGCCAGGACCACGCCATTCAGGCGATTTGCAAGGCCATTTGGCGCTCGCGTGCAGGCCTGCAGGACCCGGGCCGCCCGATCGGAAACTTCATGTTCGTCGGACCCACCGGCGTGGGTAAGACCGAGCTCGCCAAGGCGCTGAGCCAGTTCCTATTCGACAGCGAAGACGCGCTCGTGCGCATCGATATGTCCGAGTATATGGAGCAATCGAAGGTCAATACGCTCATCGGCTCGGCCCGTGGTTACGTCGGTAGCGAGGAGGGCGGTGTCCTGACCGAGGCGGTGCGGCTCAAGCCCTACAGCGTCGTGCTCTTCGACGAGGCCGAGAAGGCTCACCCGGATGTGTTCAACATCCTGCTCCAGGTCATGGACGAGGGGCGACTGACCGATAGCCAGGGCCGTCGCGTCGACTTTACGAATACCCTGATCATCCTGACCTCCAACGTCGGTAGCCGCCGGATCATGGATCTCACCGGCAAGGTCGACGAGGAAGAGATGACCGAAGAGGTCCAGAGCATCCTGAAGGACCACTTCAAGCCCGAGTTCCTCAACCGCCTGGACGCACCCATCGTCTTCCAGGCGCTCACCCGCGAAGCGATTCGCCTCATCGTCGATATCCAGGAGCGACGCCTTCAGAAGCTGCTCGCCGACCAGAACATGACGATTGCGCTGACCGAAGAGGCCGAGGCGTTCCTCGCCGAGCAGGGCTACGAGCCGGAATACGGCGCGCGCCCACTCAAGCGCGCCATCGGCACGTGGGTCCAGGATCCCCTGGCCGAGGAGATTCTAGGGGGCAAATTTCACGAGGGCGACCACATCGTCGTCGAGCCGAGCGAAGATGGCGAGAAGCTCGTCTTCCGCAAGGGCGAGCCGGGTGAAGCGGTCGAGGAGGACGACCACGCATCGGCGAAAGTGGCCGGATAGGAGAGTGATTGAGTGATTTCGCTCGCGCCTGGCGGCGCTCGCTAGTGATTGAGTGAGTCCAAGAATCACTTAATCACTCAATCACTCAATCACTCCGACAAAAAGGCCCGGCCAGCACTTCGCTGGCCGGGCCTTTTTGTCGGTTAGGCTGTGTGCTTACTTGCGATGGCGGCGTCGAACGGCCACCACGCCAAAGCCGATGAGCACGGCGAGCAGGCTGGCGGGCACGCTGTCGCTTCCGCCGACCGCGGAGCAGACGCCCGATTCGGAGCCACTTTCGTTGCGCTCCTCTTCGCTCATACCGGAGTCTGGCAGGCGCATGCCGCCATCCAGCGTCTCGCCGCCATCCTCGTCATCCGAGGTGCCAGTGTCGTCAGTCGATCCACCGGTGTCGGAATCCGTCGAGCCTCCCGTGTCGGTGGTGCCACCGGTGTCACCACCGGTTCCGTCATCGACACATTGTCCATCGCTACATACCTGACCCGACGGGCAGGAGACGTCCGCACAGGGGTCGGTCGTGCTGTCGCCCGGAATGCAGCCCTTGCTGCCATCCTGGAGCTGGACGCACTGGTTTCCGGAGCCGCAGTCGCTGTCGTCGTTGCAGATACACGAGCAGAACGGGTCGCCGCTGGTCGGCTGCAGGCAGATGTCGTTGTCCTGCGTGCAGTTGTTATTCGACTCGGTGCAGGAGTTGCCGAGGCCTTCACAGGTGCCATCCGAGCCACCGTCGCCCGTCGAGTCCGACGAGCAGGTGTAGGAGTCGGGGCAGGCCCCGCTGCTGTTGGCGTCGGGGTTGAGGCACAGGTAGTAGGTCTGGCCGCTTTGCTCGACCCCAAAGCACTCGGAGTCTCCGGGGCACGTTCCGCTTTCACCGCAGGTCACGATGCACTTGTTATTATTGTTGCCGAAGTCCACGCAGAAGCCGTTCGATCCGCAATCGGAACTTTGGGTGCATGCTTCGCAGACGGGGCAATCGGGGCGACAGGTCGAGTTGTTCGTGTCGCAGTAGTAACCGTCGCCGCAATCGGAGTCGCTCGAGCATGGCGGTACTTCACAGGCGCCTGTGCTCGTGTTGCAAGTCTCGGTGCTGGGGCAGTCGTCGTCGGACGTGCATGGCGGGATTTCGCACGAGCCGTTACTGGTGCAGACCTCGTTTGCGGCGCAGTCACTGTCGTTCGTGCAGCTGCAGGAGGTCGTGTACAGGGCGCAGACACCGTCGACGTCGTCTTGCTCGAGGGACCGTGTGCCCGTGCCGCCGCTGTACGAGGCGTACATGGTCGCACCCGTGGCGCGCGAGTGGCCGAGACCGAGGTTGTGGCCGATCTCGTGTGTCGCGATGCTCTGAAGGTCGGTGCCGCCACCGTTTGTCGTGAAGGTGAATCCGACGCCGTTGAAGGCGATGGGCGCCTGCGCGATCTCGCAGTTGTTGTAGATCGAGCTCAGCGTCACACCGATGGTGCTGTTGACGTTGCCGAGCTGTGTCGGCCAGCTATTTTCTTCCCAGGAGAGGACCGTATTCCCGCTCGTGCTCGTCGCGGTTTGCGTCGTCGTGCCCTGGTAGCTCGCCGAGAAGGACGAGCAGCAGGGTTCGCCCCATGCGTCCCAGGATGTCTGAATGACGGACTTGAGGGTGTCGAACCCGACGTCGGCCGAACCGTTCTCATTTAAATAGTACGACTGCGGCTGATTGGCGCTCGACCAGGTCGCGCCGTTCGGGCAGCGACTCTCGTTGATGAAGACGTACGCGGAGGCGTTCGTCGTGATAAGGATGCTCGCCAGTACGATGGAGAGCGCGAGGAGTACGTTCTTCGTACGATTTCTCATTGCGCACCTCCCTTGATGCCTGCGACGAGCGACTCGAGCTCGGCGGAGAATGATTCGAGGCCTCGAGTTTCATTGGGCTTGTGGCCGATTTCGGTGCTTCCATCGGGCTTGTCGAGCAGAAAGCCGATGTCCCTGAGGTCGCGGGTCACAATGTTCTGGTCTCCATTGCGGACGACCTGGAACTTGGACTGACCCAGCGCGGATAACGCGACGACATCATCGTCGCCGCGGTGCAAGAAGACCACGACTTCCTCACCGTCTTCGAAATTCGCGTCTCCCGGGATGGAGTGGAATTGCCCATCGTGTTCGCCGCGCCACTGCTGGAAGACGACGGTCTTGCCATCGGCCCCGTAGTAGTTGCGATCGACCTCGACGGTGACGTCGGTCACGACCCGTTCTTGCTCCTCGTCGAAGTAGGTCCGCTGCTCGGCCACCTGGCCGTGCACGATGATATCCGAAATTTCGACGAGACGCGGTAGGTCGACATGCTTCATGATCGTGGCGGACGCGCTCGAAACGAGCACGCCGACCGAAATCAGAAGCCCCAACACTACGACGAATGCTCCCTTCCGCATCCGTCGCCGCGTGCTTCTGCACTCGACTAACTTCTCCATGACTCTCTCTTTGGTCTGAAATTCCAACTTACCCATGGCCAAATCCTGATCGGACGTGCATCTGACGTGCGCGACTCGGTTGCGTTCCAGGTTTTGACCAAACTGTTTGGCTTTCTAACACCACAGTAAAGGGAAGCAAGAAGCGTTCCTGCCCATAGTGATAGAATGCTAACACGGGGGGGGAGAGCAGCCTGTCGTGTCGGTCAGTCGGGCAGGGCGCCCATCGTCAGGGTGGTCGATCGCTCTTCATCGGCGCGGTAGTAGACGACCTCGACCTTCTTGCCGACGCCGAGGTTGCTGGCGATCCACGACATCTGCGCGGGGTCCTCGACGACGGTGGCGTCGAGCGAGTAGATGATGTCACCGGACTTGAGTCCGGCCTTGTCGGCCGGGCCGCCACCGACGACCTTGCGAACGAGCACGCCTCCCTCGACGTCGAGGCCGAGTTGGGCGCGCAGCGCCTCGGGGACTTCGCGCGCGTACACCCCGAGCCAGCTTCGCTCGACGCGGCCGTGTTCCTTGAGCTGGTCGAGGATCACGCGGGCCATATTGATGGGCACCGCAAATCCGATGCCCTGACCTTGCGCGCTGATCGCGGTGTTGATCCCGACGACACGCCCATCGACGTCGATGAGCGGCCCGCCGGAGTTGCCGGGGTTGATGGATGCGTCGGTCTGGATGAAGTCCTTGTAGCGCATGTCCCGGCTTATCGGGATGTTCTTGCGCCCGACGGCACTGGCGATGCCTGCGGTGACCGTGCTCGCGAGCCCGAGCGGGTTTCCGATCGCGATGACCCAGTCGCCGACCCGGAGGTCTTGCGAGTCGCCCAGGGGCAGGACCGGCAGGTCTGCGTCGTCATTGTCGACCTTCAGCAAGGCCAGGTCGGTCTTGGGGTCAGTCCCGACGACGTCGGCCTTGAAGAATCGCTCGTCGAGCAGGCGCACACCGATCTCGGTGGCATTCTCCACGACGTGAAAATTCGTGAGGACGTGTCCCGCTTCGTCGATGATAAAACCGGAGCCGAGGCTCTCCTCGATGCGCTCTTCGGGGACGAACCCGCGACGGCTGAAGGGGTTGTAGCGATGGCCGGTGACGACCCGCTTGCGCGTGTAGATATTGACGACGGCCGGGCGCGCGCGCTCGACGATGTCGGCGAACGAGCGCGGAACACCGCCCACCGTCGGGGCCGGGGGCCGGTCCGCGGTCGCCTCGTCGTCGGAGGCGCTTTCGTTGTCTGGATCGGGGGTGTCTGCCGCGGATTCCGGAGGCGGCTGGGCAGGCGGATCCGTTGCGTCGGATTCATCGCAGCCCACGACCGGGATGAGCGCTAACACCAGGATGAAGACGGTAGTCAGTCTCATAGGCGTCTCGAGCGAGCGTTGCTGAAAAACCGGTGCGCGGCCGGTGCTCGTTCAATCAGTTTGCCTTCTTTTTCTTGTCGCGTTCTTCCACGTATGCCACGCGCAGGTCGTACAACAGTCGCTGGATGAGGTTCTGTTCCTCGGCGCTGAGGTTGCCCTCGGTCTTTTCCTGGAGCAACGTCAGAATCTCGACGTTGTGCTTGGCCGCTTCCATATCCCTAATGGTCTGACCCGTCTCCGGGTGTTCGATGCGGCCCAGGTTCATCATGCCGGTCTGGTAGAAACCGATGAGGAACGTGCCGAAGTCGATCTTGACCTCGAATTGAGGGTCGTCTTGATCGACGTCGTCCTCGATGCTGGGGATATGTACGCCCAGGTTGTCGCCCAGCGGGGTTCCCTGTGCGTCGGTGTCCTGATCTTCGGGAGTTTGATCGTCTGTCGAGTCCGCCTTGTCGGATTCACTCATCTTCGTCTTCTTCCTCGGCGTCTTCCGCCTCTTCGTCGTCGTCTTCGAAAATGCCCGCCTCGAACTCGGCCTCGATCACTTCGGCGCGGTCCTCGACGTCATCGAGTCCCTCGAGATACTCCTCATACTCTTTGCGTGTGACGAGTCCCTTGTCGATATTACGCTCGACAACGCGCGTGTCGAACAGCTTTTCGTTCTTTTCGGTCATGGTACTGCTCCTGCTTGGATAGCGATGAGATCCAGAAAAATAGATAGGCTCGGGCGAGGCCCGAAAGCGCGCCCAATATAAAGGCGTAGACTCCGAGCGCAAGTCCGGAGCACCGCGATACCCCTCGAAACACACGCTCTCAGCGGTCGACGGTCTCCAGCATGCGGTCGATTCGCTCGCGGGTGGCACCGGAGGCGTTTTTGCGCGCATCCGAGAGCAGCTTGCGCGCTTGCTCGACGTGGCGGCCGCGCTTGAGGTCGATGAGCGCCAGGTGGGTGCGAGCCGAATGTGCGTAGGGCGTGCCCTTCTTGAGCGCGCGGTAGATCTGCTCGGCGTCCTCGTATTTGCTCAGCTCGAATTTGACGTCGGCCAGGTTGAAGAACAACCGCTGCTTCTGTCCCGGGCCGGCGTGGTCGAGGGCGCGCTCGAGCGCCTGCTCGGCCTCCCGGTATTTTTCCATCGCCGAGTAGATCAGCGCCAACTTACCCAGCATCTCCGCTTTGGGGCCGAACTTTCGCAGGAACCACTGGTCGCGATACATCTCCAGCAGTTCTTTGTACTGGCCTTTTTGAAATTTCCCGGCAAACTCTTTGTCGAATTGCGTCCACCGCTTGCGCAGGTAGCTCGGGTAGACCAGATAGTAGAGCGGGATCCACAGCGTCAGAACCGCGAGTACCCAGATCGGGACGTTGAAGAAGACGTAGAGTAAGACCAGCGCGAGCAGCGACAGCGGCAGAAGGGCCCTGCTCCAGTCGATATGAAATCCACTCTTGCTCGATGTCGCCATGCTCGTTCCTCAAATTTCGATTCAGTGGCTCGAGTTTAAACGATTCGACGGCTCGAACCAACGACGAGAGCATCAAATTTGTCAAATCTCACACTCGAAATCTTAACTGGTGGCCGCGAACTCTCGGCCAATGCCTTTCTGCTGCGCGTCGATCACACGACGCTTATCCTCGACGCCGGCGCGCTGCACGGGCGCTCGCCGAAGTGGGTCGAGCAGGCCGGTGAGCCCTCCGCGGTGTGGCTAAGCCACGTCCACTGGGACCATTTTGGCGCCGTGCGCGATCTGCGTGCCAGGTATCCTCGCCTGCCCATGCTCGCGACCTCTACGACTCGGGCGCTGGCAGAGCCGGCGCTGAAATTCGGAGGTCTCGACGCCGGGCGCGCCGAGGCCATCGCATCGACGATCCAACGCATAGGCCTCGACGAATATGCCGACCTGTCCCATTGGTCAGACACGAGCGGCGCCGAGAAGTTCCAGTTGTATCCGCTCCGCGGCGGCCACATCCCCGGCGCGGCCATGCTGCTCGTCGAGATCGACCTCGGAGGCGAGCAGCCTCACCGGGTGTTGTATACGAGTGATTTCTGCTGCCACGATCAGCCGCTCACCGAGCCGGCGCTCGTTCCCAAAGGCACGGACGAGTTTCGCATTGATACCTTAATCATCGAGGGCGTGCTCGCCACCCACGAAGACGCCGATTCCGTCGATGTCTCCGAGGAGTTCAAGCGCCTGGTGCACGCGGTCGAGGCGCACGAGGGTCCCGTGCTCATCGGTGCGCCCACGCTCGGGCTCGGCCCGGAGGTCATCGCCGCTCTCGCTGATGCGGGGCAGGCGGTCGTCGCCCACGAGATGTTCGAGTCGGTCCTCGACGCATGTGCGCCGTCGGCGAGCTGGCGCGAGCGGGTTTCATTCGCCGATGAGAGCGCTTGCAGGATGGGCATCGATGCCGGGGCCACCGTGGTCGCCCCGGGCGAGCAATACCGCAACCATTCTGCGGCCTATCGGCTGCTCCCTGATGCGCTTCGTCGCGACGACGGGCTGGTCGTGGTCCTCAACCGGGCCCGTGAGAATAAACTCAGCGGCCGCCTCGTGCGCACCGACGTCGGCGGCAAAATCCCGATGAGCAAGGGCGTGGTCATGAAAGAGGCCCAGACCCACCACGCGTTGCTCCCGAACCACGCCCCGCGCTGGCAGATCATCGAGGCCGTCAAGAGCGTCGACCCGGCCCGCGTCGTGCTGGTTCACGGTCACCAATCGCAACTGTTTACGCTTCGGCGCGCGATGCGCAAGGCCGGCGTCGAGTGCGAGATCTGCGTGCCAGGGAGCGGCGACGTCGTCGAGTTGGGGGGGGACGGTGCTTGAGGCATTTGGACTAAGGCATTTTAAGTCGCAGTCCGACTGCGCTATCTGTAGGGTCAGATTGGTCGATTCGAGACTTGAACAGGACAACGAACGTGAAAACGCACGGACTCAAGACAGTCGTCGCCATCTTCCTCGCCGTTAGCCTCGCGGGGTGTTTGCCGAGCGGCGGCGGAGGCGGTGGGAACAACGGAAATAACGGCGGTGAGGGAGACGCTGGCAGCGACACCACGCAGGACACGGGCGGCGGGGAGGACTCGACATCCGTCGATACCGGCACGGCGCCCGGCGGCCCGGAATTTCTCGACGTCAGCGTCACCCCACCCGGGATGACCGAGGGCGAGTTCTCGACCATTCTCGCACAGGTCAGCGACCCGGACGGCTTTGAAGACATCGGCGGCGGGCGAGTCATGGACGCCAGCGGGAACGTGCTGGCGACCTTCTCGGGCAGTCAGGGTACCTACGAGGCGAGCGTAAGCTGGTCGGCCATCAATGGGGCCCGGCCTCGTACGTTTGCGTCGGAGCAGACGGTTACGCTCGTCCTCGAATTCTTCGACGCTTCGAACAACCGCTCGACCACAACCGCACAGGTACGCCTCTACTGTCCGGACGGACCAGCCTGCGACGGTCAGTGCACCTTCGGCGGTGACGTATGTGGCGGTGAGTGTGTGGATACGACCACGAGCAAGGATCACTGTGGCGGCTGTGGGCAGTCCTGTTCGAGCAATCAACTCTGTCAGGAGTCGACATGCGTCGAAGCCACTCGCCCCATGACACCGTGTGAGTTCGACAGCGACTGCAGCGGCGAAGGCTTTTGTTCGGATTTGGGGAGCGGTCCGATTTGCATGTACGAATGCTCGACGGACGACGATTGCCCCGGTGCCGCCATCTGTCCCTCCGACTCGTTGCCCATCTGTGTCGAGCTGTGCTCCAGCGATAGTGACTGCGTCGAAGGCACGACCTGCCAGGACATGGAGGAGATTCTCGGCGCAGATCCCGGGACCTTCGGCTGCCTACCACCGCTCTAATCGCTCCAGCCGACTTAGCACCGCTTGTGCGTGACCCATATCGCCCTCCCGCATCCCCCGATGCGGGCGGTCGATGACGCTCTGCGTCACCATAAACGGGGTTTACGGGCTCTCGCGGGGAATGTTAGAGACTACACGATTTCGGGGTCGACCGGTGTCATCGAGGCGCCGCGACGCCGTGTCCCCGACGTGACATTCCCCGTGAAGCACCCCCAGATGAGCGACGGAGCCCGGCCCATGGCACAAGCGTCCGATGAGCAGATCAAGAGTATTGGCCGTCAGATCTTCGAGCGGATGGAGGGCGAGAAGCCTTCGGTCTTCAAGAAGGACTGGTGGAGCGGGAAGATGATGGACTTCTCGATGAAGGACGACGACTTCAAGGTCCAGATGTTCCGCTTTACGGACGTCTTTCCGACCCTCAAGGACCACGTCCAGGTCGCCGAGCACCTCCAGGAATACTTCGTGCGCGACGACGTCGAGCTGCCGGGGTTCATGGAGTGGGGCATCGCCAAGGTCAAGCCCGACAGTCGGGTCGCCAAGATCGCCGCCGGCCAGATCGAGAAGCAGATCAAGGGCATGGCGTCGAACTTCATCGCCGGCCAGAACGCCGAGGAGGCGCTCTCCACGCTGAAGAAGATGTGGAAGTCCGAGATGTGCTTCACGCTCGATCTGCTCGGGGAGGCGACGGTCAGCGAGAAGGAGGCGCAGTACTACTTCGACCGCTACGAGGAGATCCTCGACACGCTCAGCGAGGCGACGCCGAAGTGGAAGGAGCAGCCCAGCCTCGAGCAAGCCGCCTGGGGTCCGCTGCCGCGCATCAACCTGTCAGTCAAGATCTCGTCTCTGTTCAGCCAGCTCGACGCCATCGACTTCGACGGCAGCGTCCAGGCCGTCAAGGAGCGGCTCCGACCCCTGTTTCGCAAGGCGCAGGAGTACGACGCGTTCATCAACATCGACATGGAGTCCTACAAGCACAAGGACCTGACGCTCGCCATCTTCAGGAGCCTGCTCGAGGAGCCCGAGTTCGAGAACTTCGAGCACGCCGGCATCGTCATCCAGGCCTACCTCCACGACGCCATCGAGGACGTCGAGGAGCTGTGCGCCTGGGCCAAGATCCGCGGCACGCCGGTCACCGTGCGCCTCGTCAAAGGCGCGTACTGGGACTACGAGACGATTCACTCGCGCCAGGAGGGCTGGCAGTGCCCGGTCTTCTCCGAAAAGTGGCAGACCGACCAGTGCTACGAGCGCTGCACGCGCATCCTGCTCGACAACTACGAACATATTCACACCGCGATCGGCTCGCACAACGTGCGCAGCATCGCCCACGCGATGGCGTACGCCCAGGAGCTGGGCATCCCGCAGAACGGCATCGAGTTCCAGATGCTCTACGGGATGGCCGAGCCGATGAAGGCCGCGGTCAGCGCGATGGGCTATCGGCTTCGCGACTACGTGCCGATCGGCGAGATGATCCCGGGCATGGCGTACCTGGTGCGGCGGCTGCTGGAGAATACCAGCAATGAGTCGTGGCTGCGGATGTCGTTCGCCGAGGACGCCAGCATCGACGACCTGCTATCCGAGCCCACGGATCCGGAGGGTGGCAGCACCGAGTTGCCGGAGCCCATGCGCTTCGACGAGCCGATCACCGACCACGGGTTTCGCAACGAGCCGGTGCTCGACTTCGCGCACACCGAGAATCGCGAGCGCTTCGAGGCGGCGCTCGACCAGGTGAAGGCGCAATTCGGCGAGGTGTACCCGGTGGTCATCGCCAACCAGGAGTACGAGTCGTCGGAGCTCATCGAGAGCACCAATCCGTGCATCACCGAGCAGACCGTCGGCAAGGTGCATCGCGCGACGATCGAACACGCAGATGAAGCCATCAAGGCGGCCTGGGCCGCAAAAGACCAGTGGGCCGCGACCGACGCCGAGCAGCGCGCTGACTACATCTTTAGAGTCGGCGATGGCCTGCGAAAGCGCCGCGACGAGTTGGCTGCTTGGATGGTGTACGAGGCCGGAAAGACCTGGCGTGAGGCGGACGCGGATATCTGCGAGGCCATCGACTTCTGCGACTTCTACGCCCGTGAGATGAAGCGGCTCGCCGACCCCAAAAAGCTGGGAGACATCCCGGGCGAACACAACGTGATGTGGTATCAGCCGCGCGGGGTCGTCGGGGTGATCGCGCCGTGGAACTTCCCGCTGGCGATCCTCACCGGCATGACGATGGCGGCGGCGGTCACGGGCAATACCGTGATCATGAAGCCCGCCGAGCAGACGCCGGTCATCGCCGCGAAGCTCATGGAGGTCGTCCGCGAGTCGGGGCTGCCCGCCGGAGTCATCAACTTTCTGCCTGGCTACGGGCACGACGTCGGTAATCACCTGGTCGAGAGCCCCTACATCCACCAGATTGCGTTCACCGGCAGCATGGAAGTCGGCCTCAATATCCTGGCGAAGTGCGGGCAGACCGACCCAAACCGCCAGCAGAAGGTCAAGAAGGTGGTCTGCGAGATGGGCGGCAAGAACGCCATCATCGTCGATGCCGACGCCGACCTCGACGAGGCGGTTCAGGGCGTGGTGCAGTCGGCGTTCGGCTTCCAGGGCCAAAAGTGTTCGGCGTGTAGCCGCGCGGTGGTCCACGAGTCGTGCTACGAGGAGTTCCGAGAGCGGCTGGTAGAAGCGACGCGCAGCCTGATTATCGGGCCGGCGCACGACCCGGCGAATCGCATCTCGGCGGTCATCGACGAGGACGCGAAGGCCAAGATCGAGAGCTATATCCAACTCGGGGCCGAGGAGGGCGAGGTTCTAATCTCGCGCGAGGTGCCCGGCGGCGGCTACTTCGTCGGCCCGACCGTCGTCGAGAACATCACCACCCAAAATCGACTCGCCCACGAGGAGGTCTTCGGCCCGGTGCTGGCGCTGATGAAGGTCTCGAGCTTCGATGAGGCGCTACAGGTCGCCAACGGGACTCGCTACGCGCTGACCGGCGGCGTCTACAGCCGAAGCCCCGAGAATATCGAGCGCGCCTACCGCGAGTTCAACGTCGGCAACCTGTACATCAACCGCGGCTGCACCGGCGCACTGGTCTACCGCCAGCCCTTCGGCGGCTTCAAGATGTCCGGCACCGGCACCAAAGCCGGCGGCCCCGATTACCTGCTGCGCTTTATGGAGCCGCGCGCGGTCTCCGAGAATACGATGCGGCGTGGGTTTGCGCCGTCGGAGCATCTTTGAGGCGCGTAGGTCATAGGTTTCGCTCGCGCCTGGCGGCGCTCGCGAGGTCATAGGTTCATGGATCCGGGAGGCGTCCATGGGCCCACGCCCCCACGCCTCCAAGAACCTATGACCTATGACCTATGACCTATGACCTATGACCTATGACCTATGACCTATGACCTATGACCTACGACTGGTCGTCCGCCACGCCGGAGTTGCCGCGCAGGATGATGGCGTTGTTGCGCATCTCCAGGCCCATGCCGATGAAGTTCATCTTGCCGCCGGGGATCTCGAGGTTCTGGTCGCTGAGCGAGGTGCGGATGACCTTCTTGCCGCCCTGCAGGAACTCGGCGTTCATCCAGTCCGTGGCCTTGACGAGGTTGACGGGAAGCGAGCCGTCTGTGACCGAGACGTTCGTCAACGAGACCTCGAGGTTCTCGCCGCGCAGGGCGACGCGACCCTCGGCGAGCCCGTCGAACCAGTAGCAGGGGCCTCCGTCCTGCATATTCCAGACCTTGAAGCCCAGCTTCATCGGCAACTCGCCGACCCGTCCCTTCGAGAAGTCGAAGCCTCGCAGCGTCACGTGCGCCGGTCCGGCCCGAAGCGGCTCGCCGTCGCTGCTGTAGGTTCGCGGGATGCTGTCCTTTTGCATCATCAGCGAGACCGCGTGCATGACCATGTCCGGCTGGAAGGCCAGCGCGATATTCTCGTCGTCGCCCAGGTCGGTGATGGGCTCGATGGTCTTGCCGGAGTCGGCGAGCGCTTTGACGTTGGTGGTGAAGCCGGTGAAGACGGTGCCGGTCTCGGCGTTGGTCGCCAACTGGACCGGGACGACTTCGAGCCCCGGGATGCCGAGGTCGGGCGGGTCGTACCGTACCAGGGTGACGGGATCGAGGTTCTGTGTGAGTGACTCGAGTAGCTTGTCGGACAGTGGGGACTGCAGCGCGCGCGACCACGTATCGGGGATGCCCGAGATGCGCGGGACGATCTGCGAGCGGCCAACCTTGGCGACCTGAGTGAGGTCGAGTTGGACCGCGCCGCGGCCGTCATCGAGGCGCGTGAGCGTGATCGGCGCCACGAGCGTCAGTGACCCATCGAGATCCGCGCTCTGCTCGCCGAGTACCGGTATTTTTACGCCGAGCTTGCCGTCGAGACCACCGGTGATCTTGAAGCAATTGTCGCATGCGTCGGAGGCCTCGACCTTCAGGTTGACGACGTCGCCCTGGGTGTTGACCGCGATATTGGTGCCGCTCTGAACCGAGATCTCGGACACGACGTCCAGCCCCTCGTCGAGCGCGGTGGCGAGCACCCGCCCGATGATGTCGTTGAGCAGGTCGGTCTTCATCGCGAAGCCCAGGTGGACGGCGTCCTCCCGAGCCTCGAGATCCTGGGGGACTTCCTGTTCGAGCTCGGTCTCCTGGGCCAGCGCCTTCTCGTAGCCCGACTTGACCTGCGGGCACTGGCCGGCGCAACCGGTGCTCAGCGCGCTGGCGGCCACTGCGAGGACGAATAGCAAATAGGTTCGTGTCTTCATCAGGGTCTTGCTCCCATCAGTAATATCACCGCGCCGAATATACGTACTCGGTCGCCGCGGAGAAAGCGCGCTCGAAACGAATACGATGCCTGGCCGCGACGTCGGACAACTGTACGACGGGGCCGGTGAGGGAAAATTTTCTCATATCTGGTTTCAGTGGGCCCTCAGAAGTACTATAGTGAGTGAAAGTATTCAGCTATATAGCCTGGCCGAGGTTGTCATGAGTCGGATTGCTCGGGGTGTTTTCGTCGCCGTTGCCGTATGCGTGCTTCTCGCGAGCGGGTCCGCCGTCGCACAGGACCGTATCGTTCAGAAAGACAGCCTCGGCGAGCAGCAGGAGGGCGAGATTGCCTCGGCGGAGCTGGTGGCCGGCGAGGGCTACTACGTGACGCTGGAGATTCCCCAGTCGATCTCGCTGCCCGTCGAGTT
>JBNJFZ010000010.1:0-40703 GCA_051747295.1 Myxococcota bacterium
AGCCTACAGGCCCCACGGGCGAGCCGACTACAAGTTCGGCCCGGCTCCCTTCGAGTCCGGCGAACAGAACTCCATCGATCTGGGGAAGGCGACCGAGACCATCGGTGACGACGATACCGCGCTCGTGGCGTGTCCCGAGACCAAGATCACCGGGGCCGTGGGAGGCGAAATCATCGGCAACGTCTCGGTGATGGAGGCAGGCAGCGGGCGGACGACCGACGAGCAGGCGACCACCTGGCTGCACCCCGAGCACTTCTACATCGGGCTCAAGTCGAGCACCGAGAAGGTCGAGGCGAACGAGACCATCGAGGTCATCGGCCTAATCGTCGGTCCCGACGGCGAGGTCTACAGGGATGTCGACGAGGTCGAGCTGGAGTTCGTGAACCTGCAGCGCTATCGCACCTGGTATTACGACCGGGCTCGCCACCATCACCGGCGCCGCTCGAACTGGCAGCCGATCATCGATTCGACCAGGACGGTCGAGGTCGACGACGGCCGGTTTCGCACCGAGGTGACGCCCAACGCGCTGCGAGACGGCTTTGCGATTCGAGCGCGCGCCGGGGACGCGGTGTCCACGCTGCAGCTCGAGACCGAGCGCAAGAACTACCGGTCGTGGTGGTGGTCGCGTCGCAACGACCGCACGCCGCGGCCCGAAGACCCGACGCAGATTCAGATCGACGGCCCCGACGAGGTTCGGGTCGGCGAGCGCGAGACGATCCGGTTCGACGCGCCGTTTTCCGGGCGTGCACTGGTTACGCTCGAGACCCATCGCGTGGTCGACTACGCCTGGAAAGACGTCAAAGCCGGCGCGAACGAGTGGTCCTTCGCGATCAGCGACCGCGTGCCGAATGTCTACGCGACGGTGTTCTTGATGAAGGACCCGCACGACGGTGAAGACGGCGCATTCATGCCCGAGCGCGCCTTCGGCGTGCAGTCGCTCCGGGTTGATCGATCGCCCTACCGACAGCAACTCGAGGTCGAGGCACCCCGGGAGGTTCGGCCGTCGAGCCGGCTCGAGGTCGTCGTCGATGCGGGGCGCCAGGAGAGCCCGACCTACGTCACCGTGGCCGCGGTCGACGAGGGTGTGCTGCAACTGACGGACTACGAGACGCCCGATCCGCTCGACTCGCTCATCGCGAGGCGCGCACTCGGCGTGGACACATTCGATACGGTGGGGTGGAACGTCCATATGCCCGCCGGCGGCCAGAACGGTCATCCGGGAGGCGGTGGCGGTGGTGGAAGCCGCGACAACGCCTCGGGGCGGATCATGCCGGTCGAGCCGGTCGCGCTGTGGTCGGGCATCGTGAAGCTACCCGAGAGCGGTCGAAAGACCATCGCGTTCGATGTCCCTCAGTACCGCGGGGAGCTGCGCGTGATGGCGGTCGGCGTCGGCGCCGAGAAGGTGGGCGTGGCGGAGACGTCGGTCAAAGTCCGCGACCCGCTCGCGCTGCAGACCACGACACCGCGCTTTTTGACGCATCGAGACACCGTCGAGATTCCAGTATTCGTGACCAATACGACCGGGCAGGAGCAGTCGGTCGAGGTGTCCATCGACGCCGAGGCCATCGAATTGCCCGGCTCGACGGCGCTCAGCAGCTTCATCGACCCGGTTTCGTTTGCCGCCAAGAAGAAGAGCGGCACGGTTCCGGACGGCGAGTCGCGCACCTTCGTCTTCAAGGCGGAGACGGTCGCACAGTCGGGCGGGGCGAAGTTTTCGATCACCGCAAAAGGCGAGGGCTACACCTCGACTGATACGAAGCAGCTGCCGGTTCATCCGGCCGAGCCGCGCCAGCGCCTGGTGAGCACGGTGAAGGTCAAAGACGGCAAGACGAAGCTCGACAAGCACCTTCGCGGGTGGGTCGAGCACAGCGAGCGCTCGACGTTCTGGGTGTCCGACGTGCCGTACGCCGACTCCTTCGACCACCTCAAGGCGCTGATTCGCTACCCGCACGGGTGCGTCGAGCAGACGAGCTCGTCGACGCGACCGATGGTCTTTCTGTCGGAGCTCATGCAGACCGTGGACCCGGAGTCGGCGCACTCGAAGTCCGAGATCGACCGACGCGTCCGCGCCGGGCTCGACCGGATCCTGTCGATGCAGACGTCCAAGGGTGGATTTGCATACTGGCCCGGTGGCAATCGGCCCAACGTATGGGGGACGACCACGGCGACTCACCTGCTGCTCGACGCCAAGAAGGCCGGCTATTCGGTGCCTCAAGAGCGCCTGGACGACGCCCTGGACTGGCTGGCGGACTCGGTGCGCGGCAACCGCTACCGATGGGGCCGGGGCTACACGCACTACGTCCTCGCCCAGACCGACCGGGCCAATCGCGGCGCGATCCTGCGCGAGATCGGTCGATACGAAGACGATGCGCGCGGGAGGAAGGCCGAGCAACTGTACCTGCTGAAGGCCGCGCTCTACCTCGCCGGCGATCGCCGCTACGAGGACGACCTGCGCTCACCTGATATGAGCCTGGATTCGGGCAATTGGTATGCGTGGCGCAGCTACTACTCCGACTTTCGTCGCAAGGCCTTCGCGCTGAATGTCTACGTCGACGTCTTCGGCCACGGGGAGGAAGGCGCCGAGCTGTCTCGGACGGTCGCCCGTCGGCTCTCGGAGTCGAGCCTCGGCGAGCTCAACACCCAGGAGATGACCTGGGGCATCACCGGGCTCGGCAAGTGGATCAAGCAGTCCGGAAATAGCATCGAGAAGGCCGAGCTGGCCGCCGGCGGCGAGAAGGTGCCCGTCGCGGCCGACAATAGCTACGGTGTGAGTTGGTCGCTGGCGCGCGCGGCCGACTACGAGGAGGTCGAGCTCGACCTCAAGACGTCCAAGGGCAAGTCGACCTATCTGGTCGTGAGCAGCTACGGGGTGCGCGAGGAGCCGACGGTCGAGTACGGCGGCGACGGGTTGTCGCTGGAGCGCGAGTACGTCGACGCCAACGGGGAGCCGTTGGACAATGGCGAGGTCGAACTGGGGGACATGGCCTTCGTGCGGCTGACGATGACCAATCAGACGAGCTCCGCCTTGCAGAATATCGCGCTCGTCGACCGAATCCCGGCCGGCTGGGAGATCGAGAACCCGCGCCACAGCGACAAGCAATCGATGTCCGCGCTCTACAATCGCGAGCGCTGGCAGCAGGATTATCTCGAGGTGCGCGACGACCGGATGAAGGTCTTCGGCACGGTCCCGTCCGGCCATACCGTGCAGGTGGTCTATGCCGTCCGAGCGACGCTGGCAGGCGAGTTTACGGCGCCGTCGGTGCACGCCGAGTCGATGTACAACTCGGAGATCTGGGCGCGTGAGCGGGCGGAGAAAGTCGAGGTCACCAGCGCCTGGGGCGACCTGGTGGATTGACGTCGGCGGGTGCGGCCAGGATGGCCGCACCACATATCTTGGCCGCATGCAAAACGAAAGGATGTACTCATGTTTGTCCCAAAGCTAAAACGAGTCCCGGAGTGGTTGCGCCTCGCAGCGGCCGCGCTGCTCCTCGCCGTGGCCGCCGCCTACGCCGCGGCGCACCTGTTGCCGCTGCCCGAGCGGCTCGACGTCGCCGACTCCCAGGTCGTGACGTGGCGGGACGGCCGGGCGGCGCACGTGTTCCTGTCGGCCGACGACAAGCGCCGCATTCCAGTCGCGCTGGAGCGTGTCGACCCGGCGTACGTCGAGGCGCTGATCGCGCTGGAGGACGAGCGGTTCTGGGACCACCCAGGCGTCGACCCGGTCGCAGTCGGCCGCGCTGCGCTCTCGAATATCCAGCACGGGCAGGTGGTCTCGGGCGGGTCGACTATCACCATGCAGCTGGTGCGGTTGCTCGAGCCCAGGCCGCGCACGCTCGTATCCAAGGCGATCGAGGCGTTTCGAGCGGTGCAACTCGAGATGTTCATGTCCAAGCAGGAGATCCTGGAGGCGTATCTTCGCTTCGTGCCGTACGGCGGCAACCTGGAGGGCATCGAGAGCGCGTCGCTGGCGTATTTCGGTCACTCTGCCGATGCGCTGTCGGACGCCCAGATCGCTACGTTGCTGGCAGTGCCGCAAAACCCCGGCGTCTATAAGCCGTCGCGCGACAACGCCGAAGATCTGGCGGCCGCGCGCAACAAGATCGTGCGCAAGTTGTTGCGCGACGAGGCGGTCGACCTGGGCTCGGGCGATCACACGCGCGACCGCGACGAGGTGGTGGAGTTGGTCGCGTCGGAGCCTGTGCCCACCGAGATTCTGGAGCTGCCGAGAGACATCCCGCATGTAGCGTACTGGTTGCGCCAGCGCCGGCCGGGACAGCCGCGGATCATCACCACGCTGGAGCGGCATCTGCAGTCCGATGCCGAGGAGATGCTGGCGGCCCGTGAGGCCGAAGCGCGCCTCGACGGCGTCCACAACGCCGCGGTCGTGCTCGCCGATCACCGGGCGGGTGAGGTCCGCGCGCTGGTGGGCAACTTCGAGTTCTTCGACGACCGGCATGGCGGCCAGATTCCGGGCTTCGATGTGCGGCGCTCGACCGGCTCGCTGATGAAGCCGTTTTTGTACGCCCAGGCGATCGACGAGGGGCGCATGGCGCCGGAACACCTCGAGCCGGACGTCCCGGTGACGTACGGTGCGTATTCGCCCGAGAACTTTCAATATCAGTACTCCGGCCTGGTTCGGATGGACGAGGCGCTCGCCCGGTCGCTCAACGTGCCGTTCGTCAACCTCCTGGCCGAGGTTGGCGTGGACCGATTCGCGGAGACGCTGCGCCAGCTCGGCCTGCACCGATTGAACCCGGCGCCCGGTGAACAGGGGTTGTCGCTGGCGGTCGGCGGCGTGGAGGCGACGCCACTGGAGGTGGCCGAGCTCTATGCGGCGATGGCCAACGATGGGCGCGCCACGCCATTGAAGCTGGTGTTGGATGAGCCGGTGGTCTCGGACGAGCCGGAGCACGGCGAACCGGGCGACCGCGAACCGGCTTCGAAGCAGCGCGCGTCTGCGTTCGGGCAGGCGGCGGTCTGGAAGACCCGTCAGGCGCTGCGTCGACGCGACCGCCCGGATTTTCCGGCGCGGCGACATGGAACCGGCGCGGCGCCCGAGATCTTCTGGAAGACGGGGACGAGCGCCGCCAATCGCGATGCGTGGAGCGCCGGATCGGGTGGGACATACACCGGCGTGGTGTGGATGGGGAACTTCAGCAACGCCTCCAGCGAGCACCTGGTCGGCTCGGTCGCCGCCGCACCCGTGCTCTTCGACACGCTGGAGGGTGTCATTCGCCCGCGACATACCGGCGACCCGGCGCCCGCTGACGCGCTAGAGACAGTCGAGGTATGCGCGTTTTCAGGCCATATGCCCAATGAGGCGTGCGAACACACCGTCGAGACCCACGTGCCGCGCCATGCGGTGCCGACCGAGACCTGTCCCTACCACATTCGCGTGGATGTCGACGTCGAGAGTGGACGGGCGCTCTCACCGACGTGCCGACAGGACTTCGAGTACGAGACGCGCTCGTTCGTCGAGCTGCCCGCGCAGGTACGCCGATGGATGCGGGCGCGTCTGGGCGACGTGAGCCAGCCGCCGGCTGCGCATCCGGACTGTCGAGCAGCCACGCGTGAGTCGAAGCCGCGGATCTCGTCGCCGCCGGCCAACCAGACCCTTGTGATGAGGCCCGGAGTCGATGCCGCGGAGCAAAAAATCCCGCTCGAGGCTCAGGTAGGCCGTGGTGTCGGCGAGTTGAGTTGGTTCGTCGATGGCGAATTTCTGGGGCGGGCCCCGGTGGGGGATCGCATCTGGTGGACGCCCGCGCCCGGCGAGCACGAGATCGTCGTCATGGCCGCTGATGGGGGGGCCGCGAGCCGAAAGCTGGTCGTGCGCTGAGGGTCGTGGCTGACGCAGACCGCGATCACTCGGTGGATTCAGGCGAGCGGCTCTCATCGCGTCCGATACGCCCGTCTTCCAGCTCGATGACACGCGTGGCGTAGCTGGCGAGTTCCTCGTCGTGCGTGACCATCAAGAATGCGGTGCCGGTCTCCTGGTTGATCTCGCGCATCAGGTCCATGACCTGCTTGCTGGTCTTGCTGTCCAGGCTGCCAGTGGGCTCGTCGGCGAGCACCAGCCGCGGGTCGTTGGCGAACGCACGCACGGTGGCGACGCGCTGTTGCTGGCCGCCCGAGAGCTGCGTGACCTTACTGTCGATCTTGTCCTCCAGCCCCACCATCTCGAGCATGTCGACAACCCGCTCGCGTGCCTCGTCTTCGTACTTCTTGCCCCTGATTCTGCACGGCATCAATACGTTGTCGATGACGCTGAAGTCCGGGAGCAGGTGGTGGAATTGGAAGATGAAGCCCAGGTACTCGCGGCGCAGCCTGGCGCGCTCGTCCTCGTCCAGCTGGGCGACGTCGCTTCCCTTTAGCAGCAACTCACCGGCCGTGGGCGTATCCAGCAGGCCGATGATGTTGAGCAGGGTGGTCTTTCCCGAGCCGCTCTTGCCCAGCAGGACCGCGAAGTCGTCTTCGTACAGCTCCAGATCGATATCGAAGAGCACCTGGTTGTCGACGCCGTTGGTGTAGACCTTGTCGATGCCGTCGAGCCGCAGGATCGAGTTTTGTTGCGGGTCATCCCCCATGAATCACCTCGATCGGGTCGACGCTCGAGGCGCGCCTGGCGGGGACGATAGACGCCAGAAAGCCCAGTAGCGCCGCCATGACGATGGTCGTGATGATCAACTCGGTGGACAGCTCGAACGGGAAGATCGGCTCGCGGCGACCCGTGGCGGTCGCTGGGCCCTTCAGGTTGGAGAGCGCTCGCACGAGCAGGACGCCCAGCCCCGTGCCGAGCAGGCCCCCGAAACCGGCCAAGATCGAGCCCTGCAGCGCAAAAATCGTCCGGATCTGCCGCCGCGTGGCCCCCATGGCCTTCAAGATGCCGATTTCGGGCAATTTATTGGTGACCAGCACGATGAGGATGCTCGCGATCGCAAAGGCGGCGGCGACCGCGGTAAAGAAGATGATCAGATCGCTGGAGCGCTGCTGGCCTTCCAGCGCGCGTAGCAGCCGCTGGTTGTTCTCGGTCCAGTCGGTGACCTTGTAGGGGACCTGGAGGGCGAGTTGGCCGGCGATGCGCTCGGACTCGAAGACATCTCGTACCTCCAGGCCGATGCTGTTGACCGCGGAACCCAGCCCGAAGAGCGACTGCCCGTCGCCGAGCGTCATGAAGACCGTCGACTGGTCGATGGCGCCGAATCCGGTCTCGAAGATGCCGGCGACCCGTTTGCTGATGCCGCGTCCGTCGGGCGTGGTGACCTGAATTCGATCTCCCAGGCCGATCCCCATCTGGTCGGCGAGCGAGTAGCCGAGCGCGACTTCACCGGAGGTCAGTCGATAGAACCGTCCCTCGAGCAGATTCTGCTGTATCGGCACGATTCGGTCGAAGCGCCGCGGCTGCACGCCGTAGATCCGCACGGCCTCCTCGCGCTCGCCGCGGATCGCGAAGCCGCGCCCGTCGGCGGTGGGCGAGGCGGCGAGGATATCGTCGTCGAACGCCTCGGCGCGATCGACCCAGCGTCGCCAGTCCGAGATCTTCTTCTTCTGATTCGAGAAGCTGGTGACCTGGCCGATGTAGCGCTGCTTGTCGTCGCCGTCGCGCTCCCAGAGCGCGACGGGTTCGCGCTCGCGCGGCTCGATGGTGATGTGGGGGATGGCGCCGGTGGTCTCCTCGACGAGCTGGACTTCGAGTCCGTCGATGAGCGAGGTCAAGAAGATGACCAGGATGACGCTGACCGAGACGACGACCAGCGTCAGTATGGTCAGGCGGCGCGCATTCAGCAGGCTGCGCCACGCCACGCTCCATGAAAGTCGGTCGGGGATCATGGGGAGTCCCCTCGCGTGACCTCGACGTGGGTGCCGGGCTCGATCTTGGCAGCGCGCAGTATAATCGGAGTATTCGGCGAGAGCGCCTGCTGGTCGGCCCGGATCGCCGTCCATGACTCGCCGCGCGCCTCGATGGTGACAGGTGTGCGAGTGGCGACACCATCTTCGACGGTGAGTACGTAGGTCTGCTCTCCGTCGTCGAGGACAGCCTCCTGCGGGACGGCGGTCGCGTCGGGAAGGCGCGCGACCTCGATATTCACGTCGACCGTCAGGCCGGGAAATGCTTTGTCGGGCAGGTCCGCCGGATCGAGGTGGACGCCGATGATGCCGCGGGCGCTGTCGATCTCGGGGCCGATCTGGCGCAGCGTCGCCGAGAAAGTCTCGTCGGGCATCGACGGAAAGATCAGGGTGGCCGATTGGCCCTTCTGCAGGCGGCCGAAGTAGTCCTCGTCGATCTCGGCATAGACCTCGGTGGTGTCCATATCGGCCACGCGCACGACGGTCTGGCCGGGGCCTGCGCGCTCGCCCGGGTCGGCATCGACGTCGAGGACGAGGCCGGCAAAGGGGGCGCGAAGTGTCGTCTTGTCCAGGTTGGTGCGGGCCTCCTCGAGGTCGAGCCGCGCCTGCTCGAGGCGTGAGCGGGCCACGCGCACCCCCTCCGGGTGCGGGAGTTCGCGCAGCCGCTCGATCTCGGCCCGGGCGCTCGCCAGGTTGGACTCGGCCTGCTCGACGGCGGTGCGCTTCTGGTCGAGCTCGGCGTCGGTAACCAATCCCTGCGAGTGGAGCCGCTCGGCGCGGTCTACCTCGCGCTCTGCTTGCTCGAGCTGGGACTTCGCGCCGCTGACTCGTGCCTTCGCGGCGTCGATCTCGGCGTCGGTTGGCCCCGAACGGGCTTGCCGGAGCTCGTCTTCGAGTGTCTGGACCCTCGCCGCGGCTTTGTCGATGGCGATCTTCGCGTCTCGGGGGCGGAGCTCGGCCAGAACCTGGCCGTGCTGGACGCGGTCGCCGGCCGTGACTTCGAGCGTGTCGACAATGCCGCCGACCTCCGGGCCGATATCACTGGTGTGGCGCGCCTCGAGCTTACCCGTGGCGACGTAGAGCTCGACGATCTCGCGTCGGTCGATGTTCACGGTCTCGACGGTCTCGTCGGAGGACACCAGCAGATACGTCACACCTGCTCCGGCGAGTACGAGGGCGGCGACGATCCACGCGAGCTTTGATTTGGCGATAGACATCTAGAGCCTGAGTCCGAGCATCGGGTCATCCGCGCGCAACGCGCTGTCATCCCGGCAAATTCTCGAGAGACTGTGCAAATGATGGGGCCCGAGACGTCGAACGCAAGTGAGATCGGGCTGAAGAGCTCGGAGGCGGCTCCAGTGCGCCTCGATGCCTACTGTTTTCGACGCGCGGTGCGAAGGTGGTCGAGGGCTTCGTCGGCCAGATCTCTGGCACCGGCAGCGGTCTCGACGAGCCCCTCGAATTCGCGCCGGATGTCGCCGTCGTCGCGTTGGTAAAGCGTGGTTGTCTTAACCGTGCCCGAGTACACCTCGTTGTCACCGAGCACGGCACGATTCATGTCTTGCTTCTCGGCGATGATCTTGGTCTCGTAGTCGACGGCAGCGCCGAGTGCATCTTCGTGCTGGGCGATGACATCCATGAGCGCGGACTGCGGGATGCTGCCTTCGCGGGCCCGCTCCATCAGGTCGAATGACGCGGCGCCCGCGTCCTCGAGCGCTCGCTCGAAGGCCTCGATATCGTTGATCTGAACGTCGTGGGTGATCTCGTAGCTGGTCTCGCCGGCGTGGATGCGTCCGCGCGTCTGGAGCGCTATTGCGTGCGCCTCCGTGGAGGTATTGTAGGAGTATTTGGCTGAAGCTCCGGCCTCGACCCCCAGGCTGGTGCCGAGCGTGTCCGCGTGGGCGTCCCGAATGTCTTCGATGAAGCCGTCTGGTAGCCGCTCGAGCATCGCCTTTGTTGCGGGGTTGGCGTCGGTGTCCATGTCGAAGTCCCGGCCAGATTCGACTGCGCTGGCGAGCGCGTCGCTGTGTTGGGCGTAGACGGGCGTCTGGTAGCCGGTCGAGAGGGTGGCCGATAGCTTCTTCTCCAGGATGACCTGATCGTCTTCTCGTCGGATGCCGGACATCTCGCCCATGTCGAGATCACCGCCGGCGTTGGTCACGTCGGCGCCGAGCTGGGCGCCGAGCTCCATATTGCCCTCGATGATCTGGGGTGGCCGGTCGAGCAGGGCCAACCGAGAGGGGGTATCCATCGTGCCGCTGACGAGTAGCGCAGCATCCCTGGCCGCGTTTGGACCCGAGACCTCGAGCATGACCGTGCGCTCCAGATCACCGCTGCCAGCACCCTCGCCACCGAGAGTTCTCTTCCCGAGATCGCCGCCGATGGCGTCGGCCTTCTCGAGCGTCACCTGGTAGGTGTCCGGAGCGGTTTGCTCGACGGATGCACTGGAACTCAGCGAGGCGGAGATCGAGAGGCCGACACCGATGCTCGCGCCGATGCCGGCCCCACGCTCGAAGCGCTCGCCGTCGGCGAGTCCGGCGATCTCCGCGGACATGTGGTCGATGCTGCCCTGGTCGATGTAGTTGCCGATTTGTTCTTTCTTGGCGAGGAATGCCTCGCTTAGCTCGGGGAGGTCACCGATCACGTCGAGCGCCTCGAGCGAGATGGCTCGCGTAGCCATCAGCGCCGGGTCCGTGGTTGCCTGCGCGGCGAGGGTCGGATTGTTCCAGAAGTTCTCGCCCTGGCTCGCGACTTGCTCGACGGCGTCCTTGTGCTCGCTCACGAACTGAGCGCCCTCCTCGGCGAGCTCGAGCGCAACCGCCTGCATATCGCGGCTGAGACGCTCCCGGGTGTCGGAGTGCGCGCCTGCGAGGCCGCGAATCGCCCCGCCAAGCGAGAGCTCACCGTCGAGCATTTTCTCACCGAGCTCGACGACGTCGTCGGCAGGGTACGCATCGAAGGTGAGGTCGGCCTGGTCGACGAGTTTCGACATGGATTCAGCGGCCTGCTCCGTCAAGGGGTTGGGTGCCGGTGGGTCGTGTGGCAAGGAGGTCAGCTCGTCGATTTGAGCGCGCGCCTTTGCCTGAAAGACCTCGCGAGCGGCGTCTGCGGCGTGTCCGAGCTGGTCGACCGTCTGATCGAAGGATGCCTCGGCTGCATCGAGACCATCCTCGAGGGCTTGCATTTGCTCCCTGGCCTTCGTGCCGACATCGTCGACCGCAGATTCGATGCCTTCCCGAACGCTGTCGGCGCCGTCATCGAGCATCTCCTTGAACTTAGCGCCGCTCTCGGAGAGATCGGGCAGCCAGCTATCGTCGGAGTCGTCTGCGACGGTTTGCCCGGTTGTCTCAGTCGTGGCGGAGTCCTCGTCGGGAGATATCGAGTCCTTCAGGAAGTCAACCAGGCTCCTGTCACTTTTGCCGTCGATCTTATTCGACATCGCTGCTCCTCGTCGGTCGTCTCGTAGAATCGCATAATCAGGGCAGGGAAACGTTTCCCCCTCATAATGGTTTTCGACCGACCCCCCCGGATCGTTGCGTAAATAGTTTGGGCTTCGACCCAAAATCGGGCATAGAGCGACGCCAGGCCGTGATCTTTGCGAACGCTTCTCTGTTTGGATCTTCGGGGGCCGAAAGACGAGTTCTGGTCCAAATCCCGGGCGAGTCGTGGTCGCCCGGACACATAGAGCTTTGAGATTACCATTCCATCAGGCCCATCTAAGAGGCTTCATTGGGTGCTTTTCGGGAGAAGCTCTGTTCGAAAGGGTGATGTCGCCTGTGTGATGTTAAGCTTTCGGTGTAGAGTGACGCGATATAACGCTACCAATCATACGGAGCTTCTTATGGATATTTTGCCCCTGGCATTCTTCGTGGCCGTTCCGGTAGTCATCTTGACGACTGCGTTCATGTATTTTCTGCGCAAAGGACGACAGGAAGATCCATCGGATTCACGCGAGGAGGGGAGCAGATCGAAGGTGACATGGGCCGTCACGGCTCTGCTCGCGCTCGTATTCGCCGGCGCCGGCTTTCCCAAGGTTGGGAGCATGGACATGGTCCTGACCTCGTTCGAGCAGTGGGGTTATCCCGAGTCGTTTCACTACGTGGTCGGTGGCATCGAGTTCATCGCTGCGATTCTGCTGCTGATACCGTCGACCGCGACGCTGTCGGCGCTGCTTTTGGCTGGCATCATGGTCGGTGCGTTCGTGACCCACGCGACCGCCGGAGAGTACGCGATGCTGCCGGTCAACGTCGTGTTATTCGCTGGATTAGCCTACGTGGCGTGGGCCCGCTCCAAAGAAATGTTCGGAAAGGGCAACGACAGCACCGAGAAAGCGGCTGCTTAGCGGAGTCGCTCGCGTTCGCTCGCTGTATCGGCCGCTTTGCGGCCTCGCTGTATCGCCGGCGGTGCCGGCTCGCTGTATCGGTCGCTTCGCGACCTCGCTGTATCGCCTTCGGCTCGCTGTATCGCTCACTTCGTTCGCTCGCAGGAAGGGCGGAGGCATGGAGCATGGAGCATGGAGGGCTCGTCGATGTAGCGAGGCTGCCGCCAGGCAGCCGATACCGCGAGCGAGTGCGTAGCACGAGCGATACAGCGAGGCTGCCGCCAGGCAGCCGATACCGCGAGCGAGTGCGTAGCACGAGCGATACAGCGAGCCCGCCGCCAGGCGGGCGAAACAGCGAGCCGAAGGCGATACAGGACATGATGAACGAACAACTCCGAAAGGCAGTCTCGAGCGCGCTTCGCGATGAACTCGGCAAGGATCTCCACGTCGAGGAGGTTCGCGCCGTGGGCGGCGGCAGCATCAATCGGGCGGCCGTCATCGAAACCGGCGAGGGCGAGTTCTTCCTCAAGTGGAATACTCACCCGATCGACGATCAATTCGAGCTCGAGGCGATGGCGCTCGAGGAGATGCGGGACTCGAATACCGAGCTGGTGATCCCGCGTCCCATCGTCCATCGGAGCCCGGAAGGCCGCGCCCCCGGCTTCCTCGTGATCGAGTATCTCGAGCCGGGCCAGCGCGTGGCCGACTTCGACGAGCAACTCGGGCGCGGGCTCGCGGCGCTGCATCGAAAGACCGCGGACGCCTTTGGCTTCCACCGTGACAACTACTGCGGTACGACGCCTCAGCCGAATCCGTGGCGCAGCGACTGGGTCGAGTTCTACCGCGACGAGAGGCTCGGGTTTCAGCTGGAGTTGGCCGTCGACAAGCGCGGCGTCTCGAGTTCCCAGCGCCGCGCTTACGAGAAGCTGCTCGGTCGGCTCGACGAGTTTCTGGCGACCGAGGAGTCCGTGCCATCCCTTATCCACGGGGATCTGTGGAGCGGCAACCTCCACGTCGCCCCGGACGGGCGCCCCAGCTTGATAGACCCTGCGGCCTATTTCGGACATCGCGAAGCCGAGCTCGGGATGATGCGTCTATTTGGTGGGTTCTCTGACCGCGTTTATGATGCGTACCATGATGCATGGCCGCTCGAGCAGGGCTGGCGCGAGCGCCTGGAACTCTACGAGTTGTATCACCTTATGAACCACTTCAACTTGTTCGGCGGGGGCTACGGTCGTCGAGCATTCTCGATCGTCGAGCATTGGGTCTGACTGAAATATATGGGCCTGACTGTCATACATGGTGCGAAATAATTGATGACTGACGCAGTAGATGAGCACAAGGCGACCTCCCTGGAGGCTCCATGGGCACGGTCGCACGACGAGGTGTCTCGAGAACTCGACGTCGATCCCAAGAAGGGGTTATCCGACAGCGAGGTCGCCGAGCGGCGAGAGCGCTACGGGCGCAACCACCTGCGCGAGCACAAGTCCAAGAGCAAGTGGCGCATCCTCTTCGACCAGTTCAAGAGTCTGGTCGTGTTGTTGCTCGTGGCTGCTGCGGTCGTCGCGTTATTCGTCGGGGACTTCCTCGAGGCGGGCGCGGTCATCGCGGTCGTGCTCGTCAACGCCGGCATCGGCTTCTTCATGGAGCTGGGCGCGGTGCGCTCGATGGAGGCGCTGCGCGAGATGACCCGCGTGCAGTCCACCGTCCTGCGCGACGGAGAGACCCAGGTCATCCCGGCGATCGACATCGTCCCTGGCGATATATTACTGGCCGAGTCCGGTGACATGATCTCGGCGGACGTGCGGATCGTGAAGAGCTCGAAGCTCGAGGCCGACGAGTCCATCCTCACCGGTGAGTCGATGCCGATGTCGAAGGACTCGGAGCCGGTCGAGGAAGACACCGTGCTCGCCGAGCGCCATTCGATGCTCTACAAGGGCACGTCGGTGACGCGCGGCAACGCCAAGGGCATCGTCGTCGAGACCGGGATGAACACCGAGATCGGCAAGGTCTCGCAGCTCATCGAGGACGTCGATGACAGCGGTACGCCGCTGGAAGACCGGCTCGACGACTTGAGCCGAAGCCTGGTCTGGGTGTGCCTGGGCATCGCTCTGGTGCTGGGCGTTGCGAATTATATCGCCGGCCGCGAGCTCTTCGTGGTGGTCGAGACCTCGATCGCGCTGGCGATCGCCACCATCCCCGAGGGGCTGCCCATCGTGGCGACCATCGCGCTCGCCCAGGGGATGCGACGGATGGCCAAGCGCAACGCGCTGGTCAAGAACCTGGCGGCGGTCGAGACGCTCGGTTCGACGGGCATTATCTTCACAGACAAGACGGGGACGCTGACGCTCAACCACATGTCGGTGGAGCAAATCGAGACCGACGAGGGGACGGTCTCGTCGAGCGAGTGGGGCGGTGCCGACGACGTCGAGCATCCCGTCGTGCGACGGTGCCTGGAGGTCGCGGCGCTCTGTAACAATGCCTCGCTGGGCGACGATGAGTCGGAGCATATCGGCGACCCGATGGAGGTCGCGTTGCTGGAGGCCGCTCGCGAGTACGGCTTCGAGCGCGCATCTCTGGTCGAGCAGATGCCGGAGGTCCGAGAGGTCGCCTTCGACGAGCACTCCAAGAAGATGGCGACGTTCCACGAGGTCGACGACGGATTTCGCGTCGCGGTCAAGGGCGCGCCCGAGGCGGTCTTCGAGATCGCAACGCATGTCATGGGCGACGACGAGGATGTGCGTGAGTTCGACGACGAGACCCAGGAGGACTGGGAGCAGCGCAACTCCGCGTTGGCCGAGCAGGGCCTGCGGATCCTGGCGCTCGGTGAGAAGGATGTCGACTCGAAGGACGCGGAGCCGTACGAGGGTCTCACGCTTCTGGGCCTGGTCGCGCTGGTCGACCCGCCTCGAGACGACGTCGAGGCGGCGCTCGCCGCCTGTCATAAGGCGGGAGTCCGTGTCGTCATGGTCACGGGTGACCAGCCGGTGACCGCGCGTTACATCGCCGACCAGGTCGGGCTACTGCCGGAGGGCGAGTCCTCCGAGGTGGTGCGAGGGCGCGATATCCCGGGGATGAACGACGACGAGTTGGCCGAGTCCTCGATCTTCGCGCGCGTCGACCCCGAGCAAAAGCTCAATATCGTCGACCTCCACCAGAAACGCGGCGCGATCGTCGCGATGACCGGCGACGGGGTTAACGACGCTCCCGCCCTGCGAAAGGCCGATATCGGCGTTGCGATGGGCAAACGCGGAACACAGGTAGCCAAGGATGCAGCCGATATCGTGCTGCGCGATGACGCGTTCTCCTCGATCGTCGCCGCGATCGAGCGTGGACGCGTCATCTACAGCAACATCCGCAAGTTCGTGCTGTACCTGCTGTCCTGCAATATCAGTGAGATCGCGGTGATCGCCATTGCGGCCCTCGCGTTTCCGAACCTCCCGCTACCCATCACGCCATTGCAGATTCTGTTTCTGAACCTCGTGACCGATGTCTTCCCGGCGCTCGCGCTGGGTGTGGGCGAGGGCGATGAACGTGTGATGGAGGCCGATCCGCGCGATCCCGATGAGTCCATCCTGGCGAAGCGCCACTGGCGCTCGATCGTGATGTGGGGCTCGCTGATCACGGTGCCGACGCTCGGCGTTTACATGCTCGCCCAGCACGTCTACGGATTCGGCGATGAACAGTCGGTCTCGATGGCGTTCCTGGTGCTCGCGAGCGGTCAGCTCTTCCACGTCTTCAATATGCGGGATGCCGGTGCGAGCTTCTGGGACAATGAGATCACGCGCAACAAATGGGTCTGGGGCGCGGTGGCGTTGTGCATCGGGTTGCTCATCATCCCATTCTACATTCCCGTAGCGACTGACGCGTTGTCGCTCGCGCCGCTGAATTGGGAGCACCTGTGGTTGGTCGCGCTGGGTGGTATCTTTCCGATGTTGGCCGGGATTCCAATTTTGTGGAGGAAGTGGTTTAGTGATTGAGTGATTGCGTGATTTGGCGTGGGATAGGTTATGGGTATAGAGGTCAGAACAGCGCTCGTCGGGGGGCTGCTCGTGCTTGGATGTGCGGCGTGTGGCGAGGACGGTGGTGATGAGCCGGAGCCCAACGATCCGACGCAACCCGAGCTGAGCTTCGAGGAGGTCGAGCCCAACGACACCTATGCGCAGGCTACGCCGATCGAGGTCGGCTCTCGGATGACCGGTGTCATCGAGCAATCGTCGGGTGAACCCGACGTCGACCTGTATCAATTCGAGGCGCGGGCCGGGACGATCGTGGCGTTCGGCGTGGAGTCGACCGGAGCGGGGCTCGAAGACGAGGTCGGTGCACCGCAGGTCCGGCTGCGGCTGCGAAACGAGCGTGGTGACTACCTGCGGGATCTATTCTCGGACCTCGCCACGACCCGCGAGGCGTACACGCTGCTCAGCGGCACGTATTACCTCGAGGTGCGCGACTTACCGTCGGCGCTGGAGGAGGGCGCGTCGCTGGGCGGCCCGGATGCGACCTATTCGGTGACGCTTGTCGAGTCCGACTGGCGCACCAGGCCGCTCATTCCGCCGGGTTCCACGCGGGACAATTGGGTCAACCGCGGGGTCGATGGGTTCACGTTTAAGGCCGAGGGGGTCAGCAACTACGTGGCCGAGACGACCGCCCAGCGCGAGCCGGTCGGTGGTGATTTGGATACGACGATTTCGGTGTGGGATGCGACGGATGGGCGATTGGTCGGCTCCAACGACGATGTCGTATCCGGCGCGGAGCCGACCCTCGATTCCCGTGTGTCCTTCTCGAGCGTGCCCCAGCACGAATACATCGTGATCGTCGATCCGCTCCAGGTCGTCCGTGACCCGGCGGCTATCGAGTACAACACCGAGTACGATGTCTCGGTGTCGCTGGGGCGTTGAGCGCGCTTACTGACATTCGGCGCCGCAGAACGTGTCCTGGCAGCTCACGAGCGAGTCGAACAGACTCTGTCCGCCGGGGAAATCCGAGGAACATCCCGATTCGGTGCCCCCGTCCTGCAGGCACTGCAGGTAGCCGACGCATGCGTCGCTCTCGAAGCAGCCTTCGACTTCGGCGCAGCAGTTCTGATCCATGCAGTTTCCGCACGCCGTGTCTTCGAGTTGACCGTCGAGGCACTGTGGTCCGTCCGAGCCGGTGTCGGTGCTGGTGCCGGTGTCGGTGCTCGATCCCGCGTCGTCCGAGCCAGCATCTTCGTCATCCGGGAGCGTCGAGACGGTGCCGTCCCACTCGGTGCCGAATTCGCTACAGGCGTCCGGGCAGACTTCGCCCGCCGGGGCGCAGACGTTGTTGTCGCAGCGGCGAGCGTTGACGACGCCGCCGTCGGTGCAGTTGCAGTAGATGATGTCGCAGTCGTCGCCGGTCGTGCACGAGCCGCCGCCACCGTTGTTGCCGCCACCGTTGTTGCCGCCGCCGTTATTCAGGTCCAGCCCGTTGTTGCCGCCACCGTTGTTGCCGCCGCCGCCACCGGAGGGCAGGCAGCCGGCCATGGTCAACGTGAGAGCAGCGAAAAGAATGGTCCAGAGCATCGATGTTCGGTTCAACATTTTACGTCCTTCGTAGTTGCGATAAGGGTGAATTTTGTCGTGCGGCCATCCCGGCCGCGTGCAGTTAGTAAAGAACTATAGCTGACATCGCTCGTGGTTTTCGGGGTCGTCTTCGAAGTCCTCGGACTCGACGGCCGGGCACGTTTGGCGAATCAGATCCTTGAGCGCGTCGACCTCTTCGTAGGTCAGTGCCATCGATTCGAACACGATCGGGATGGAGTCTTCGGCCGTCTCGATCTTCGAGACGAGCGCCTCGTAGACGCCTTCGGCGCGACCCGTATCCCAGATCGACTCGAAGTTGGCAACGAACTCGTCGACCAGCGCCGGGTACTCCGTGCGGTGGTAGATGACGATATTCTCCATCGTGTTGTGCTCGGCGTTGTCCGACAGGTTGTAGCTGCCGGAGATCACCGTGTCGCCGTCGAGGATGAGGTATTTGTGGTGCATCTGCACCGCATACGTATAGTGCCAACGATACGAGTAGAATTTAAAGCGCGTTGGGATGCCCGCCTCGTACATCGGGTAGCTGAAATAGAACCCGCTATCGATGCAGTCCTGGCGCTGGGCGTCGCTGTCGCCGGCGTCTTCGAGGCATTGCTCGAGCTCCCACTCCTGATAGCCGTGGTAGCCCTCGCTGATGAACTCCTGGCCGTCGAGGTAGACCCGAATATCCATCTCGGGGTTGGCCTCGGCCTTGGCCAGGATCGCCTCGGAGATGGGCCGCGAGCGCAGGTGACCGCTGGCCACCCAGAGTGACTCGTCGGCCTCTTCGATGAGCGCGACGATGCGATCCGAGACGGTGTCCCGGCCGCGCACGATTCCGAACGTGTTGCCATAACGTGACGAGACATAGGTTCGAAAATTCATCGACGTGAATGCCGCATCGACGCCTTCGACGTCGTAGACCATGCCATCGGCGATCTCTGTGGAGGTTTCTTTGGTCTTCGTGCCGTTCCACTCGAAATCGCGCGACCACTCCCACAGGTAGTTGAACTCCTTCTGGAAGCGCAGGTTGGTCTCGGTGTCACCCTGCAGGATGACGGTGTTCTCGTCGTAGCGCGTGCCGGCCGAGTACGACCAGTTGCCGCTGCCGGTCGCCAGCGTCGCGCGCGGCGCCTGCATCAGCGAGTCTTTGGGCCCGTCCACCAGCACGAATTTGTGGTGCATGATCTTGTTGACCCAGCGCACGTCCACGCCCATATCTTCGAGCTTCGCCGAGGTCGAGCCGGACGGCTCGCTGCGGTCATCGTACGCACCCTGGAACAGCATGCGGACCTCGACGCCACGGTCTACGGCGTCCTCGACGGCCTGCATGATGCCCTGGTCGCGAAAGCTGTACATCGCGATGTCGAGTGAGGTCTCCGCGCCGTCGATGAGCTCTTTGACGCGAGCCAGGTGGCTCTCGTGGTAGGGCTGCGGCGAGAAAATGGTCTCGGCGGAGCGTGTCGGGGCGGGGTCGCAGTAGTCGGAGACCGCCGCGGTGAGCTGGCCCATCGCCACTGGCCCGACGTAGTAGACGTCGTCGATCTCGACGGCGTCGGCAAAATACTGGTCGTCGTCAGTGCCGAATGCGCCGTCGGCCCCGTTGCGATACTCGATGATGTTATTGGCGCCGCGGCTGTGGACGCCGGCGTCCTGCAGGTCATCGGCCGTCGCCCCGTCGTTGAGCCAGAGCACGGCGTGCTCGAGCTGGCACGCGGAGTACGGCGAGTCGGCCTTGCCGTTTGGCAGGGCCGAAGCGTCGCGGGCGTCGGGGCTGTGGATCTGTTCTTCGGCGGGGCCGCAGGCGGCCAAAGTGGCGGCCAGTGCGGCGATCAGTAGCAATTTCCAGCGCATGTCGGTGCTCCAAACATCCAATCATCTCGAATGTTTAGGAGATCGCACCGATGGGTCAGGATTGCAAGGGTGGGCTCACTTCGTTCGCCGGGGGGAGTGGGTGAGTGGGGAAGTGGGTGAGTGGGTCATTGGTTGGCGTGCGCGACTTTGGTGGCCCCGGCCGAGGTTTGGCCTACTTGATCCGGATCAGGCGTCGGAATGGCGAAAATGACTGGTGCGCGGGCCTCTGCGCCCGCCTCGCGGCCTCCGTGCCGCGACTTGCGTGCGAACACGTTCGGGACCGGCAGAGCGGTCCCGGCGGCGACGGAGCGCCGCGCGCCGAGTCTTTACGCAGCTTGAAGTGTGAAACATTGAGCCCGTCGAGTCTCTCGGTCGACAATAATTTGCAGCGGACATACTCTGCCGGTCGTTGATGATGGCTGACTGAGGACACTGATGGATTTTGCCGAGTATCGAATCTACGACGCCATGGGCCTGGCCGAGCTTATCCGCGACGGCGAGGTATCGCCGCTCGATGCGTTTTACGCGGCGCTGGAGGGCGTCGAGCGCCTCGACCCGACGCTCGACGCTTTTGTGGAGGTCTGGGCCGACCGCTCGCTTCGCCGCATCCGCACCGAAGAGCTCCACGGGCCGCTCGCCGGTGTCCCGTTCGCGCTCAAGGACATGATCGAGTGGGAGGGGGCCAAGATGACGCTCGGCTCGAGGCTGCTCGACAGCTTCGTCGCCGAGCACAACCACCCGCTGGTCGACCGTTACCTGGACGCCGGGCTGACCTTCGTCGGGCGCACGAATATGAGCGAGCTCGGGTTGCTCCCGTTGTCGGAGCCGGACGCGTACGGGGCCACGAAGAACCCCTGGAACCTCGAGCGCTCGCCGGGCGGCTCGAGCGGTGGGTCGGCTGCGGCCGTGGCCGCTGGCATCGTGCCGGTGGCGCATGCCGCCGATGGCGGTGGTTCGATTCGCATTCCGGCTTCGTGTTGTGGATTGTTCGGCCTCAAGCCGTCGCGCGGCCGTACTGTCGAGAGCATCACCGAGGTGCCCGACGGCTTTGTCGTCCACCACGTCGTCTCGAAGAGTGTGCGCGACAGCGCGTTGTTGCTGGATCTGAGCGCCGGCGAGTCGCCGGGTTCGCGCTGGTCGCACCCGCGGGCCGATGGTGCCTTCCTGGATGCAGTCGACGAGGAGCCGGGCGAGCTCAAGATCGGGGTGATGTTCGGCGACTTCCGTCAAAGACCGCTCCACGACGATTGCCACGCCGCGGTCGAGAAGACAGCCGGGCTCTGTAAGGACCTCGGACATCACGTCGAGGAGGCGCGCCCCGATTTCGACGGGCAGGACTTCCTGCACGCGTTTAGCGACCTGTGGAGCGTCGGTGCGAGCTTTTTCTTCCGCATGGTGCAAAAGGAGCTCGACCAACTCGACGTGCTGCCCGGGCCGCTGGTGCGCGTGCTCCAGAAGCGCGGCGTGCTCCAGATGCTCACGCGCATCGCCAGCCGCGTGGGCTTCCCGGTCGTCGAGCCGTTCACGGTGCGCCTGGCGGAGTACGCCGAGGACATGGCGCCGGCCGATCTGTGGATGTCGTGGCACGTCCTCAACGAGGCGACGGCGTCGATGAGCCGCTTCTTCGACCAATACGACCTGCTGCTGACCAGCACGCTCGCCGAGCCGCCCTGGCCGCACGACTTCTACGACCTCTCCGACAAGAGCATCCCCGAGATCGAGGAGCGGCTGTTCTCCTATGCGGGCCTGACCCCGCTGGCGAACTCGTCGGGCCTGCCCGCGATGTCGGTGCCGCTGCACGTGGCCGATGGGCTGCCGATCGGCACGCAATTTGTCGGCCCCCGAGCCTCCGAGCGGCTGCTGATCCAACTCGCCGGGCAGCTCGAGCGGGCACAGCCGTGGATGGATGGGTATCCGGTGTGAGGCCCCGGTCGGAGTGCTGCGCCCATCTTGGGCGCGACGAGGGCGTCCGGCCGAGATGGCCGCGCGACGAGGTATGGGGAAATCAGGTGACATGCCTGCCGCGCGCTGATAGCCTTGGCGCCTAATGTGAAAATGCGAGACGAGCACATCATGTACATCAGTAAACCCTCGCGCTGGCTCTGGTTTGCCATCATTGTGGGGACTTTCTTTTTTTCGTCGCCAGCGCTCTACGCACAGGGTGCCGAACGTGAGAACGCCGAGATCTCGGAGGCGCAGCAGACCCTCAACGACGAGGGCGTGCGCGCGATGATCGAGGGCGACTTCGCCGGTGCTGTCGCGCTGCTCGAGCGCTCGATTCGCATGGGCGAGAACAACGTGACCTACCTGAACCTGGGGCGGGCGTATCAGAAGCTCGGCAACTGTGGTGAGGCTCGCGAGGCGCTCGAGAAGGCCAGGACCGCACCGGCGGTCAAAGACCCGTCCGAGGCCGAGATCACGAGCCGCGCCGAGGAGTTTCTGGCCGAGCTCGACAAGCAATGCGGGGCCGAGGAGGCGCCCGAAGACCTCGAGGCCACGCCGATCGACGAGCCCGAGTCGGACACTGTCGAGCCGAAGGACCCGTCCGCTGAGAGTCGTACATCGAGCCCCTGGGGATGGGTGACGGCGGGCACGGGCGTCGCGATGATCGGCGCGGGCGTCGCGCTGCACTTCTCGGCGGAGAGTACACGTCAGCAAGTTCGCGACGAGACCGAGGCCGACGAAGACGGCGTGGTCCGGGATGGCATGAGCCAGGAGCGCTCTTACGCGCTTCGCGACCAGGCCAATACCACCGATACGATCGGTCTCGGCATGGGTATCGCGGGCGGAGTCCTCACCGCGGTCGGCACCTACCTCATCCTCAGCCAGCCCGACGCCGAACAGCAAGCGACGACGCTTTCGATCAACCCCGGCCCGGGCGGGGTCTCCATTTCCCTCGGCGGCCGTTTCTGAACGCGTTCCGAAAGACGCACGGATGTCTGTTATGCAGAACATGATGTCGAAGATTGTTGGCATGCTCGCCCTGTTGAGCCTGGGGACGGCCATCCTGTCGGGCTGTGATCAGGACCTCGGCCTGGAGGGCAAGACCTTCTCGTGTAGCGAACAATCGGATTGTGCCGACGGATTCGAGTGCGACATGGACCGAGGGGTCTGTGTGAATGAGGGCTCCGGCGGCACTGAAGACGCCACCGATGACACTACGGATGCCCAGGACTCGTCCGATCCGTCCGACACCCAGGAGCCAATGGACGCCGAAGACAGCGTCGACCCGGGGGATGTCGAGGATGCCGAAGACGTCGAAGACACCGACGATGGATCGGGCTCATGCAATTGTACGGGGGGGTTGAAGTGCACCGACGCTGGCGACTGTGTCGAGTGTCTGGGGGCGCAAGACTGTGAGGCCGGACAGACTTGCAATGACGCCGGGCAGTGTCTCGACTCGAGCCCGGCGAGCTGTGACGCGCTACGCGACTGCCTCGAGGATGATTATTGCACGCTCGAGGGGCTGTGCGAGCCGATCTCGGGCACCGAGTGTTCCAATCATGGCGGCTGTACGAAGTTCGAAGAGCTGTGCACCGACAGCATTCAGCAGCCCGGGATATGCAGTCTCTGGCGATGCGAATATTCGGACATGGAGGCCGGCTGTCCCTCCCTCGCGTACTGCAGTCGGGAGAACGTCGGGGAGTCTGAGGCACCCGTCAATATTTGCCTGGCACAGACATGCGATCCCGATCCGAGTACGGCCTCTTGCTCCAACACTGAGGACTGCGTACCCGTCACCGAGACCAAGGGGCGCTGCGAGAAGATCGGCTCGGGCGTCCAGGGAGAAGAGTGCGGACAGCTCTCGGGTGTGGGCACGGTCGATTGTGCCAGGGGGTTGACGTGCGTCATTCGACCCGGTGCGAGCATGCCCACCTGCCAGAAGTACTGCAATCCGTGGAGCTCATCAGCTACTTGCAGCAACTCCGAGGTCTGCGCTCCCTTGGCCGGTGAGAAGGTGACGGGGGTGTGCTTGCGAGCGGGAGCGGTGGACTGTGCGGATCGTCTGAGCCCCCCCACTACGCCATGTGGCCAGCGCAGCATGTGCCTGGTCGAGGAGAGTGGCACGAAGTCGTGCTCGAGCGTCTGTCGAATCGGTGAGGGAGACTGCACGGGCACCGAAGACGTCTGCAACCCCTCGCGCGTGCCCGGTGCCGTCGGATACGGACGCTGCGAGCGGCGCTGCCAGGCCGACAGCGACTGCAGCGGCGAAGGCGAGGTGTGCAGGACGATTACTATCGGGAGTACGAGCTTCAACGCCTGTGCCGAGACGTGTCGTGCCAGTGTCGATTGCAGCGGCGCCGGTTCGGTCTGCAAGCAGGGTTACTGCGACTGAACGCCGGGCCTCAATTCGTGACACGGCTTCGCCGAGGTGTTAGCCTTCGCGTATGTGATGATCCCGGTTTCCAGGGCTACGTGCCGCATGATTCGAGTGACTTCTCTGATGCGATTTCTCGCGAGCGCCGTGTTTGTGTTGGCGCTCTGTACGGCGTCGACCGCGTTCGCTCAGGACGGCGGCGAAGAATCGGCCCGCACCCAAGATCGCCCCGCTGCCGAGCTCACCGAAGAGCAACTGGTCCTCAACGACGAGGCCGTCCGCTCGCTCATCGAGGGCGACTACGCCGGCGCTGTGGCGATGCTCACCCGCTCCATCAAGCTCGGGGCCAGCAACGTCGCCTACCTCAACCTCGGCCGTGCCTATCAGAAGATGGGCAATTGCGAGGACGCGCGCGAAGCGCTCGAGAAGGTCGAGACGGCCCCGGTCGTCGAGAATCCGCCCCCCTCCGAGGTCAACAAGCGCGCCGACGAATTCCTCGGCGAGCTCGAGCAAGAGTGCGACGCCGACGAGCAACCCGCCGAGCCGGGAGCCGAAGAGGGCGATCCGGCGAAAACCAGCGGCGAGCCGCCGGAGAGCGAGGAACTCCCGAATCCGCGGCTGCGACCCGAGCCAACAGCGCCACCCGAAGAGTCTGGTTCGTCCAGGAAGACCTGGGGCATCGTGACGCTGGCCAGCGGACTGGCGATTGCCGGTGGCGGCGTGGGCCTGCATCTATGGGCGGTCGACGAGCGCAGTCAGATCGAGGAGGCGGGCAGGAATGGCGACGGACAGATCGACGAGTTTACCCAGGCCGAAGCCGAGACGATCCAAGATGAGGCTAATACGCTCGATACAGTCGGCCTCGGCATGATTCTGGGCGGTGCAGTCCTCACCGGCGTCGGGACCTATCTCTTCGTCACGAGCGATTCGGAGGCACAGCAGAGTCAGTTGAGCGTGTCTCCCGGTCGGGACAATGTGACGGTTCAGTGGAGGATGAAGTTTTGACGTATTTGAGACGACTTGGACTCGGCTTCTTTCTTCTCGGTTTGTCGATGATCGCACTCTGGGGGTGCAGCGAAGATCTGATCTCGGATGACCCGTTTTTCTGCAACGATCCGGAGGATTGCGCGACGGGCTGGACGTGCAATTTACGCATAAACGAGTGCGTGCAGGTCGATTCATCGAATAGCTGCGAGACACTCGGGAGCTTTGATGAGTGTCCGAATGGGCAACGGTGTGCCGGTGGCTCCGAGGCACAGCTCATCTGCGTTGCCAGTGAATGCACCAGTGACGGCGACTGCCGCAACAATCAGAAATGCCTCGTCTGGCGTAGCGACTATGGAGTTTGTTACGACGCTGGCCAGCAGCAGGCGCTGACCAGAAATTGCACGCGACAGGACCTTTCACGAACGGACTCCTGCGAAACCGACAATTGGTGTGTTCGCGGGGACCGACTAGGGACGAACGCCAATTTTTGCCTTCCTGAATGCAGGACGGACTCGGACTGCGGTGCGCTTTCAAACGACTGCCGCGAGCTCGAGGAGGGCTCTGAGACCGGCTATTGCTACCGCGAGAATATCGGCGGTGCTTGAGCTACATCTGCTGCGCCTCGGCCGCCTCACCCGCACATCCAGCCTGTGCCGAATTCGCACCCTGGCCGGCGGCGCCACCCTGAGGGCTCGACTCGAAGTCCAATGAGCCCTCGATTTCGCCGGAGCCCGTCAGTACGACGCCAAAGCTCGGGCCGCCGCATCCGCCGGCACCGTGGCCTCCGGTACCGCCGCGGCCGCCCGGTCCGCCGTCACCGCCGTTTCCGGCAAACGACGTAAACCCGCCCTCACCGCTGCGCCCGTCTTCGCCGGTGCCGCCCGCGCCGCCGTCGCCGCCGCGACCTCCGCGAGCCGGGACGGCGGTCACGTTCTCGACCGTGACCGTCGAGTCGATCGCGGCGACGAGGATGCTCGCGCCGCCGGTTTCTCCGTTTTCGCCGGGCGTTCCGGGGCAGCCACCCTGACCGCCCTTGCCGCCAGCAGCGCCCCTGACCTCGCAATCCGACGAGCACGATGCGTCGGTGCTCTTGCAGTCGCCGCCCGCACCGCCACCTCCGCCGCCGCGGCCGCGATCGCCCTCGGTGGGCGGCGTTCCGGTGGGAGGTGTCCACAGGTCGTTCTCGAAGGTCCCGACGCCATCCTGGGGCGGGCGGCCATTGGCACCGGGCCCTCCGACGCTACCGATGTTGCCGTTCGTACCGTCGAGGCTGGTGTCATCTCGGAACGCGTCGCAGGTACCGCTGGACGGACATACGTGCGAGCCGCCGTCGCCGCCGCGGCCGCCACCGTCGTTTGGTGGGTCGCCGATGCTTCCGGCCTCTGCGGTGGCGGCGCCGCAGGCCTCGATCGCGTTGGCCGGCCCGCCCGCGCCGCCCGCATAGGGGGTGCAGTTATTGAACCCGCCGGCGCGCCCGGGGTCTCCGTCGGCGCCGCGGCCGCCGGTGCCTCCCTCGAGTCGGACGTCACGCAGTGTCAGGCTCGCGCCACGGGCCCACACCGCGTAGGTCGATGCGCCCTCGCGATCCCGATCGGGGGCTTTGATGGTCAGCCCGTCGAGGAGGACCGGTTCGCTCGCCGTGACGTTGATGACGCGCGAGTGATCCGGGTCGTCGGCGTCGAGACCCGCGGGCGCGATCACGGTCGGATGGCCGGCGACGTCGCGCGACCAGTCGTCTGCGTAGCCGCCCTCGAGGGTCAGGCCGTCTTCGATGGTGGGGTAGTCCTCAAAAGTGCCGCCCGCGATGCGCATCACGGTCGGCCGATCACGGCTCACGGCGAGCAGGGCGTCTTCGATCGTGCCGTAGGGTCGATTCTGGGAGCCGTTTCCGGCACTCGCGCCGGCCTTGACGTAGATGATCTGTCCATCGCCGGAATCGGGATCGGCCGTGTCCTCCTCGGTGTCCTCGACCGTGTCGGGCTCGGCGGCGTCGTCGATGTCTCCAGTCGCGGTGTCTTCGGCGACGTCCGTTGGCCCCGAGCTGTCACCCGCGTCGTCCGGCGCGTCCACCTCGCCGCTGGCGCACGCGGCGAGCATCAGCGCACAGATCAGCATCGCGAGGGATGAACGGGTCAGAGCGATGGAGTGCATACCGTGCGCCGCGGTCTACGTGGTCGTTGAAGGTGACAGCTGCCTACGCCATTTTTCGGAGTTCGTCGGCCAACTCGGCGACCTGCTCGTAGGACTCGGCGACGTAGAAGACCTGCTGGGGCGCGTCGTAGTCGATCGTGAGCTTGCGGACCTCGTCGAGGTTGAACGGGCGCTTCTCGACGGTCGGGTCGACCGAGCGAAGCAGATCTTGAATGCCGCCATTGTTGCCGGCGCCGAAGATCTTGATCTTGCCGTCCTCGCGGATCAGGCCGTACTCGACGGTGTACCAGTAGAACAGGCCGATGGTCTCGAGCAGATCGTCGTTGCCGGCCTCGACCGCGGCTCGCGCGGCTTCGCCGATATTGACGGACAGCTCCACGAAGGGCTGGTGCATGAACATCGAGGCGTGGCCGCGAAGCTCGTGAATGATGTCGGGCTCGGGCGTGAAGAACGGATACGACGGGTGCCGCATATAGCAGGTCGAGCGCATGACCTTCTGGGCCAGCATCGGCAGAAACTCCGCCTTGTCCAGCAGCCCGCCGACCGGGGCGAGCATGAACCCGGTCTCGGACTCGAGCTGGGCGGAGACGTCGTCGAGCTGCGGGATGTGCTCCTCGGGGAGGCCGAACTTGTCGCGACCCTCCAAAAAGGCCTTGCTGGAGTATCGGTCCTGCAGCCTCACGAGGATCTCGGAGACCAATCTCCAGGTCTCGTGCTCTTCGTCGGTGTACTCGTAGTGCGGGATTTCGGGCCAGGCTTTGCGCGACTTCTCGATCATGTCGTCGAGGCGCTGGCGATAGTCCTCATCGTGAGCGCCGGGATAGTCGGTCTGAACGATGCTGCCATACTCGTTCTTCGCAAACGGTATTTCGGCCAAAAAACTACGATCTCGCCTTTCCATACGACTCCTCCTTCTACCCCGCCCGGTGGGCGCGGCCCTGAGATTCTGGTTCCGTTCTTCCCTCTTTGCGCACCAACTTAGTGAAATCGACACAGAATGCTAGACGCACTGCGTCATAATACGCTCGTGTGGCTTTCCGACGTCTCGCTTGTCTTGTGCTCGAACTGGTTAGCTTCGGAACAGGAAAAATCCAAACCAAGGGAGACAGATATGACAGACAAAAAAGTATGCGTAGTCGCGGGCGTCGGCCCCGGAAATGGACTCTCGCTGGTCGAGCGATTCGCCGACGATGGCTACGACGTGGTGGCGCTCGCGCGAGACGGGAGGGCGCTGCGCGAGATGTTCATGGACGTGCAGGCGACCGCTATGTCGTGCGATGTGACCGACAAGGCGCAGGTCGAGCAGACCTTCGCGAAGATCCGAAGTGAGCACGGTGAGGTCGACACCCTGCTGTACAATGCCGGTAGCGGCAAGTTCGCGACCTTCCACGACGTCGAGGCGGATGACCTCGAGAGCTCCTGGCGCGTCAATACGCTGGGGCTCTTCCAGTGTGCCAAGCAGGTCATCCCCGACATGGTCGATAGCGGGGGCGGCACCATTGGAGTGACCGGCGCAACGGCATCGACGCGCGGCAAGCCGTCTACAACGGCATTTGCACAGGCCAAGGGAGCGCAGCGGCTGCTCGCCCAATCACTCGCGCGTGAGTTTGGCGAGAAGGGCGTGCATGTCTTCTATTATGTCGTCGATGGCGTCATCGACACGCCGGACACTCGCGAGATGATGTCCGACAAGCCCGACGCGTTCTTCCTGGAGCCCGACGATATCGCCGAGACGGTCTGGGCGATGGCTCACCAACCGCGGTCGGCCTGGACGTTCGAGCTCGATCTCAGACCGTTCGGGGAAGAGTGGTAGGTCCCGAAGGTTATTCTTCGGATTCGTCTTCTTTCTGCGGCTCGCGCGCCTTGCAGGTGCCCTGGTCGCAGTACGGCTCGCGGAGCTTGCAGGGCTCGCACTGAGCGCCCGACTCGGTCGTGCGGCAGTCGACCTGGCTGAGTGCCTGGCGAAACTCCGGCTCCCCGTCGATCGAGATGGGAGCGGTCGGGCACGCCGGGCACGGCCCGCACTGCTCGCCGGCCGGGACTAATACGCAGTCGCTGTCCGTCTCGCAGCTCTGGTCGAAGTCCGAGGCCTTCAGGACCACGCTCGCCGGGCCGCGATCGCAGCCAGATAGAACCAGCACGAGAGCGAAAAGAGAAATCACTACAGGTAGGCGCTTCATCACATCGTCCGTTCGGGTCTTGTCGACGGCGAGACGGTAGACGAGGACGATGAGGCTCGCAAGCAGCGCGGGGGCCAAAAAAAGACCCGCTCCGGGGTTTCCGGAGCGGGTCGTCGTCTCTGTACGGCGATAGCCGCATCCTCTCTTTGTTATCCGTTATGTTAGGAATTATGAGGACTACGGCTGGATCGGACAATAGCGCGTGACGATACACTTTGTTTCCAGATAAAAACGGTGGCCGGGCGGTTCACGCAGATCGGGTTTCGCTTGCGCCGTGTCTGCCCTGCCGCTAATGTGCTCGCCAAACGTGAGATGTAGGACCACTAACTACGTGGGATCACATCTCATTCCATGACGAAGGGTGGAGGGACTTGGCCCCGTGAAGCCCGCCAACCAGCTCTTGGGTAGAGCCAGGTGGTAAAGCCAGCAACCATGGAGAGGGTTTATGTACACGCAGTATTGTCCCACCAGAATTGCACTCGGTCACCTGCTCCGCGCCGCGCGTCAATCGCGCGGATGGACGATCTCGCGGACCATCGGCGAAGCCGACTTTCCGCAGCTCGACGCCAATTGCGGCACGCTCGCACGCATCGAGTCGGGTGAATTTCGCTTTCCAGACGACAGAATGGTCCGTCAACTGGCGCGCACGCTCGACGTGCCGCTCGATGACGCGTTCGACGCGCTGTCCCGGCAAATCGCGCAGTACAGGCGCGAGTACGGAGAGCCGCAGTTGATGGTCGAGCGAAGTGAGGGGACGGCCGCATGGCAGCCGTGCCCGCCGCAGCTCGATGCACATGGCGTGCTCAAGCATGCGCTGGACCTCGCGCAGCAGCAGTCACACCCCGTGGCTGTGCGATTCCCCAACGGGAAAGTCGTGCGAATGTTTCCGGATGGAAGGCGTTCGGAGACGTGGTTCGCGCGGTACCAGAATTAAAAACGTGGCCCAGAGCCGGGCTCCGCTCGGCTACTCGTGAATCTCGAAGTCGAAGGCGTCGCCGGCGAGGTCGCTCAGCACAGCGGCGGCTTCCTCGATGGAGTCGACTCGCTTGATGATGTCGACGACATAGAGGAAGTCAGGCCCCCCGTCGCCACCGGTCAACTCGCTGAGGCCAAGTGAATCGACGGAGGCCTGGTCGAAGTCGACCTCGAATCCGAGGTCGCTCAACTCCGCGAGTTGTCCCTCGACGGCCTCGCGCCCTTTGTCGAGCAAGTCCTGCTTGTCGGCCTTCTCGAAGCCGAAAAACTCCACTTCAGCGAAGCCTTCGACCGCCTGATCGTCGTGCGAATAGGTGCCCGCGGTCGTACCGTCGGGTCCATACACGTGTAGCTTTCGTGTGCCTCGCACCGAGAATTCGGAGCCGAGTTGCTCCTGCAACTGCTTGCTGGCGTTGCTCATCAGCAACCTCTCAGAGTCAATGTGTGGATGGTGAGAGGATCGCGCATTTCATCGGCGACGACAAGGTGTTTTCGAATCGCGCGATGCGTGTTCACAGCGCGCTCTCGATTGCGTCTCGCAGCTCCGAGTCCGACGGCTTGACCTTCGAGTCGAAGTACTCGATGACCTCTCCGTCCTTCCCGACCAGAAATTTGTTGAAGTTCCAGCTGACCTCACCGCCTTTGGGCTTGTCTTCCTCCTCGTGCTCGATCTGCGAGGTCAGATACTCGTAGAGCGGATGCTGGCTGGGGCCCTTCACCGAGATCTTGGCGAACATCGGGAAGCTCACGTCGTATTTGCGCTCGCAGAATCGCTGGATCTCGCGGTTCGTGCCGGGCTCCTGGGCGCCGAAGTTGTTGGCCGGGAATCCAAGCACCTCGAAGCCCTGCTCGTGGTATTCCTCGTAGAGCTCCTGGAGCCCCTTGTACTGCGGCGTAAAGCCACATTCGCTGGCGACGTTGACGATGAGCAGGACCTCTCCCTCGTAGTCCGAGAGGTCGACCGGCTGGCCTTCGATATCGTCCATCGTGAATTCGTGTACGCTCATATTTTTACGTCCAAATTTTGGGAAAGTAGTGGGTGTCGTTGCGCGTGCTAAAAGGTACCTGTCGAATATTAGATGCGAGAAGCGGTGATGCTGTCACATGGAGATGCTGTCACACGGTGATGCTGTCACATGGATAGGGTGAATTCGTCAAAAGCCGACTCCGAGCCAGAAGCGGCCACGTAGCGCGCCGCCTCCGAAGCCTCCGAAAGCATAGCCCACCGAGGTGTTCAGCCAGATGCCGAGCGCGTCACCGGAGCCCGATGGCAGCTCCACGCCCACGGCGAGGCTGCCGCCTGGCGCCAGGTACGCGTCCTCCAGTCCGGCGAGGGCGACCGCGCCATCGAGGCGAGGCCCGGCGAGCAGGCGGACCCAGCCGGCGCGCCAGACGTTGTCGAGGCGAAGCGAGCTGCGCAGGCCGATCGACGAGACGTCTCGGAATGCGGTCCAGAGTTCTGCTTCGGCCGACAGGCGCAAGTCGTGGACGCCCTCGGGAAAGCTCGTCGTCTCGTAGCCCGCGCCCACGGTGGGACCCAGCAGCGCGAAGTCCTGGCCGAATTGGACCCAGCCTCGCGCTTCGGGATCACCCCAGATTCGCGCGAACGACAGCTCCGGGACGCCGCCCTCGACGACCCATTCGTGGCCATCGGCCGGCGTCTCCAGCGCGCTCGCGGAGCTCGAGAGCCCCATACCGAGCGTGAGCAGCACGGCCCACAGCGCGAGGTGTCGGAGGCGTTCACCGCGCAAGGTAGGCCTCCCCGGGGACCAGCCCCATTGGCCACGCGTCGGTGCTTCGCAGGCGCGTGTCATTGTCGTTGACGAAGTCGTCGAGCCAGCCGTCGACGAGGAAGAGCACGAGCTCGCGCGCACGGTCGGTCTCGATGTCCGGCTCGGAGTCGCGTCCGGCTTCCCCCGAGGTGATGCCATCGGTGAATTGAAAGTGGTTCATCCCCTCGACCACCGCCAGCGCTCGCGGGGCGTCGACGCCTTCGAGTTCGGTTGCAGCCTCCTCGACGTCGAGCAGTCCGTCTTTGCTGCCGATGATCGACAGCACGAACTCACTTTCGGGCACCGGTGGCCCCAGCCGCTCGCCGCGGTCGGCGCCGTCCGGGAAGCTCGCCAGCAGGCCCAGGTGCGAGACTTTGTCCGGGTGGTCGAGCCACGCGTAACCGGCAATCACGCCACCGAGGCTGTGCCCGATGGCCGCGACGCGGCCGCCGCCGATCACGTCGTTGAGCGGATCGTTGGGCGCCTGGGCGGCGCGGCGAGCCGTCTCCAGGACGTCGAGCAGGTTGCCGCGCGCGAAGATCGCCAGGTTCAGGGCGTGGTGCGGCGCCAGCACGACAAAGCCCCGCGAGGCGATATGCGAACATAGCCAGTCGTAGCGTTCGGGCGTCACGGCGCCACCGTGGCCAAAGAGGACCACCGGGAAGTCGCCCTGAATGGGCTCGTCGCCCTCGGCCGGCACGAAAATGCGCGTCTTGACCGTCTCGTCGACGCGAACCCGGTAACGGCGCTCCATCTGAACCACCTCGTAGTCGCCCAGATCGTCTGTGTTCTGGGCGTACGCCGGCGGCTCGGCCGACTGCCAGTCCGTTTCGACGCAGCCGCACATCAGGAGCGCTGCACACAGCAGCAGGCACGTGCGGACGATGTGGGTGTGTCGGAGCATGGGGGCTCGAGGATGCGAGATTCGCCACGAGCATGCCGCATCGGCGGTGTTGGGGCAAGGTGTAGGCATCGGGGCGGAAATGCCATAGGCTACCCGCAGTGCTCGACCTCCACGGAGCCTATGTCAGAACGCGCCCCCACATCGTTGCACGACGCGCTCGCCGACACCTTCGGTGCCGATGGTGCTGTGGTCGCGCATGCTGTGGGCGTGCTCTACCGCGCGCTCGATGATGATTTGGTGCCGGATTCGTGGTCGACGCTGTTCGGGTTTTCCGACGGAGCGCTATCGGCACGCCAGCAAAAGCGGCTGTCCGCGTTGGTCGAAGAGATCGAAGGCGCCCCCGAACGCGCCCGCTTTTTCTTCGCCGTGCACACCTACCTCGCGCTGGTGCTCGAGCTGACGCTCAGGCGCGCGGTCGAGCTCGAGTCGAGCGATTGGTTGCGAGCGCAAGTCGGCGCGCGCCATGGCGGCGGCGATCCATTTGGTTGGTACCTGGATGGTCAGCGGGACGAGGCGCGCGACGCTGTGCGAGCGATCGACGATGCGCTCGCATCGATCGACGACGCTGTGGTCCGCCAGGGCATAGGCGCTGGACGCGACGTCTTTAAGGCGCTGTACGAAGCTCTGATTCCACGGACGGTTCGGCGCTCGCTGGGCGAGCACTACACGCCCGACTGGCTCGCGGCGCACCTGGTCGATCAACTGGTGGATGCCGTGGGTGAGGAGGACATCGGCCGCGCGCTCGACCCGTCTTGTGGCTCGGGAACGTTTCTGCTCGAGGTGGTGCGTCGACGTCGCCGCGCGCGGCCCGATGCGCCCGCTGCTGTCCTTCTCGAGGCGGTTACCGGATACGACCTCAACCCACTCGCGGTCCTCGCCGCGCGCACGAATTTGTTGCTCTGCGTACTCGACAGGGTCGTCGAGGACGACGAGCCGCTCGAGCTCCCGGTCTACTGTCGGGATGCGCTCGAGGCCGCGCCGCCCGAGGCGCCGTTCGACGTCATCGTGGGGAACCCACCGTGGATCAACTGGCAGGGATTGTCCGATGCGAAGCGCGCAGAACTACAGCCGCTCTGGGACACGTACGGCCTCTTCGTCCACGAGGGCTTCGACACGATCCTCGGCAAGGGCAAAAAGGAGTTCGCCACGCTGTTCACCGCGGCGGTTGTCGACCGCTACCTGAGCGACGGTGGGCGGATTGCATTCGTGATCACGCAGGGTGTGTGGAAGGCCTCGGGCGCCTCCGAGGGCTTTCGGCGCATGGACTTCGGCGGCCAATTCGAGCTGGCCGTCGACCGCGTCGAGGATCTGTCGGCGTTCAAGGTCTTCGACTCGGCGACCACGCGCACCACCACGTTCGTCGCGACCCGGGGGCGGTCGATCGAGTTTCCCGTCGACTACGTCTACTGGCGCCGGAAAGGGCGCCGCGCGCGCCTGGATAGCACCGGGACGCTCTCCGACGCCCTCGAGCACGCCGAGCGCATCGAGCTCGCCGCCGAGCCCTACGACGAGTCGGCGCCCGCATCGCCCTGGATCACAGCGCGACCGGCGGCGATCCGTGCGCTTCGCCGGCTCTTCGGTGAGTCGGCGTACCAGGCCCGGCAGGGCGTCAATACCGGCGGTGGCAACGCGATCTTCTGGATGCGGGTGCTGCAGCGAACCACGCTCGGGGGCGCTCGCGTCGAGAATATCCTCAAGGGCGCCAAGAAAAAGGTCGAGCAGGTGCAGGCCGAGATCGAGTCGCGCTATTTGTACCCGCTGGTTCGCGGGCGGGACGTGTCCCGGTGGCACGCCGAGGGGGATCGCCACCTCTTGATGGTGCAGGACCCCGAGCGACGGCGCGGCGTCGAGGCCGACGTGCTGCGAGACGAGGCGCCGCGCACGCTGGCCTACCTCGAGCGCTTCGAGGAGCAGCTTCGCTCACGGTCGCTGTTTCGTCGGTATTTTACCCGCGACGGCGAGCCAACCGCGCCCTGGTGGTCGATGTTCGGGGTCGGCGAATACACGCTGTTGCCCTGGAAGGTCGTGTGGGCGGGCCAGGTCGCGACGCACCTGGACTGTGCCGTGATCGGCCCCGATGACGGACAGCTGACTCTGCCCGACCAGACCGCGTACTACGTCGGGTTGGAGACCGAAGCGCAGGCTGATTTTTTGTGTGGGTTGCTCAACTCGAGGCCGATTCGCCTGTTGTACCGCAGCTTTTTGTACAAGCACGTGTCGCTGAGCTTTATCGAGACGCTCGACCTGCCGCCGTTCGACGCTGAGATCGACTGGATGGTGCAGCTCGCCGACGCTGCGCGCGAGGCGCGCCTGGCTGCGGCCGATGGGCGTGATGAAGAGGCGCAGAGGGCCGAGGCGCGTGTCGACGCAATTGCCTGCGGGTACTGGGGCATCGACGACGAAGAGCGCGCCGAGGTGGCGCGCTCGTTGGAGCGGCTGGGTTAGTTTTGCTCGCTGTGGTCGCGCTGGCGAAGGTCCTCGAGGGCGATTTCGCTGCCGAGCTCGGCTTCAGGTGAGGTCTCGTGGGTGATAAGTCCGTGCTCGGCGGGCTCGTCGTCGGCGCTCCACCATTTGAAGATCCGCCAGGCCAGCCAGCCCCCGATCGCGACTCCGGCGGCCGCGAGTAACCAGGGCCCGAGGAAGACCACGAGCAGGCCGATGGCCAGGAAGGCGATTCCTGCCACCACCCAGTAGACGAGCTTCGATACACCTCCCTCATCCCGGCGTACCAGCTCGTCGTCGTCTCGTTTTTGCATGTCACTCATGACCGCCTCGTCGCATCTGTTGATTGAAAAACAGCGCGGGGTCTCCATTTTATTCGGATGCCCTCGGGTTTCGCACGTTTTTTGGATAGAGCTCTGGCGGATAGATGCGTATTGACTTCGAACACCACATTGAATCTTCGCTGTCGGCCGATGAACTCTGGGGGCTGCTCGAGGATGCGTTTGTCGATTCACGGACGAGCCCGATCTGGCCGCGCAAGTACGAGACCCTGAACAGCGACGGGCTCGCCGAGGACGCGACCATCCGGGCGACCTACCACGTCGGTCCGCGGGATATGGATCAGACCTATGAGATCCCCGAATACGACGGCGACCAGCGCCGCTTCGTGTATCGGAATGGTCCTCGGCATCCACTGGATGGAGGCGCCGAGGTTCGGGTCGAATCGACCGAGGAGGGCAGCATTCTGCACTGGGTGGGAGGATACGACGTCGGAGCCAGCCCGTCCGCGCTCGGCGCGGCGGCGTTCGTGAAGCTCTGGTTCGAAGAGCGCTTCTTCGATGCGCTTCGGGACAATATCGCCGCGGTCGAGCGCGGGGCGGCTCTCGCGTAGCCTACCCGCCCGCCACTACCCGACGTACATCGTCTGGCAGGTCGTCGATCGGGACGTCCGTGGCCTTGACGTTCAGGTAGCGCAAGTTGTTCGGGAGGTTGTAGAGGCGCCGGATGTCCGTACCGCGCACGTTCAGGAATCGGAGCGAGTCGGGCAAGTTTCGGATCTCGCTGACGCGCGTGTAGGACAGGTCGAGGGCACGCACCTGGTTCGGGATGTTGCGGATGTATTTGATGCGGGTGTGCGAGAGGTCGAGCGTGCGCACCGAGTACGGGATATTTCGGATGTATTCGACCTGCGTGTGCGACAGGTCCAGACCACGCAGGCCGCGCGGGATGTTTCGGATATACTCGACCTGCGTGTTGGACAGGTCCAGGTAGCGAAGTGAGCGCGGCAGGTTTCGGATGTACTGGACGTTCGAGCCGGACAGGTCGAGGACCTCGAGGCCGCGCGGGATGTTTCGGATATGCTCGATATTCGTGTCCTCGAGCAAGAGGACCTCGAGGCCGCGCGGGATATTGCGCAGGTCTTTGATGTTGGAGCCCGACAGGTCGAGCACGCGGAGGGTGTCGGGCAGGTCGATGCGATCGGCGTTGATGCCCCGGGCGATCAGCACCTCGGTGCGCGAGGGCAGCGAGCTGAGGTTGTAGCGGCCGCGGTGGTGTCGATTGTAGTCGACCCGGTGGCGACAGTCGTGGATGATCCGCTTGGCCTGCTTATCGATGTGATACTGCACCATTCGGTCGTCCTCGAAGACGTGACCGTGGCGCGCGTCGGCGGTGCTCGGGATGAGCAGCGAGAACGCGACGAGCACGCCAAGCAGCAGGCTCGTCGTCGCTCCGAGAGTTCGGGTGATCGGATGGGTCGTCATGGTTGGTCCCCGGGGTGTGTCTGACTCCACGCGTGTGGTGTGTATAACGCCACGACGCCCCGAAATATTCAACCGCTCAGCCGAACAGCCGCGTCAAAAATCCCTCACCGCGCGCCTTGGAGAGCAGCCACTTGGCGCGCTTCTGGATCTGTCGCTGGCTCTGGGCGCCCACGATGACGTCCAGGATCTCGCCGTCGTTGACCAGGATGAGGGTCGGGATCGACTGCACGTTGAAGCGCGAGGCGAGGTTTCCGTGATCCTCGGTGTTGAGCTTGTAGAAGTCGAGCTCTTCGTCGGCGAATTCCTCGGCGACCGCGTCGTAGGCCGGCCCCATCATCTTACATGGGCCGCACCACGGCGCCCAGAAGTCGATCAGCGCCGGGCCGGCGCCTTCACGCATCAGGCCCTGGAGTTGGTTCTTGGTCGCCAGCGTCTTGGTGAAATCACTCATTTTGGTCCTTCGGGGTTGATCGAAAACGTGATTCGTTGCAATGGGTTTCAAAGATGCGCGGCTCGCTGCAACGAATTGAAACATATCGTCGCTCCGGCGAGAGTCCGCGCGGTGCACCAGAGAATAGAGCAAGACTCGTGCCGTCACTCATTTCCATTGCGAGATATCCAAACTGATGACCGAACTCGCCGAACTCAGCCCGACGCAGCGACTCACCGAACTCCTGAGCACCGTGGACGCGAATACCGTACGCCACGACGCACTGCAGGCCGCCCTGGACTTCAACGGCGGCTGGGTGGAGATGGCGCGCCTGCTCCACGAGGTCGAGACCAGCGAGGCCTGGAAGAATTGGGACTACTCGAGCTTCAGCGCGTACTGCAAAGAGGAGCTGCAGCTCACCCGCGGCAACGTCCGGAAGATGCGCGAGGGCTATAAGTGGCTGGAGAGCGAGGCGCCGCAGCTGCTCGAGCCGCAGGAAACGGAGGCGGGCGAGTCGGAGCCGCGACCGGTGCCGGATATCGACACGGTCGACCAGCTGCAAAAGGGCTACCAGAAGGTGCGCGAGGAGCGCGTGCCGCGCGATACCTATCAGGAGCTCAAGCGCTCGGCGCTGGACGGCGAGCGCTCGTCGTATCAGTTGCGCCGCGAGTTCAAGGAGGCGATTCCGGAGGACAAGCGCGAAAAGAAGCCCACCAACCCGCGCAAACACCTCAAGAAGGCGCTGAAGTCGCTGGAGAAGGCCCTCGAAGAGCTCAAAGAAGAGGGCGACGCCGCCGATCCGGAGATGACCGAGCGCGCGACCAAGCTGCGCGACGAGATCTTCCACATGGTCGCGACGAAGGACGATGAAGACGGGGAGTAGAGGGATAGGCGCAGCGACGGCGTGCGGCCAAGATGGCCGCACGACAAGTGTTGCTCGACCGAAAGACGTTGCCTCGCGCTACCTTTGCCGCTAGTCTCGGCCCGTTAGGTGACAATTTCGAAAAACTGGCGTGACGACCGAGTTTCGCGCCCTTCTTCCCCGAGCCCCAGACAACAACATGATGACAAAGACAAGACTCACCTCGATCCTCGTCGGCGCCCTGTGCGCCATGCTACTCGCCGTGGGTTGTGGCGACAGCGAAGGTGAAGGCAACAACGGCGAAGACGGGCCGACGGCCAGCTTCACCACGTACAACGCCGGGCTCGCCCGCGGCTTTGTCGACTACGCAACCGCGCGTCAGCAGCCGGTCGCAGATGCGGTCGCCGCGCTGGACAGCGACGTCGTGTGTATGCAGGAAGTCTGGCTCTACGAAGACGAGCAGGGCAATTGGAGCGAGGGCCAGATCGACGCCATCGTCGATACGTCGGCCGAGACCTACCCGAATAGCTACTACGAGATCACCGAGGAGTCCGGCGGCGAGGTCGCGAACTGCAACGACGATGACACCGGTCCGATCGAGACCTGCGTCGCCGATCAATGTGGTGACGTGAGCGACGACAACCTCGCCGGCTGCGCGCTGTCGAATTGCGACACCGAGTTCAACAACCTGTCGAGTAGCTGCCAGCAGTGCATCGGCGCCAATATCGGCGGCAGCATCGACGACATCATCAACGCATGCACCGGCGAGGTCGGCGGGTCGGCGTACTCGTACAATGGGCACAATGGATTGCTGCTGCTCTCCAAGCACGAGATGACCAACACGGAGATCCAGGTCCTGGACAGCGAGGTCGTCCAGCGCGCCGTGCTCCACGCCACCGTCAACGTGCCGGAGTTCGGCGAGGCGGATGTGTATTGCACGCACCTGCAGGCGGACCTGTCGGGCTCGCTGCCGTACCCCGAAGATGGTCAGTATGCGTCCTATGAGGAGGAGCAAGCCGCCCAGATCGACGCCATCAACGCCTACATCGAGCAGACCGCTCAGACCGGCAACGTGGTGCTGCTGGGCGATATGAATAACGGCCCGGCCGTGGGCAATCTCGACGCATCCTTCCCGGACAACTACGCCAAGTTCACCGACGCGGGCTTCACAAACGCCTACCTCGACCAGTCCGACCCTGAGTGCACCTACTGCGGGTCGAATACGCTCGTGGGTGGCGACGGCGGGAGCGCCATCGACCACGTGCTGTCTCGATTCTCGGCCGACGTCGAGGCGACCTCGTCCGTGCGCATCCTCGACGAGACGCAGACCATTACGACCGACGAAGGCGACCTGGAGCTGCACCTGTCCGACCACTACGGCGTCGAGACGCGCTTCGCGCGCTAGACGCGCTTCGCGCGGTGGTTGAGCGGTTGAGTGGTCAAGCGGTTACGAAACTGGCACCTTTTCGGATGCGTAACCGCTTAACCGCTAGCGAGCGCCGAGGGCGCGAGCGAAACCGCTTAACCACCGCGAGCGAAATCACTCAACCACTCTTATTCGGCACCTCGTCCCATTGCAGCGCGTCGTAGAGCGCCCCGATATCATTCATGAGCTCCTCGTGGTCGTCTCGGAGCCCCTTGTGGTGCTCTTCGACGTCCTCGTGGAGCTCGTTCATCTCGCGGTGCTTGGCGATGATGCGCTTTCGTTCGTCGTCGGTGAGGTCGCCTTCATCGAGCGCGCGCTTGTGCTGCATGATGGCCAGGTGATGGTCGCGAATCGCCGCGGCGTGTGCCTCCATCTCGGAATCCAGATCGTAAATCTTGGCCTGCAGGCGCGCGACGAGGGCCAGCGCCTTTCGATGGTCGACGCGCCAGCGGCTGATATCGCCCAGCCATTGGGCGTGATCCTGCTGCGATTCGGTGTGGGTGTAGGACTTCTCTTCGTTGGAATCACTCATGGTTTATCCCGCGCGGTGTGAGCATCTGATGTGGTTGTCTGGCTTCGCCTAGATGATGGGCACGGCGGGCGCGAACTGCAAGCAGTTCGCAGGGATTGCGGATTGGGTACTGGGGATTGGGACATCGGGTCGGGATTTGTGATAGACAATGAGTCCGTAAACTGGACCCGAGCCGCCCGAGAATCATGATGCGCAATCGACTGTTTCGCCTGCTGACGCTGTTCGCTCTGCTCTTTGCGGTCGGGTGTTCCGATCCGGCTGCCAATAATTCGAGCCCCGATGCGGCGCTCGATACGGGCGGCGATGTTGCCACGATGGACGCTGGCGACGGCTCCGACTCGGCGGGCGACGCCGATGACGCGGATGGCGCAGGCGATGCCGACGATGCGGATGATGCG
>JBNJFZ010000010.1:40803-60137 GCA_051747295.1 Myxococcota bacterium
CTGACCTTCCCGCTCGAGGGATTCGGCGATATCAGCGGGACGTGCGCGGTGCTCGACGACGAGCTCGACTCCGAGCAGCCCAGCTACTTCGAGAACGCGATCGACTTCGGCAACGACCCCTACGACGAGTCTGACAAGCCGCTGCTCACGGCGGGCGGGATGGAGATCATCGACGACGGAAATGCAGGCGGAAGCTCCCTGTACTCCGAGGTCTTCGCCTACGAGGTCCTCTACCGATGCGAGCTCGCCGAATTGCTCAAGACCGAGACGGAGGTGGCCTATCAGGACCCGCAGGGCAAGATCACCGACCTGCTCGTCGACATCGACGGCCTCAAGATCGGCGTGAGCGTCACGCGCGCCGTGGCCTTTCCGTTCGACGATCCCTACACGGTTCAGCAGGCGACAGACCTGTTGACCGACAAGTTATCGGATGTGCTGTCGAGCAGTCAGAACGTGGCGCCGGAAGACGCCTGGGAGAAGCAAATACTGCACGTCATCGCATACGCACCCGGCCACGAGGACTCGATCGAGGCGGCATTCGGCCAGCTCGACGCGAGCATCAAGGCCGACACCATCCTGTGGGTGACGGTGTCGAACGGAAGTGATGATTTTCTGTATTGACCGAGCCGGCTAGAACGAGCCGCCCAATTTGCCGTAGCTGTCGAAGTTCGACTTGTTCAACCAGGGCTCGAAGATGGTCACGTACCAGTAGACCGGGACGATGGCGGGCGCGAAGCAAAAGACCATGCCGAGCGTCCAGAGGACCTTCCCGGTCGACGAGTACTCGTTGTCACCGGCCCAGACATGAATGGCGAACGCGATTACCGCGATGACTGAAAGGGCCGCAGTGACCATCAGGAGCATGCCCGCTGCGGCGCCGGCGTCTTCTCCGGATCCTTGAAACGATGTTGCCAGAACCCAAATAAGTTGGGATACGGCGGGCGAAATCGCCAGGAGACCGCCGCCGTAAATGAGCAAATTTTGCATCAGACTTCCCCGGAAGAAAACTGCCACTGATCACGCACGGTGCGAGATTAGCTTCGCCGTCTCGGCAGCGTCAAGGGTTTCTCTGGAGCAACGTCCACGCCGCGACGACCAGGACGGGCAGGCTGGCGCCGACTGCGACCGAAATGCGGGCCGCAGTCCCACCGAGGGCGGTGGGCCACAGTCCCGTGGCCGGTAGCATCGTCACCAGCAGAACGGTCACCGCCACCGCGAACGCATCGGCGGCGAGTCGGTCTCTGCGCTCGGAGCGGACCTCGCGTAGCCACTCGATGACCACCAGCGACACGAATCCCAGAAACGTCAGGTGCAGGTAGACGATGCGCAGACCCGCGCTGTCGGCCCAGCGCGCGAAGGGGCGGAGCGCGAAGAAGGCCTGGACCACGGCGACGGGCATCAGCGCCAGCAGCGGTCGGCGCCAGCGCGAGCCGCGCCCCGCAGCCACCCATGCGGCGCCGGCGTGGTAGAAGATGCCCAGCGCGAACGCCATGCCCGCCACCGCGGCGAGTGAGCGCAGCTCAGGCGGCGGCAGATCCACGTCGATCGCGAGGAGAAATAGCAGCGGCAGTGCGGCGGCCGCCGACCATGTCGCGAGCCGAAGTCGGGGGCCCACCGGCGTGTTCACACGAGCGTGGACGACCGCGAGCGCCCCAAAGATGAGCCATCCGAAGCTAAACGGGGTCAAAAAGAAGTGCACCGAGCCGGTGGTCCACAGCGGGTCGGTCACGTCCACCGCCACCAGCGCAGCGCGTCCCCATGCGCCCACCGAGCACAGCACCAGCGTGGCGATGGCGACGTCCAGGCACAGCCGCGCCGCATCGGCGGGCAGCCGCCCTCGATCGCGCAGGTAGATTGCACCGAAGGCGTACCACGCGAAGATATTGAACCCCGACGCGATTGCCGCGATCGGCAGGTCGGCGCTGCCGATGGCCACCGAGTCGTAGCCCCACAATAAAAAAGGCGGGAAGGTCAGCAGACCGAAGACAATATTTGCCCAGATGGTCGTGCGCATGCCGCGGATCGGCTCGCCGTTGCGACCGAGCATGGCGGCGGTGGTGACCATCAGCGCCGGGGTCACCCACGAGAAGAACATCAGGTGCGAGTGGGCGTGCCGGAGGTTCGCGAACTCGACCCAACTCGGGAGCCCGAGTCCGGCCTGTGCTGCGCGCATCCAGACCCCCGAGATGCCTGCAAAGACAAAGCAGGCCATCGTCGCCAGGATTTCGGGCATCCAGGCGCGGTATGTCTTGTCATTTGCGGGGTCCATCAGGCTCCGAACGCTTTGATGCGAGGCCACGCGTGGATCGAGAAGCTGACAGCCGCCAGAGCCTCGGCCGCAAAGACCGGCCAGGCCGGCAGCACGTCAAATACGTGAACCACCGCCAGCGCGACCGCGGCATTGACGAAGACGACCGCCGCGATCGCGAGTTGCGGGCGGCCACGGTCTCGCCCGAAGGTCGGCAGCATCCAGTACGCCACGCCGAACGCCAGCTGGACCATCCAGCCGAATAACAGCATGTGGATATGCGCTGGCAGCCAGTCGAAGACGCTCCACGGCGTCGACCAGCCCTTCTCGGCCAGCATCAGCGAGCCGATGGTCCAGCCAAATACCAGGTGGACGCAGGCGGCGCGGATTGCCCAGATAGACAGCTTTGGCATCGCGCTACCTCCGACCTTTGATGCGAGGCCAAATATTGACGACGAAGGCGATCGCGCCGAGCCACTGGAGCGCGGCCGACGCGACGAGCAGCCAGCCGAACACGCCCGCGGCGTCCCCGAAGATCAGCCCCGGCTCGGCGACTGCCCGCATCAGCAGGCCGATATTCAGGGTGGCAAAGCACCCCCATGAAAGCCACTCCCAGCCTCGGGGCTGCTCACGGCTCTTCTTGGGAAACAACCACAGCGCCACGCCGAAGATGAGCTGGGTGAGCCAGCCAACCACGAACAGGTGGACGTAAGTCGGGAACAGGGCGGCGAACTTCGGCCAGAGCGGCACGTGCATCGCGACGCCCGAGAGGAGCGCGCCGATCAGATACAGCAGCGACGCCTTGATGAAGATTCGAGAAACTGTGGGCATAGGTGACGACGTTAGCCCGGGCGGCCATCCACCCTGGGCTGCCAGAGGATAGGAGTAAACTTGGCGAGGTACATCGTAAACGCGAGCGACCAGAGCACGCCCGAGGCGATCATGCCCGCCATGTAGAGGTTCGGCGTGAGCACGGGCACCGCCACGCGGATGATTGCGGCGAGGCTGATGACGACGAATGCGGCCGCGGTGACTCGTTCGACGCGAAGCTCGCGAGCTGTATGGCCTCGCGCCACTCTCGCCATCATGCCGAGCGTGAGCGTGCCGATCGCGCCGGCGGTCAGGGCGTGCGTCGCCGAGCTGGGCAGGATGCTCACGAACGACGAGAGCCCGCGCAGGATGAATCCAACCCCGATCCAGGCGTATCCAACGTGCAACACCCACAAGATGGGCGCGCGCAGCGTCTTTCCAAATCCCCAGTGGGTCATGCGCACCAGCGCGAGCACGCCCGCGGCGACGGTGAGTACGCCTGCGACCGACGAGCCCGGCGCGACTTGCCAGGCGATACTGCCACCGATCACCGCCGGAAACAGCGAGTATTCGATCCATGTGTGCTTTCGGATCGAGTCGTCGCCGGTCGCGTTGCGGGTAAACGCCGGGATGATGCGCCCGCCGACGATCAACACGATGATGATCACGAGGTCGACCGCGGCGATGAGCGCCGGTCGCGCCCAGCCTTCGACGAATCCCAGGGCATCCAGGTGCATGATGAGGTTGGCTACCCACAGAGCCGTCAACACGATCAAGAACACGTAGTTACGCCGATTCTTGGTGCCGACCAGGCAGCGCCCGAGCACCACGGCGAGCGCCGGGATGAACGCCAGGTCGGCGATGGCGACCAGCCACGGGGGAAGCCAGCCGGACGCCCCGACCGCCAATCGGCCGAGTATCCAGAGCGCTGCCAACAGGCCCAGCAACCCGCCGGTGGCGGTCTCCTGGCGAGTCCAGTTGGCGACCGCCGTGAGCAGGAAGCCCGCGACGACCGCGATGGTGAACCCGTAGAGCATCTCGTGGCCATGCCACGTCGCCCGGCTCCACGCGGTCTCGACCTGTAGCCCGCCGTCTAGCAGCAGGAGCCAGATGGGCAGGTAGACCGCCGAGAAGAACGCAGCGAGTAAGAAGAAGGGCCGAAATCCTTTTTGAAGGATAGCGGTACTGTCGGTCATACCATCTCCCGAGCATGCGCGGCCTCGTAGGCTTCGCCGCGCAAAAAGGCGGCCTCGCCGGCACTGTGGGAGCGCATCTCGTCTCGAATTTCGCCCACCAACTCCGTGAGCTCGGTGATATCGGGATCGCCGTAGTACAGATCGTCCTTCATCTCGGCGATCTTGCGCTTGAGCATCGCAGCCCACTCGACCATCTTCAGGTGTTGTAGTTGCAGATGGAGCAGCGTGACGTAGTCGGCATCTTCGACAGCCGGAAACAGCTCATGTTCCTCGTGCTCGATATGCTCAGTCAGCTTGTCGTAGAAACTCCGCGCGTGCGACTGTAACTCGCGATGAATGAGGTGGCAGTCGTCGCAGCTTCCGAGCGCTTCGACGTGCGCGTCGACCTCGTCGAGGCGCATGATGAGTTTACTGTGTGAATGACAGATCTCGTGCTCATGTTCGTGGTCCATTTCGTGTTCCATCTTCGCCTCCTCGAGCGAGTGCCTGTGACTCTCTCAAGGTAGACGTGTCTGGCGCATGTTCTATGATCTGGATCATGTGCATCGGAGATTGTAAGCCGACGTGCGACTTATTCGACGTGATTTTAATCGGGTTTTGCCGGGAAAACCGCTTATGGCCTCCAAAAAGATCGAATTACTCGAGCGAATTCCCTTCTTCGAGACGGTAAAGCCCGGGTTACTCGAGCCCCTTACCAGCTATTTCGTGACGCACGAATACGAGCGCGGAGAGCAGCTCTGGAGGGAGGGGACCGAGGCGAATTACTTCACGTTTATCGTGGAAGGACAGGTCAAGGTCGTCAAATACAAGAGCGGCGGTGAGGAGATTATCCTCGGGTGCTTCGATGAGGGCGATGCCGTGGGACATATCGCCGTCTTCCAGCGGATCGACTATCCGGCCAGCGCTGTCGCGCTGGACGATACGCTGTGTCTCGCCATTCATCGCGATCATTTTATCGGGACCATTCGCAAGAACGCCGAGCTGTTCGAGGGGCTGCTCGACAGCATGATGAAGCGAAACGCCGACCTGGTCCAACGCGTCAAAGAGGTCTCGACGACCAGCGCGGAGCAGCGGCTGGGCATGTTATTCGAGAAATTCGCGCTGAAGACGGGGATACGCAGGAAGCTCGACGACGGAACGATGGGTATCTATGTCGAGCTTCCACTCTCTCGCCGCGATATCTCCGACTTGATCAATACGCGCGTCGAGACGGCGATTCGGATCATGAGCCGATGGAACAAAAACGGTCCCGTGCGCACGCTCGACGACGGCTTCCTCATCGATGATATGGAGGAACTCGAGCGCATTTCCAGTGGGTCCTCCGACTAAAACAACCTGCATGTGATCTAGATCATAACGGCACCCTCGTCGGTGGATTAGATTGATTGTTGTTCGTGGGAACGAGCCCACGGAGCTAATCAGTCAACCGCTGCCCGAGGAGGCCGTGTATGTTCGCCAACCATCATCAATCGATTCGTCGAAGTCTGCGATGGGCCACTGTGGTCCTGCTTGCGACGGGTCTTCTGGGAGCATTCGGATGTTCGAAGTCGGGATCGGAGGCAGATACCAACAAGGAGCCAGTCGCTGAAGGGGTCGAGCACACCTTTACGATGAAGGCATTTATCAACGGGTATAAGGGCGTCGGTGGTGACATCGACGGGAAGACCAACCCCACGCTCGAAGTCAAGAAAGGTGACAAGGTCACCATCAAGCTCATCAACGGGGAGAATATGGCCCACGACGTCAAGCTCGACGCGTACGGGGTCAAGTCCGACTCGATCATGAAGGTCGACGAAGAGACCGAGATCAGCTTCGTCGCGAAAGGCAGCGACGACTACTATTGCTCGATTCCGGGCCATCGTCAGGCTGGCATGGTCGGTCAGCTCAAGGTCACCGACGGCGAAAAACCGGTGGTTGCCCAGGCCGACTCGCCGGACTCGCCGGCCGGAAATATCTCGCGGGACCTCAAGGAAGCACAGACGGTCTCCATCGATGAGATTGGCTGGGACGCCAAAGATGTCCCGGCCCCCATCAACCGGGATAGTGCCGAAGAAGTCGAGTTCGTCATCGAGACCGAAGAGGTCATCGCCGAGCTCGAAGACGGCACGACCTACGAGATGTGGACCTACGACGGCAAAGTCCCCGGTCCGATGCTCCGTGCGCGTGAAGGCGATACGGTTACCGTACACGTCGACAACGCGCCCGACAGCTCGATGTCTCATAGCATCGACTTCCACGCCGTGACCGGCCCCGGTGGTGGTGCGGCCGTGCTGCAGGTGCCCCCCGGAGAGCGTCGAAGCCTGACGTTCAAGGCGCTCAAAGCCGGCCTGTACGTCTACCACTGTGCGACTCCGCACATCCCGACCCACCTCGCCCGCGGAATGTACGGCATGATTCTCATCGAGCCGAAGGAAGGCCTGCCCGAGGTCGACCACGAGTTCTACGTCATGCAGGGCGAGTACTACACGACCGCCAAGCCGGGCACCGAGGGCCATCAGGTAGAAGATGCGGACCGCATGTTCTGGGAGATGCCGACGTACGTCGTGTTCAACGGCCGCTTCGGCTCGCTCACCGGCGAGCGCGCTCTGAAGGCGCAGGTCGGTGAGACCGTGCGCTTCTTCTTCGGCGTCGGCGGACCCAACACGATGAGCTCGTTCCACGTCATCGGCGAGATCTTCGACCGTGTGTGGAAAGAAGCCGCCATCGTCGACGAGCCCGCGCACAATGTGCAGACCACGGTGGTGCCTCCGGGGGGCGCAACCATGGTCGAGTTCGAGCTCGACTACCCCGGCAAGTACATCCTGGTCGACCACGCGTTGAGCCGCATGGACAAGGGCGCCATCGGCATCCTGGATGTCGACGGCGAGGCTGACCCGAGCATCTTCAAGGGAAGCCACGCGCCCACCGGGCATTGAGGGTGAGTAGGAGATGTGGGGGATCTGGGGGAGTGGGTCCGTCTGGGCCTGCTCCCCTTTTTTACAGGTTACGAGGAGGATGAGATGACACAATTTGACCTCAGAAAGACAGTTGGTCGCGCCAGGTGGGTGCTGCTAGGAGTGCTTGTCGCATTGATCGCCGGGGCGACCGCTTATCTCGTCCTCTCATCGGATGATGCAAAGAGTGAGGCGGCTGCGACGGCGCAAAAAGACGCCCATCCCGAGGCGCTGCGTGGCATCCACTACGACCCGCCGCGCGTAGCGAACGAGATCGTCGGCGTCGACCACAACGCGCAGCCATTTACGCTGAGCCGACAGCCTCATCCGCTGCAAATGGTCTTCTTTGGGTACGTGAGCTGCACCGATGTGTGCCCGACGAACCTCAAGAAGTTCGAGAAGGTCGAAAAGCGCCTCGGCGAGCGCGCCGACCAGGTCCAGTTCGTCTTCGTGTCTATCGACACCGAGAAGGAGACGCCGAAGGTGATGTCCGAGTACCTCGAGAATTACGACGGTGAAATTATCGGCGTCACGGCCGGCCGCGCGCGCGACCTGGACTCGGTCTACGACAGCTGGAATATCGTGCGCGACAAGGTCGAGCTCGACACGCCCATCAACGGGCGCAAGTACAAATACGACCACACCGGTCAGATCTTTCTGGTGCAGGGCGGCGAGAAGATTCCGGTGACCTATCCGTACGGAACGGACTGGGAGACGATGGCCGAAGATGTGGAAGCTCTCCTGGACGACCCGTCGTTCTCGCAGAAGCTCCCGAAGATCGGGTCGGTCGAAGAGGTCACGCTCGAGCCGGGCACCTATACCCGGGCCAAGCAAGACAACCCGACCCTGCCGTCTTATCTGCGCGTTCGCGTCGGTGATGCCATTCGTTGGAAGAACGACGACTATATGTATCACTTCATCGGTGACATCGTCCTGGCGCCCGGCGACGAGGCAACGCAGAAGTTCGACGAGCCGGGCGAGTACTACTTCGGCTGCACCGCAGTGCCCAGCGAGGTCATTCGCATCAAGGTGCTGCCGACATCGGAGTCGAGCTGACATGATCGAGATGCTGTACCCATATCTGGTCGTCCTGCACGTCCTGGCGGCAATCGTGTGGGTCGGTGGCGTGTTCTTCATCGGCGCGGTCGCCATGCCGATTGCGGGCGGCATGGGCCGCGCCGGTCGCGAGGTGCTCAGGGCGGTCGCGCGCCGGTTTCGGCCGATCGGCTGGGCTGCGTTGGTGGTGCTCGTCGCCACCGGCTCGGCCTTTTTGTATCGCTGGGGCGCGACCTGGGAGACGCTATTCGACCTGTCGTTCTTCGAGGCGCCGCACGCTCGCCTGCTGGGCTACAAGCTGGTGTTCGTGGGCATCATGCTCGTGGTCAGCTTCGTCCACGATTTCATCATCGGGCCTCGCGCGTCACAGGCCGAGCCAAACACAGAACACGCAAAATCTCTCCGCCTCGCCGCGGCTCTTCTGGGCGCGTTCACCGGCGGCCTGGCCCTCGCCATCGCCATCCTGGCGGTGTTTGTGGCGCGTCCCTTCCTCGCCTGATCCCTCAACCGGTCGATGTGCCGGTCGGGGTGGCCTCCGCGTTTACGCGTTACCGCTCGCCAAACAGTAGGTGCACGCGTCGTCACCCTCGAGTCGGTGTCTGGTTCGCTCGACGTCGCTCCCCCAGATATCCTGGAGCCACTGCTTCTCGATATCGCACACGCGCTTCGAGCACCCGGCGACGGTCGAGTAGGGGCAATGCCGCAGCGTCAGCAGCGTCTCGCCCGCTGGCGTTTCGTCGATCTCGGGCATGAAGCCGCGTCGGCGGAAGAACGATATCAGGGCGCTCCCCCGCTCGGCTGCATCGGAGCCCTCCAGGTCGAGCTTCTGCGACAGGGAGTCGGCGAGCCGCTCGATATATTCGTGGACGACGTCGCCGAGCCCCTTTTCGAACAGGAAGGCCATCAACCCCGACAGGAACTCCTGATCGTATTCCTCGAAGAATGCCTCGCCCCTGTCCGTCAGCGCGTAGAGTAGGCGGGGCCTGCCTCGTCCGTGGCGCTTGCTGCGGGTCTTGACGATGCGTTGATTCTCCAGGGTCGTCAGGTGTTGTCGGATGGTGGTCGTCGCCAACCCGAGCGAGTCCGCGCCCTCGTTGACGGAGATCTCGACGTTGCGTTTTATCAGTTCGATGAGCTCTGATTTTGTCTTCGACAATAGGGTTCTGTTCATGGGTGACCTCGCAAGTTTCGATGAGGGTTATCCCGAGCACCTCGTTCGACGAAATACGCGAGAGGCTCCCTCCCAACCACGAGCACATGCCCCTGGGATCCGAGCCGAGATGAAATGTTGCACTTCGCGTGCCAATTTCTCGCCCACGTCTGCAGGCTGTGTGGGGCCGTTTTCGGTGTTTATTCGTTTTCCGGTGTTGAAACGCGTTTCATCGATGAAACTGTGGTGGGCGAGAAAAAGGTTTTTTTCCCGAAGTCCCGCAGCTCGGCGCGCGACGCTGTTGTAGGTGCGTAAAACGACGCCAACGGCGGTTTTCATCGCCGCTGCAACCCAGACCGCCAGCGCAAGCCGTGCGCGCTCGCTTCTGCGACTACATAACGCCTCAAATTGCAATTTCACGCGCTCGAGGCCACAGCCCTCGTCTCCCACCCCAGTTTGAGCCGTTTTACGAGCCTCAAACGCCCCGAACGCGCGTTTGAGCGAGCTGATTCTGCCGAGGTCGCGCCCCCCGACAATTCTAGGCGTTCGACATCCCAGAATCGCGCCCCACCACAATTTGTGACGTTTGACGCTCCGAACATGTCAGTGCGGCAATTCCGGACTCTTCTCTGCGTACTGGGCCATGCGAAGCGCGCTGCTATTCTATCAAGAGCGCCGATGTCGGCGATCTGTGATTGAATCAACTCGAACTCTGCGTCCATCGGGCTGTCTCCTTCGGGAAGTCACTTCCCGCGGAGACTGCTGACTTCAGGTCATGCTAGTACGCGTGGTAGGGTGCTGTTGGAAAATCCAAAAAGCCGTCTCGAGGTCTGTACAGACCCATCGAACGTCGTATCCGCTATTGCTAGCTGGCACCGAGTTTCACTTCATCCCACGCGGTCAGCACGCTTTCTCGAAGCAACTTCGAGATTTTGTCGTGCAAGAGCGTAAGTCTATTACCGAAATGAAGTGGGCGTTCCAGCCGGATGTAGCCGACATCCACTCCGTTTACCTCATCGCCATCGATAATTGCGCGTACCTCTGCTGACGAAGTCTCTAGGCTGATTCTTGCATTGGCTGTGACCTGAAGTTCACCGTTTGAGGAAGGCAAAGTCACCACTCGCAAAAGGCCTCCGAAGGGGGTATCGGTGAACTCCAGAAAGAGCATCTTCGGGTCCTCGCTTTCCAAGGATGTCGCCATGCGGAGTTCACGAAAACACTCCTCAACGAGCTCTCCCTCGCAACGGTAAGCGTCCTCCCATACTTCGGCCAATATCCGTCCGACGGTCTCCTCGCGCCAGAGCTGGTGAAATTGAGTGTCTCCATTCCACTCGTTCTCTGTCTCGGGAAGATATGGCCAGTCCAGCGTCTTCCTCCCCTCCTCCAAACACTCCGTCAGCAGTTCGTGAAGCTCTCTCCGCTCTGCAACATTTTCGCCACGACGGCGTGACTCCAACCATGCTCCGTCACGCGCAGCTCTTTCCGCCTGACTTTCCATCTCGTCGAGTTCTCCTTCAGTCGGTTGCTCCTTCACCACGAAGAATACTCGTCCTGGCGCTGAGTCGCGCATCTTCTGCTTCCTCTTTTCGTCGGTCCATTTTTCTCTCAGGACACAACTCGCCTGGTCCTTTCTCACCTTGAAGAGCATGTCTTTCAGGTTAAGGGTTCCATCTTTCCCCTTCGTGGGGTCACACTGCCGCAGCGTGCGATGGTATAGACTCTGTGCCAATCGGAAGATCCGTTCTTTCCGGTACTTGTCACACGCCGCACGGAGCGTATCAGGGTCTTCTATCAGCCGCTCCAACGAATTTCGCAGTTCTGCGTGCGCCCAAGCGTTTTCATCTCGCGAGAAGTCCGTCTGGAACCAGCGCGCGACGCCATATCCGTCCATTCCTTGTCGCATCTGTTCTATACGGTGCTGAAATTCCTTCCACTCTCCGAAAACAGGAAGAATGACAACGCGTCGGTCGTCGCTTTCGATGGGCCTCCAACCCATGCCGAGAACACGTTCCCGAGTCAGGTCTGCGGCAACTACAACACCAATCTTCTCGCTGTAGGGTCGAATGCGTGTCTTGAGTCGTGGAAGATACTCATCCAGAAGCCCCTCATAGGCATCCAGGAACTCTCGCGCGCGGGTATATGCCCGGCCGCCAATTGCTCGGAGATGCTCTTCATCCGCGAAGTGACAATAAAGGCCAAGCGCTTCGTCACTCACGGTGCTTGAGGCGAGGTTTAGAACTTCGTTTTTGAAGTCCACAGTGGTGGCGTCTGCCCACTTTCGTGCGTGAAAAATAATCAAATAACTGCGGAGCTGCACGAGGTAAAACGCTACCCTCTCTGAACCCGAGTCCTCCGACGTGACCAGAACCTGAAGTCTGCGCGCTTGTTCGATGAGTTCATCCACGTTGTCCAGTTCTGCGGCAACGAGGTCATAGACTTGGTCGATCGATAGCTCACCGCGTCCGGTCTTCAACATTCGGTCGGCCAAGCGTACCAGTAGCCGACGCGCGTCCCGTTGACGATCAAACCTTTTGACACTCTCTTTCCAGTGAATATCAAACGCCGCCCGAATATCGAGTCCGAGGCTTTCCAAGCTCTGCTCATTCGCGACATGAAAGGCAATCCTCATGAAGAACGGACTCGCACGAAATAGCTCCATAGCGCCGTTTGTAATCGTTCCACTGAAGTCGAAGTAATTCCGGTACCGCCGTACCATCTCGTCGCGCTGTTTCGCGCTTATGACTTCGTAGGCCGCCTGTGAACGCTCGCCCCCTTGTTCGACGGATATGCTGAGTCGAGCTTGCAGTCCGTTCTGTTCGCGGATCCGTTCCCATCCTGCAAAAGTGCACGTACAGACCAAACGTACGTTGGCGGCGCGCCGCTCTTTCAAAAACACCAGGTCGTCGAGCAATTCGCCCGTAATTTGGTCGGCCGCCTCCGCGCCAACTTCGTCCAATCCATCAACGATCAAATACAGTTCTTCACCAGCAAGGGCCTTTAGTACACGCCGGAAACCAGCACGTGGCTGGTCCATTGGCGAAAGAAACCATCCCATCTTCTCGGCAATCGCCATGGGGATGCCATTTCTCACGTCACGTGCCTTGAAAAACAAACATGCTTCGCCTCTCTCTAGGAGGTTCTCAGCGCATGCAGAAGCCCAGTTTGTCTTGCCCATCCCGCTGTTCGCAAGCACAAGAAAGGCGCGCTGTTCGCTCCGACGAAAGCGCTCGAAACGTTCACTGACCTGCTCGTTGGGAACATAGATTTCGGGAATGTACTTCTTCGTAAGCCCCGCCCCCATTTTGTAGGGTTTAAGCGCCCTTTCGACTTGCGTGCGGCAAAATGTCAGAACATTCGTACGCGCATAACCGAAAAAGTATTCTCTGGCCTCGTTCGCCGCCTCATCGGGAAGCTGGATTTCCTTGCCGGTGTCGATGTCGGCACTCTCGACCTCCTCGCACGAAAGGACATCGTAGATTCTCCACCGGTTCCCATTCGTGGTGATCGCGTACGGCGCGATCGGCTGAACCAGACGCGCGTACGAAATCACCTGCTTCCTTGTTTTCTCGTCCAGTTGCTTGTCTTCTGCTTTTACCTCGACCACGAAGAGATTTCTTCCATCTTTCCCCTTGACGAGAATGTCCAAGCGCCCGCCTGCCGATGTTTGGTCATCTCCGCGACCTCCGATCTTGTAGTCAGCACGTCCCAGAGTCACTGTGAACGTTCGCTCGAACTGCATCTGGGCTGAGTAGATCCCCAAGTTCTTCAACTGCGGTATGATTACGTTGTTCACGACGTCGCTTTCATTCGCCAATTCCATGCCCTTCCCCATTTCTTCAGCCAGACCCTCGTCTGGTGTTCGTCAAGTTCTCAGCTATCGTCGCAGTAGGTAGAGATCACCTGGATGGAAGCTATTGACCGCCGGTCCTGCTCAATCTCAGCGGGTGCGCCACCTAGACAAGAGCTACCCTAACTTCGTCACCCAACGATACCGAATGTCCATAACGGCGTTTCGCAAGCTTGTAGGCCACGACATCGTGGTGGAACTGTCGCAGTTATTCCCGCCTGTAGTTGTTCCCTCCGGCAGCGCGTCCTCCGGCCCCACTCTACCGCAAGTCCACGCGCGACATTTAGCGCCCCCTGCTGAGCCACACCGCACGAGCTGAGAATGCCGGTCGTAGACAGTAACTAGAATATCACCTTCAGACAGTCAGTTCAGGTCGGACGCGTCGTCGAGCATCGCGTGCGGCAGATACGCGTCGTCCGGATTCGCCTTCGCCCGATGGACCGCCTCGCGGAGCTAGTCGCGCGGGTTAACGCCGACGAGCTGGCACGGCTCGATGAGCAGATGGCCGCCGCCTTTAGGTTACGCTTGTCTCGGGGGTAGGGCGAGTCTGTACGAAAAAAGCGCGAGCCGTGAGGCTCGCGCTTTGGTGTGGTGGCGTATGTCCAGGACTACAGCGTGGCGATCATCTGGAAGTAGGTCCAGTTGGCGATGCCCTCCGGGTCTTCGCCGGTACTGACGCCGTCGCCGGGGAAGAACAGGCCATGTCCGAGCTGCAGCTTCAGCACGTCCGTGGCGTTCCACGTGCCGACGATGTCGGTCTCGACGCCGGCGGACTCCGTGTCGGGCTGGAGGCGCGTGAACTGGTGGGCTTTTGTGACGAGGCTCCAATCTTCGGCTTTGTAGGATACGCCGAGTCGAAACTCCTGAAGGTTGGTGCGCCCGCCGATGATGTCCATCCAGCCCAGGTAGCCGTGGACCAACGGGTAAAACTGGAAGTAGCTCTCGTCGACGTCGGCCGTATCCGGGTCGTCACCGGTTTGATAGGAGAAGCCGGCGAAGGGTCGGAGCTGGCCGCCCACGTCGAACGTGGCTCCCAATTCGGTGTCCACGAAGAACGCGCTTCGGCGGATCGTGTCGTCGGTACATTGGTCGCCAGCGACATTCACGACGCAGCTGCTGCCGAATTCAAAGCCCCCCTCGACAGTCAAGTCGACCGGATCCCACTCGCCTTTGAGCCGGGAGCCGAGCAGGCCGATCTCGCGGCGATTCGGGAGGTCGTCGCCGAGTTCGTCGATCTGCAGATCGTATAGCAAGTAGATGTCTGCGGCCGACAGGGCGGGTTTTACGGCTTCGCCGAGCTCGGCGTAGAGCCCGAAGAGGTAGGAGTCACCCTCGAGGGCGGAGCCGTCGTCGGCCCAGGCAGTGTCGATCAGGCCTTCGGCGTAGCGGGTCGCGAACAGGTCCAGGTGCACCGGCATGTCATCACCGGTGAGCCCGGTCCGGATGCCGTCCCACGAGCGCCCTGCCTGGCTCCAGCCGAGCGGAGAGAGCACGCGCTGATCGCCGTAGTTGAGCGTAAACCGGCCCGTTTGGAGGTACCAGGAGTCCACCGGCGTGTATTCGACCCAGCCCTCGTAGAGACCGACGAACGGATGTGTGAGGTCGTCTCCACCGGTCACGCCCCAGGCGAAGGCGCCGATCATGGCCAGGCGCGCCTCGACGGGGCCTGCGCTGGCGTTGGCGCCGAGGAGCGCGCGTTGGCTGAACACGTCGCGGTTGCCCGCGCCACCGTAATTGAGCTGGGCGTCAGGCACGCCGAAGTCGTTGTTGAATCGTGTCTCGAGGCGCGGGCGCAACGTCGCGTCGAATGACCAGTCGACTGACGGGTCTTCCTCCTCGGATGTTTCCTGAGCGGTGACCTCTCCGGATTCTTCGGCCGCCTGCTCGGACCGATCGGATGTCGGCGCGTCCTGGGCGGCGGCGTTGAGGGAGCACAGCGAAAGCGCCACGGTGGCAGCCGCAGCGAAGAAAATGCGTGCATCGACGGTCATGTAGATCTCCTTACTTCTGGGACAACTCAGTCGCCTCAGAAATATGGGCTCAGACCATCCACATATATATGATCTGCGTCATAGGGATCGGAGAAAGTCGCCCGACTGTGTGACATGGGCGGCCTCAGTCGCACTTTCCGCCGAGGAGGCCGCGCCGGAGCCCGGGATTGGGGGGGTTCTTGCCGAGCCAGATCCGGAAGAACGCATCCGTGAAGTCGTTGCCGCCGATCGTGCCTTTCTTGTTGCCGTTGATCTCGACGGTCAGCCCCTCGCCCGGAATGTACGTGTAGACGTGTTCGTCGCCTTCGGACGCGTCGACCATCCATCCGTTGAGCTTCTTGATCTTGGACTTGAGCGCGCCGTACTTACCACCCGCAGCTTCCTCGAAGCTCTGCTCGTAGGCATCCACGATCTTGTCGCGATCGACGTCGCGGACGAACTCGAGCACGAGGCGCTTGTGTGCATCTTTCTTGGCGAGCGCGGCGCCGTTCTTGGACTTCTCGGTGACGTAGAGTCCGGCGACGTAGACGTCGATCTTCATCAACGTGGCTTCGCGGATGCCCTGCCCGTTGAGGGCGAGCGTCTCTCCGTCGACCGTGACCTTGTCCGGCATCGAGACCCCGACGCATTCAGCCGCCTGCGCGTTCGAGCCGCCGAAGGTGGAGCCGAGGAGTAGGAGTCCGACGATGACGAGCGATATCGTGTGCTTCATGGCCGTTTTGCCCTGTGTGTTCCGATAAGCCGGTGTGTTCCGATAAGCCGGTGTGTTCCGATGAGTGCGATCGCAGACGAGATGCCCGCGGCTCCAATCGTAAACGACAGAGACTCGCGTGCAAGTGTTGTGGGGTGAATGGATGGCCCAGACAAAGCCCAAATAAAAAGCCCCCGGGCGCCAGAAGCGCCCGGGGGCTTTTCGAAGCATCGACCTCAGAGAGGTCGAATACGCGTGCGTCGAGCGTCAAATCTTGACGACGTTCTCGGCCTTCGGGCCTTTCGGTCCCATCGCGACCTCGAATTCGACTCGCTCTTCTTCCGCGATCGTTTTGAATCCGTCTCCGGAGAGCGCGCTGTAGTGGAGAAAGACGTCTTCACCGCCGTCTTCACGCTCGATGAAGCCGTACCCTTTCTCTTCGTTAAACCACTTGATCTTGCCTGTGACTCGTTCTGCCATGCTCTTTGCTCTCTAAATATGTGCAAATTTGATTGTCCAAAGACCGCGCAATCGCGACCCGACTCAATTATCAGCACGCGAGCGCAAGAAGCAACCAAAGAGTTGGTCCCCGGCGGCAAAGATGGCCAGCTCGGTTTCGACAAAGGCCCCCGAGACGTATTAAGCTCGAGGAGTCGCTGCTTTTTGATCTTCCGGAGCACATCCCGATGTTCGCACACCGATCACTGACCGTCTTCGCCCTCGCCTTTATCTTGTCGTTGACCGCCTGTGGCGAGGACACCGGCGAAGACACCCCGGATACCGGTGTTCAGGACGTGGGCGCCGATGCTGATATCTCCGAGGATACGCGCGACGCCGGTGATGCCGGGGACGCCGAGCAGCCGCGTACCTGCGTCGAGTCGACACCCGTGGCGGTGTCCGAGCCCGACGAGATCGAGATCATTCGTTGGTACGTCGGTCAACCCACCGGAGGGGATGCTTCCCAGATGATCTCCGACATCGAGTCCGGGGACTTCGTGCTGCCGCCGAATAACTCGGAGGCGTATGGCGACACCTGGCAGACTGCCTACGAACAAGATGACGGGAGCATCGACGGCCGCGGCCGCAGCGGCTCTTATTTCGCCGCCACGCGCATCGAGGTCGAGCAGCCGCAGACGTATTTCATCAAGCCCGACTCGATCTTTCGTGTCTGGGCCAACGGCAACTTGCAGCCCGGCGACCCGTACGGCCACGGCGACAAGCGCGTGCCCCTGAAGTTGGAGGCCGGCGAGAACCTCGTGGTCGTCCAGGGCTCGGGGCGAAAGACGCCGAAAGTCGAGATCTGGACCACGCCGGACGCCGTATTCTTCAACACGGGCGATATGACGGCGCCGCACCTTCGCCACGGTGACGATACGGATCTGCCCCTCGGCATGATGGTGGTCAACGGCACGGATCGCACGCTCTACGACGTCCGGGCACGCGTAGTCGAGAACGAGTATGTCGAGGCCACGACGGTCGAGATTCCGGCGATCGGGCCGTCATCGACCACACAGGTTCCGTTCGAACTCGAACCGAAGGGACCGTGGACCGTCGACGAAGAGGCGATTCCGGTGACGCTGCGTCTGGAGTCCTGCGAGCTCGAGGCCGCATACGACAAGACGATCGAGATGACGAAGATCGACGCCGAGGAGACCTACAGGCGCACGTTTCGCTCGCCGATCGACGGCTCCGTTCAGTACTACGGCGTCGTCGAGCCGACGAACGTCGACCCGCAGGAGGACTACGGGCTCGCACTCGCTCTCCACGGTGCGAGCGTCGAAGCGCTGGGCCACGCCCGGGCCTACTCCAAGAAAGACGGGGCCTACATCATCGCGCCGACCAACCGCCGGCGCTTCGGATTCGACTGGGAGGAGTGGGGGCGCCTCAACGGTATCGCTGCCCTCGATGACGCGATGGCCAGCTTCAATATCGACCCGACTCAGCTCCACGTGACCGGCCACTCGATGGGCGGCCACGGGACGTGGCACCTGGGCGTGATGCACAGCAACCGATTCGCGTCGATCGGGCCCAGCGCCGGTTGGGCGTCGTTCTACTCATACGGTGGCGCCACGCGCCCGTCGGGTGCGATCGGTCGAGCCCGCGCCCACAGCGACACGAAGGCGTATATGTCGAACCTCGCCGATCGCGGCGGCTACATCATTCACGGGTCGGCCGACACGAATGTGCCGGTAAGTGAGGGGCGAGATTTGCGCGATGCGCTGCTCGAGCACACCGACGACGTCGAGTATCACGAGGAGGAAGGCGCCGGACACTGGTGGAACGGCGATGTCGCCGAGGGCACCGACTGCGTCGACTGGCCCGCGCTCTTCGAGTTCCTCGGGATGCACACCGTCGACCCGGTCGCGCTCGATTTCAACTACCGCGGTCCCGGCCCGTGGGTAAACCCGGAGTACTCGTACGTGACCGTGCGCTCGACGGACACGCCGATGGAAGACTTCGAGCTGACATCGCAGGCGACGTCGGACACGGCCGTCGCGCTCACGACGTCGAACGTGCGCTCGATGGAGCTCGATACCGCGGCGCTCGATCAGAAGGGCATCACCACCCTGGATGTCGACGGCCAGACGGTCGACGTGACCGGTGATATCGTCGAGATCGGCCCGCAGGACGGCAAGAACGAGGAGGTCTCCGGCCCGCTCAACCAGGCGTTTCAGAGGCCGTTTTGTGTGGTGTACCCCGACAGCACCGACGATCGCTCCCGCGAATATGTGAGCTACCTGATCTCGACCTGGGCGCTCAACGGCAACGGACACGCCTGCGGTATGCCGGTGTCCGAGCTGACCGACGAGATCCGCGCCGAGCGAAATATCATCTACGTGGGCGTGCCGTTCAGCGCGATCCCCGACGGCGAGTCGCGCCCGTTCTCCTGGACGGAGGACGCCATCGAGATCGGCCCGAATAGCTACGGCGATTCCGCGGCGACCATCGTCTTTCCCGAGGGCGACCGATTGTCGGCGGCCTTCGTGACCACCGCCGGCAGCGAGGACCTGCAGTTCAACTTTCAGCCCTTCAGCTCCCGGGCCGGGATGCCGGATTATCTGGTCTACGGGGAGGAGGGCGCGAACGCGGTCGGCTTCTTCGACGCGAACTGGGAGTTCGACGCGTCGCTGGGGCAGTTGCGCTGAAACATGTGCAGCGCCCGGAATGGGCGCAGCGTTTGCGGCCGCGAGGAAAGCATCGTTGCATGCGGCCAAGATGGCCGCATGACGAAGATGTCTTTTGCAACGATCTCTTTCGGCGTTATGTTTCGCTCGTCAGTCAAAACCCTCACGACGAGTGACGCCATGGATGTTCTGCGCACGCCCGACGACCGCTTCGACGACCTCGCCGACTTTCCCTACGAGCCCAACTACGTCGAAGTCGACGACGGCGAGGACGGCACGTTGCGCAT
>JBNJFZ010000010.1:60237-61725 GCA_051747295.1 Myxococcota bacterium
CAGAGCATGGATGAATTCGACGCCGGCCAGGTCCTCCAGATGGGCACCATCCATGAGTTAGACGAGGACGTGCTGGCTGCCTACCGCGCGCCGTTTCCCGACGAGTCGTACTGCGCCGGGGCCCGGGTGTTCCCGATGTTGGTGCCGACGTCCACCGACGATCCCGAGCACGAGGCCAATGTCGAGGCATGGGAGGCCCTGCGCGAGTTCGAAAAGCCCTTTTTGACCGTCTTCGGCGACTCAGATCCGATCATGCGCGGGGCCGAGGAGGTCATGCAGGCCGAGATCCCCGGTGCACAGGACCAGCCGCACGAGCTCCTGGAGGATGCGGGGCACTTTATCCAGGAAGATAGCGGGCCGCAGCTGGCCTGGGCCGCCGTTGACTTCTTCGCCGAGCCGTGAGGTTTCGGGAGAGACGGACTCTTGCGAAGCGCGGCTGACCGGGTAGAGTAGGCGCGTTCACGAGTCCAGATGCCGCGAAGGATTGCGATGGCCTCCGACTGGTTCCTCTACGTGCTGCGTTGCGCAGACGACACGCTCTACACCGGGATTACCACCGATCCCGAGCGACGCGTCCACGAACACAATCACACCAACCAGGCCGCGCGCTACACGCGCTGTCGGCGCCCTGTCGAGATGGTCGCGGTGTGGGAGTATGCCGATCGTTCTGCGGCGTCCAGAGCCGAGTACGCGTTCAAGCAACTCGATCGAGGCGAGAAGCTCGATCGGGTCCAGCGCGACGAGGCCGGGCGGCTCGCCGTCGAGTAGCTGACTGTATCCAGATTGTCTAGATACGGGGGCGGCCGGTGCCGAACATCCGCGGTGGGCGAACGCCTTGGCGCACCAGATGCGGGGATGGCAGCGGGGCCTCACCACTGGTACGGAGCAGCGTGGGGCGAACCAAATCGGCGGCCACCGGGCAGTTCGCCAGCGTCAACGCATGTTGGAAAAGACCACCGACGCGACGGTAGGCGAGCGTCCATAGCGCCTGCGCCTGAGCCCGGGCGCTCAGCATGGCCCGAACCGACAGCTCGCTGTTTCGAGTTCGGTCGCTCTCCTCGGAGGGCGTCTCCTCGCAGATCTCCAGCTCGTGCTCGAGTAGCTCTTGGACGTGTTCGAGGTGGACGGTGGCCGCCGCGAGCTCGTCGCGCAGCTCCTCGAGCAAGTCACGCCATTGTCCGCGATCCATCCCCGCCACTCCCTCGAGCGCTGCGACGACCTCATCCAGATGGCTGTCGATCGACCAGACCACCAGTCTTCCCCACTCGACCCGATTATCCACTCTTCTGTCCAGTGCATCGTGCATGGTTGGTCCCCGTGAGCCGTGCCCGGAAATAGCGGCACACATTGTTGATGTTCGACCGACGTACAAGGATGCCCTGATCGGGGCAGCTATGCCAGGGTGTTTGCGGGATTTGCACAGACATTGCGCGAGTCGTCTGGAATCCGCCAAACCTGGCGGATGAGGCACATCAGCGCATGAACAGA
>JBNJFZ010000011.1:0-22384 GCA_051747295.1 Myxococcota bacterium
CACCCGATGTACGCAAGGCTCGCCCAGCGGCTCGTGCGCCAGCTTTCGTCGGTCAGTGAGCAGGGCAAGCTCTACGAGGTCGACACCCGACTGCGCCCCTCTGGCGGGCAGGGCACACTGGTCGTGAGCCGTGACGCATTTCGCGAGTACCACCAGAACAACGCGGACCTGTGGGAGCGACAGGCGCTCATCCGCGCGCGTCCAGTTTTCGGGACCCGCGAGCTCGGCGACGCAGTCATGGAGGTCCGGCGGGCACGCGTATTCGAGTCGGAGCTGCCAGAGGATATGCGCGAGCAGTTTCTCGAGATGCGCCAGAAGATCAGCGAGCACCTGGGCGGCTCGTCGAAGCGGTTCAACATCAAGACCAGCCCGGGCGGACTGCTGGATGTGGAGTTCATGACGCAGTACCTGCAACTGCTGCATGGTCGGGGGAGCGGAGGCGGCCCTGCGAGCGCCGCGTGGCTCGAGGAAGGCGTTTGCAGCCAGAATACCATGGAGGCGCTCGCCGCGCTCGCCGACGCGAGCGTCGCGGGCACGGTCGAATTGGCCGACATCTTGCGCGATTATAAGATGCTGAGGCGAGTCGAGGCGCGGCTGCGGGTGGCGGACCTGCGCGACCACAATAGCATGCCCGGCTCCGAGGACGATCGATTGATGCTGGCGCGGCGCCTCGGCTACCAGGGTGAGGACGCGGCCGAACAATTGGTCGCCGATGTCGATGCGGCCTCGAAGAGGGTGCGCGCCGCGTACGAGGCGGTCATGCGGGATGGGCTCGACGGACCATCTTCCCGCCTTTAACGCCACTTCCAATTATGCTAGCTGAGGGGTTAGTTGAACTGATTTCAGCGGGGCGCCGCCCGTTCGGTGCTCCTCGAATCGAGGTCGTGCTGGCGAGAGGGGCATCGCCGGTTTCGGGGCTCGATTGTATTGCTACAGCGCAAGGAGAGACCGTGGGCATCGAATCCGACAAGATCTGGCTAGATGGCGAACTCATCGACTACGAGGACGCCAAGGTCCACATCCTGACCCACTCGCTTCACTACGGGCTGGGCGCCTTCGAGGGTATCCGCTGCTACGAACGGGACAACGGGCGGAGCGCGATTTTCCGCCTGTCCGAGCATATCGAGCGCCTCATCCAGACCTGCCACATCGCCACGATGGACGTGCCCTTCGAGCAGGAGGATATCGAGCAGGCCTGTGTCGACACGGTCAACGCCAACGGGTTTACGGACTGCTACGTGCGACCCATCGTCTTCCTGGGCCACGGTGAGATGGGCCTGTCGGCGACCAGCAATAAGGTCCGCCTGTCGGTGATCACCTGGAAGTGGGGCTCTTATCTGGGAGAAGACGGGCTCGAGAACGGAATCCGCGCGAAGGTCTCGAGCTTTAGCCGCCACCACGTCAACTCGGCGATGGTCAAGGGCAAGATCAACGGTCAGTACGTCAATAGCATCCTCGCCAAACGCGAAGTCCAGACAGCGGGCTACGACGAAGCCATCATGCTGGACACCGAGGGCTATATCTCCGAGGCCTCCGGCGAGAATATCTTCGTGGTTGAAGACGGTCGGCTGCTGACCACGCCGGTCGGCAGCTCGATCCTGCGCGGGATTACCCGCGAGACGATCATGACGCTCGCCGAGGAGCGCGATCTGGAGGTCGTCGAGCAGCGCTTCACCCGAGACATGTTGTATTGTGCCGATGAAATCTTTATGACCGGCACGGCAGCCGAGGTCACGCCGGTGCGTGAGGTCGACGATCGCACGATCGGCGATGGCGCGGCCGGACCGATCACCAAGAGCCTGCAGGCTGCGTATTTCGACGTGGTCAAGGGAAGCGCCACCGAGCACGACGAGTGGTTGACGTATATCAATTGAACCGGTGCGGTCGGAGCGGCCGCACGCCAGCGACTTTTGCATCTACCTGAGGAGACACCGAGATGGGTTCCATCGACAAGATCGTAGAGATTCTGGGGGACGAAGCCGACGACCTGCTCGGCTATGAGTCCACGACGTTTTCGAAGGACAACCTGTATCTGCCCGGGCCGGACTTCGTGGACCGTGTGTCCTCCGAGTCCGATCGCTCGCCGCGCGTGCTGTGCAATTTGCAGCGCATCTTCAACACCGGTCGCCTGGGCGGCACGGGCTATGTCTCGATCCTGCCGGTCGACCAGGGCATCGAGCACACCGCGGGGGCGTCTTTCGCGCCGAATCCGGCGTATTTCGACCCCGATAAGATCGTCGAGCTCGCCGTCGAGGGCGGCTGCAACGCGGTCGCTTCGACCTTTGGCGTGCTCGGCTCGGTCGCACGCAAGTACGCCCACCGCATCCCCTTCGTGGTCAAGCTCAACCACAACGAGCTGCTGACCTGGCCGAATGAATACGACCAGATCATGTTCGGCAAGGTCGAGCGCGCCTTCGAGATGGGCGCGGCCGCGGTCGGCGCGACCATCTACTTCGGCTCGGAGAACTCGAACCGACAGATCGTCGAGGTCGCCAAGGCGTTCGACAAGGCGCACGAGCTCGGGATGGCCACGATCCTGTGGTGTTACCTGCGCAACAAAGAAGGCTTTAACGTCGACGGCACCGACTACCACGCCGCCGCCGACCTGACCGGCCAGGCCAACCACCTGGGCGTCACGATTCAGGCCGACATCATCAAGCAGAAGCAGGCCACCAACAACGGCGGCTTCCGCGCGGTGAAGAACCCCGAGGACAACCCCATCGGCGAGCGGTACGGCCGCACGCATGACAAGGTCTACAGCGACCTGAATACAGCCCACCCGATCGACCTGACGCGCTACCAGGTCGCAAACTGCTACATGGGCCGCGCCGGCCTCATCAACAGCGGAGGCTCGTCGGGGGACAACGACATCCACCAGGCCGTGCGCACCGCCGTTATCAATAAGCGCGCCGGCGGCATGGGCTTGATCTCGGGCCGAAAGGCGTTCCAGAAGGAGATGGACGAGGGCATCGACGTCCTCAACGCCATCCAGGACGTCTACCTCACGGATGACGTCACGATTGCCTGACTACGTACGCGATTGCGAACACGGCCCGCCTCGGCTCTCCCCATCGGATAGCCCAGGCGGGCCGTTCGCGCTCTGGAGAGCCCGACGTTGTGAGACGCGGCGGAACAATTCGCCCCGAAGGCTGCATTTTTGGTGTGGGTCACATAGACTGCGCTGGGCATGAACCTACGAATTCGACAACTTCTGCTGATCGCGCTCGGGCTGCTGGTCTTCAGCCAGCTCAGTTGCAGCGATCCGCCGCCGGAGGGCTTCACAGTGCTGCTGGATGCGGCCCCGAAGGGGCTTGACCCGCGGTTTGCGACGAGTGACGCCAGCGCAAAGCTCGTGGGCATCCACCACGCCGGTCTGGTCTCCGTCGACACCGAGTCCGGTGAACCAGAGCTCGAGCTCGCCGAGTCGATCGAACGCAAGTCGTCGACACACTACGAAATCGTGTTGAAGAAGGGGCTGACGTTTCACGACGGCGAGCCACTGACGGCGGAAGACGTCGAGTATACGCTCATGGAGTTGGACTCGGACACCGTCAACAGCCCGTATGCGGGCACGACCCGGCGAATCAAGGCCTTCGAGGTCGTCGACGACCGTCGGATTCGAATCGAGCTCGAGGAACCGTACGCGCCGTTTTTGAGCGACCTGGCCATCGGCATCGTCCCGAAGCATCTATGTGGTGGTGAACCTCAGTGCCCGGAGCAATCCGTCGGGGCCGGGCCGTTCAAATTCGCCCGTCAGGAAGGCGACAAGCTCTTCGTCTTCGAGAAATTCGACGATTACGTCGGCGGGGCGCCGCAGCTCGACCGGGTCATTTTTAAGGCCGTCGAAGACGACAACACGCGGCTGCTCGCCCTGCTGGGGAACACCGCGCACCTCGTGCAGAACGCGGTCCAGCCGCTGATGCTGCCGGTGGTCGAAAAGGCCGACAAGTTGGAGATGAAGAGCGCGCCATCGTTCAAGTACACATACCTCGGCCTGAACCTCGAGCACGAGATTCTGGATGACGTCAAGGTGCGCCGGGCGCTGGCGCACGGCATCGACCGCGACGCGATTGTCGAATACAAATTTCAGGGCTACGCACGGCTCTCCTCCGGGATGCTCGCCCCGAATCACTGGGCGTACGAGCCGGATGTTCGCCGCTACGATTACGATCCGGAGAGAGCCAAGGAGCTGCTCGACGAGGCGGGCTTCCCGGACCCGGATGGCGATGGGCCGCAGATGCGATTCGAGCTCGAGTTCAAGGTTTCGGCGAGCAAGTTTCGAAAGTCGGTCGCCGACCTCATCGCCCATCAGTTGGCGAGGGTCGGGGTCGGCATAAAGGTTCGCGCCTACGAATGGGGCACCTTCTTCGCCGATATCAAGAGCCGAAACTTCGCGATGACCACGCTACAGTGGCCATCGGTGCTGGATCCTGGCTTGTATCGGTGGATCTTTCACTCGGAGAATATCCCGTCGGCGGAGAACCGCTCGGCGGGTGCGAACCGCGGGGCGTATCGCAACTCCAGGGTGGACGCGTTACTCGAAAAGGGGCAGCGTGAGAGCGACCCGGAAGCGCGCAAGGCCATCTACGGAGAGATTCAAAAGATCTTGGCGAAAGAACTTCCGTATATTTCCCTGTGGCATGAGGACAATATTGCTATCATGCAGCAGAACGTCGAGGGCTACTACATGACGCCCAATGCAAGATTCGAAGGCCTCAAGGACACCAGGTTGCTCGAGGAGAGCAAGCGCTAGCGATGGCAGATTCCGATAAAAACGAAGAGCTCGAAGACGTCCTGGCACGGGTGGCCGAGAGTCGAGATGCCGCGAAGGCGGAGGTCGATGATGGCTTCGACTGGCGCAAGGTGGTCAATTTCTTGATCATCGGGGCACTCGCCGCGCTACTCATCGTCAATGTCGTCAACTTGCTCGGTGGCGGTAAGTCGATGGGCATCGAGGGTCAGCAAGCGCCTGGTTTTGCGCTCGAGACCGTCGAGGGCAATGAGATGGTCGCGCTGGCGCAACACGAGGGGGACGTGGTGTTGCTCGACTTCTGGGCGACGTGGTGTCCGCCCTGCAAGAAGCAGATGCCGGTCATCCAGAGTATCCACGAAGACGAGTCGCTCGAGGGCGTCAAGATCCTGTCCATCAACACCGACGAACGCTCGCCGAGGCGGCGAGACCTGGTGCGTGATTTCCTGGACAGTAGCGGCTACACGTTTCAGACGCTGCTCGACACCGGAAAGACCCAGTCAGACTACGGTATCCGCAGCATCCCCGCGCTGATCGTCGTCGGCCCGGACGGAGTAATCGAGCATTCGGAGACGGGCGTACACTCCGAGGACGAGCTGCGCCGGATGATCCAGTCGGCCAGGTAGGTCCCGGGCGCTCACTCCTGCAGCCGGATGTCATCGCTGTCGGAATCCGAGCGGCGAAACAAGAGCATCACCAGAGACAGGAAGACGAGGGACCCGACGCTGAGCATGGCCATGGTCGGCGCGATAACGGCCAGGTAAGGCAGAACGAGCGCCAGCAACAAGAGCGCGCCGAAGAAGACGTTGAGCCCTCGGTCGAACTGAATCTTGCGATGGCGCGGCAGCCAGCGCAGCCGGATGAACGCCCGCATCGCGGTGCCGGACGCGAGCCAGACAGCGGCCACGACCAGGACGGCGAGCAGCGTCGTCCAGACCCATGCGTAGGAAGCGGAGGTGGAGGGCCCGGCCGCGAACGCAGTGGCGGGCGCGATGACGGTGGCCGTCGCCGAGGTGAAAATCAGCGAACGCGCACCTATTCGGGTGGCGATATCTCTGCGGGCTCCTTGTCGCATCCTGCACCTCGCTTCGCGGCGCCTCCCGAGCAGGAGGCAGCTCTCTGAGTGTCTACCTGTTAGACGAAGCAAGGGGCGTGCCAGATTCACTGAGCGCCCTCAGTGGCCCTCTAGCGGGCGATCGGCCGTTTTTGAACTCGAGATGAGGCGCGGGGGAGATGCTCCACTATGACAGCGAAGTCAGGGTCGGTGGCAGGTCATTCGTCCGATGAGGTGTCGGCTTTCTCGTCAGCGGGGGCGTCGCCGGCTTCGTCTGACTGCTCACCGGGAGCGGTCCTCTCGTCGCGGCCGGTCTCGCCTTCACGGAGTTTGTCAGGATCGAACTTTACGGCACCGAGTCGGTTGTCGAGTTCGTCGAATAACTCCTCGATATTACGGGCGTTTTGACCGAAGTCGCCCTTGCCGACGCGTGAGGAGCTGCGGACGTTGACCCGGGTCACGAACTCGGTGACCGGCTCGATCGTCACGGTGATGTCGTCGACGAAGCCGAAGACGTCGGTCTCGCGCTCGGCCTCGATGCGCCACTGGGCGGGGTCGCTGGAGACGAGGGTCCATTGCTCGAGCTCTTCGACCGCGCCGACGGACTCGTCGAAGACTCGCCGCGGTTCGGTCGTGTAGTATTGAGGCTGGACGTCCGGGTATTCGGGCGTGGCGCCGGTCTCGACCTCGTTGATAACCGGCCAGATGCTCGCAGCGACGAGCAGACCGGTGACGATGAGCCCCACGAGTACCGCCGCGGCGATGAGAATACGACGCTTCATTAGCGTTCCGAGTACACAGTCATGACTTCTTCGAAGGTGGTCACACCCTGGGCGAGTTTTCGGATGGCTCCCTCACCGAGCGACATCATGCCGTTGGCGCGGGCAGCCTTGCGTATCTCAGGCGTGTCCGCGTGTCGAGATATCAATTTGCGAATCGAATTATCAACAGGCATTTGTTCGTACACACCCGTTCGGCCGAAATAACCCGTTCCGCGGCATTTGGGGCAGCCGCTGCCGTAGCGCACGGGGAGGCGCCGCTCCGCGTGGCGGGGCAGCTTGATGTCCAGCAGGTCGACCTGCTCGGGGTTGAGGTGCGTCTCGGTACTGCAGTTGGGGCAGATTTTCCTGACGAGACGCTGTGCCATCACGCCGACGAGGGTCGATGAGAGCAAGAAGGGCTCGACGTCCAGGTCGAGCAGGCGCGTGATCGCCGACGCCGTGTCGTTGGTGTGCAACGTGCTGAAGACGAGGTGCCCGGTCAGCGCAGCCTGCGTCGCCATGCGTGCTGTCTCGGGGTCGCGGATCTCGCCGACCATGATGATGTCGGGGTCCTGGCGCAGGATGGTGCGCAGGGCCGAGGCGAACGTGATGTCGATACGACGCTGGACGAGCACCTGGTTGAAGTCTTCCTGGACCATCTCGATCGGGTCCTCGACGGTCGTGATGTTGACCTCGGGGCCCGCCAACTCCTTGAGCGTGGAGTAGAGCGTCGTGGTCTTGCCGCTGCCGGTGGGACCGGTCACCAGGATCATGCCGTGCGGGCGGTTGACGAACTCCTGCCAGCGGGTCTTCTCGTCCTGGGTCATCCCGATGGTCTCGAGGGTCTGGATGACCGACTCGGGGTCGAAAATTCGGATGACGAGCTTCTCGCCGAAGGCCACCGGCATGCTCGAGACGCGCAGCTCGACCTCGCGGCCCTCGCGCTGGGTCTTGATGCGACCGTCCTGTGGACGGCGTTTCTCGGAGATATCCATGCGCGCGAGCATCTTGAGCCGGCTGGTGAACGCCGGATGCACGGCCTTGGGGAACGCGTAGATATTGTGGAGCACGCCGTCGATGCGCAGCCGCACGAAGGTCTTGTCGCGCTTGGGCTCGATGTGGATGTCGCTGGCGCGCTGGTCGAATGCGTAGTGGAGCAGGTACTCGACCGCGTTGATGATCGGGCGGTCCGTCGCCTCGATCTTGCCGACGTCCTTGAGCTCGACGAGCTGCTCGAGGTTGCCGATATCCGCGCCGATCGTCGCTTCCTGCTCGGCGGCGAGGATCGACGAGCTCAGCCCGTAGACCTTGACGATCAGGTTGTGGATGTCGCCCTTGGGGGCGACCACAAAGTCGACGGGTTCGTCGGAGATCTCGTCGAGCTGCAGGATGAGCTGCTGGTCGTACGGATTATCGAGCGCGAAGACCATGCGGCCGTTCTCGCGGCGCAGCGGGATGCACGAGTGGTGCAGCGCAAAGGGCTGGCTGACGGTATTTGCCACCAGATCCATGTCCAGATCGAGCGGATCGGGCTTCTCGAAGGGCAGCCCGGCGTCTGTGGCGACCAGCTCGGCGATCATATCCTCGTCGATCGCGCGCTCGGCGCCGGTCTTGAAGTTGAAGCTCGCGACGACCTCGGCCGGACCGACGTTCGAGCGCGAGGCCTTGCGCTTGCCCTGGCGGGCGACGCGGTCGCGCATCAGCCGCGAGCGCACGGTCGACTCCTGCCGGCGCACCTGATCGGCCTGCTGCTCGACGATCAGATCGTTGCGAAGCAGCAGGTCGAGCACGTATTCGACCGTGTAGTTCGTATTGGCGGCGGTTGGAGCCGTACTCATGGGCACGTTAGGCTGGCGTCAGAAGAACCTCGCGGACATTGTAACCACCCGCGTGGGCAACTGTCACGAAAATCAACACGATGGCGGTGCTGGCTGCCCGGTCTGAGGTGAAACGCAGCCGCCCACCGGGTTATTCGGCGCGTGGGGTTTCTGCGCCGCGAGGCTGATGGCGCGCGGCGATCTATTTTGAGATCTAAGATTTCCGGGTTGCCGTTCTGAGGGCAGGGGCTTGAGGGCTCGAGAGCCCGCGAGCGTCATGCGAGCAGCGGGTCGAGAGTTCGCGCTTTCTTCTCGACAGCGACTCGTTAAACTAGGGGCGATGTTGGATGCATAGATCGGTCGGGGCGAGCGTCAGAATATGTGCGGTCCGGCCAGCGAATGCGAGGTTGTATTGAGGGCTTTCCATCACAACGCGGGGCGAGTGTTCGTCAGGACGCAGCTTTGCGTGTTGATCGCTGCCGTGTTGGTGATGTCCGCCTGCGACTTCTCGGTGGTCAACATCGACGGTGACGACTTCGATCCCGGCGGTCGCGTCGTCGATCGTCCGGCCGAAGAGGATGGTCCCGAGGCTCCGAACCCGAACTTCGAGGTCGACGGCACGTGTAAGGATGCCGAACCCGACCCCGGGCCGGCCGTCGTACGTCGTCTGACCAACCTCGAATACCTCAACACGATCCACGACTTGCTGGGCGTCGATGCCTATGATCTGGCCGGACGCCTGCCAGAAGAATCGCGTGTCGAGGGCTTTCGCAACGCCGCCTCCGGACTGACCGCCTCCGGGCCGCTCATCGACCAATACGGCCAGATCGCGACGCGAGTCGCCTCTCGCCTAGACACAAGCAACTGGCTCACGGACTTCGACGACTGCCAGATCGGCGACTCGACGTGCGAGCATGCATTCGTACGCCACTACGGCGCGCTCTTCTTCCGGCGTCCGACGACCGACGAAGAAGTCGAGCGCTACGGTCGCCTCTTCCGCGTCGTGCAGTCCGAGGGCGACGACTTCGAGCGCGGCGCACGCCTGGTCGTCGAGGCCATGCTCCAGTCCCCGCAATTTCTCTATCGGCTCGAGTCTGCTGACGACGACGTCGAGGTCCCCGTTCGGCGCGTCCGCGCCGACGAGTTCGAGATCACCGGCTTGGCGGGTGTCATCGACGGCCAGATACAGCCAAACTCGGAGATGACCCTGACGGTCGAGCACGAATTTGAGCCCGGCGAGTACCGCGTGTCGGTCCTGGCGGGCGGGGCTGGTAGTACCATCGAGCTGCAGGTCGGTGAGGCGAGCCGGACCTGGGAGCTCGAGTCCGACGCAGTCGCACCATGGACCGAGACGATCGCTATCGAGGATGCCGGTGCACGCGATGTCTCGGTGCGCTTTGTGCCCGATGCCGGTAACGGCGCCGCCGTCGACGGAGTCGACATCACCGGGCCGCTCGACCGGACCCCGGAGGCCGGGGCGGTCACCGGCCATGACGGCGTGCGCCGGGTGACCGACCTGGAGATGGCCTCTCGGCTGTCGTACTTCATCTGGCATTCGGCACCGGATCGGCAGCTCATCGACGCGGCCGAGCGCGGGGAGCTGCACACCGACGAGCAGCTCCGCGCCCAGGTCGAGCGGATGTTGGCCGCCCCCAGAGCGCGGCGCGCATTTCGCTCCTATATCGGCGAATGGCTCCACCTCGACTATCTGGACACCGCCGAGCGCGACGCGGAGCTGTACCCGCGCTTCGACCGTGAGCTCGTCGCCGAGATGAAGGGCGAGACGCTCTCGCTGTTCGAGCACGTCGCCTGGGATGCTGAAAAGGATATGACGTCGGTCTTCGTGGCCGAGCGCACCTGGGCAGGGCCGCGCCTGGCCCAGCTCTATGGGTTGCCCGAGCGAGGCGAGGGCACGAGCGAGTACGACCTCAGCGACAACGACAAGCGCAGCGGATTGCTCACCCACGCCGGCTTCCTGGCCGTCACCACGCCCAACGACGTCACCTCGCCGGTGCGGCGCGGGCTGTTCGTGCGCACGCACCTGATGTGCCAGCCGGTCGCGCCGCCGCCGCCCGACCTGGCCACGAGCGCCCCGCAGATCGACACGAGCGCCCCCAAGCGCAAGATATTCGAGCAGCACAGCAAGAGCTCGGCCTGCAACGATTGCCACAGCCAGATGGACCCGATCGGGTTCGGCTTCGAACACTACGACGCGATCGGCGGCTGGCGCACGCACGACCTTTCGGGCGCCGAGGTCACCGACCTGTCGTATTTGAAGAACGGCGAGCACATCGACCACTTTGCGGGTCCAACCGAGCTGGCCGAGATCCTGGCGGAGAGCCAGGCCGTCGAAAACTGCATGGTCCAGAAGGTCTACCAGTACGCGACCGGGCGACCACCCGACTCGGGCGATGCCTGCGACCTGCGACAGGTCCGCAGCGATTTTCGCGCGGAGGGTCGAACCTATCACGCGCTCGTCGAGGCGGTCGTGTTGAGCGACGCTTTTCGCCACGCACGAGTGCACAAGCCCGAGACGGCCGACGAGGAGGCGCCATGAGTGATGACGATAAGAAATTCGGCCGGCGCGCGTTCCTGAAGGGTGCGGGATCGGTCTTGCTGAGCCTGCCATTTCTGGAATTCGCGTCGGGCGGCGTTCGAGAGGCCGCCGCCAGCTCGGATGCCCCCCGGCGTCTTCTGACGTTCTTCTATCCCAATGGAGCGCCGCGCCCGCTGTGGGACCCGGGGACGACCGGCGCGAATATCGAGTTGCGCGGGATGCTGGCGCCGCTCGCGGGCCTCGAGGACAAGCTCGCCATCGTCTCGGGCTTCCACGACAAGGCTGCGGTGATGCAGGACGCCGCCGGAGACCCGCACTCGCGCGGCGCCGGGGCGTTTTGCGTCGGGGCACCGAATCCGAAGCAGGAATCCGACATTTTCGACGAGGCCGGCAAGCGCTACGCCCAGTCGGCGGGCGGGCCGTCGATCGACCAGTACGCCGCGCAGATGCTCCAGCCGGGAACCTACCTGCGCTCGCTCGCCGTCGGTGTGCGCGCGGAGCCGGTCCACACGCGGACCTATCACGTCAAGTCGTGGAAGGGCGTCAACCGACCGGTTCCGCCGATCATCAACCCGCTCAACACGTTTCGACGGCTCTTCGGGGAGGCCGAGCCGCTGTCGGACGAGCCCGCGGAGCGCGAGGAACGCTACGAGCGCAGCGTGCTGGACACCGTGATTCCCGAGTATCACCGAGTCACCAGCGAGCGTTACGGGATGAGCCCGACGTCGAAGGCCAAGCTCGCCGACCACCTCGACGCGATTCGTGATCTGGAGCGTCGAACGTTGCTCGCCGACCGCGAGCGGCAGGCGACGTGTCTGGGCGTCGAGGCGCCGAAGGACTACGAGCGCGTCAGCTATTCGCAGTACGACGAGGTCTTCAAGCTGCAGGCCGAGTTGGTCGCCATGGCGCTGCGCTGCGACATCACCCGGTTCGTGAGCATGATGTGTGCCTGCGGCGCCGAGTACTACAAGCTGCCGGGCGTCTCACAGGCCAACCACTCGCTCGCCCACGCGTGGCAGAGCGAGCCGGACAACGAGTTTGTCGATTACCAGTCGTATTGGATGCAGCAGGCACGTTATCTGCTCGATGAGCTCGACGACCCGAGCTACCCCGACTCGGATGGCCGGAGCATCCTCGACAACACGCTCGTGGTCATCGGCACCGAGCTCGGTAACCCCTCGATCCACTCGCATGAGGACATGATGTACTTGCTGGCGGGAGGGGCCGACCGGGTGCGCACGAACTACCACCACGTAGCCGGCGACGGGGAGAATCGGGCACCGAACGACCTGTACACCGCATGCCTGAACGTCATGGGCGTGGAGACCACCACATTCGGCGCCCCAGAGGCATGCACGGAGCCCGTGAACCTCGGCTGACGGCCTCGCATCCCCGCGTTGGTCAATGAGCCGTTGACAGCATTCGAAGCTGACCGATACTCTCGACTCGACGTATTCTCCAAATCAGAGCGATGCCTCAAGACAGGCGCGATTGATGGCGAACAAGAAGAAGCGGCGCACGACATCGAATAAGCGCGGCGCGAGAAAGGGCCTCCGCCGAAGCAAGACGATTTCGACGCGCAAGATGAATGTCCAAAATAAGGAGGAGACCAAGCTCGTATTGGACGAGCTCGGACACCTCCGACCGGAGGACCGAGAGGACTGCCGGACGGCCGACCGCCCCTGCCCGTTTGTGTCCTGTAAGTACCACCTCTATCTGGACGTCAATCCTCGGACTGGTTCGATCAAGCTGAACTTCCCCGACCTGGAGGTCTGGGAGCTCTCGGAGACCTGCTCGCTGGATGTCGCAGAACGCGGCGGCATGACCCTCGAGGAGGTCGGTGAGCTGATGAACCTGACCCGCGAGCGCATCCGCCAGGTCGAGTCGGCCGGACTGGATAAGCTGCAGGACCACTACGACGAGTAGCGTGGGAACAGGGCCAGCACATTTGAACTGATCGACGAGCCGCAGCCGACGCTGCGGCTTTTTTATTGGGCCGGAGCGTGATTTTGCGAGCGCCCTTGCCGCGGCGCGTCACTGCTGCTAGTTGACTCGAGCGTGTCGTCAGTGTGAACCCTCACCCACCACGGACCCATGGCTGACAAATACGCGCTTATCAGTGTCTCGGATAAGACCGGGATCGTTCCTTTCGCCCAGATTCTGTCCGACGCCGGCTACGGCATCATCTCCACCGGAGGCACCGCGAGGGCGCTTCGAGACGGTGGTCTGGATGTCACCGAGGTCGCAGATGTGACCGGCTTCCCGGAGATCCTCGACGGCCGGGTCAAGACCCTCCACCCCAAAATCCACGGTGCTGTCCTCGCCCGTCGCGACGTCGACGAGCACCGGGAGACGCTCTCAGAGTACGAGATCCCCGATATTTCGGTCGTCGTGGTCAACCTGTACCCCTTCCGCGAGACCATCGCGAAGGACGACGCGACCTTTCAGGACGCCATCGAGAATATCGATATCGGCGGGCCGACCCTGTTGCGCGCTGCCGCGAAGAATCACGCGTCGATGACGGTCGTCGTGGACCCGGGCGACTTTGGTCGCGTCGGCAAGGCGCTCGCCGACGACGACGTGACGCAGACGCTGCGCCGCGAGCTCGCGTACAAGGCGTTTCACCACACTGCGTCTTATGACGCGGCGATCGTCGACTATCTCGGAGACAACCTCGAGCTCTCCGAAGACGAAACGATGCCGCGCGACCAGATCTTCGACCTGAGCCGCGAGCAGACGCTGCGCTACGGCGAGAATCCGCACCAGGCCGCTGCTCTGTACACGCGTTCGGGCGAGGCGCCGCTCGGGGGCATCGAGAAGCTCCATGGCAAGTCCCTCAGCTACAATAACCTGGTCGATCTCGACGCTGCGTTGGCCATCACCCGCGAATTCGACCGACCGGCCTGCTCGATCATCAAGCACACCAACCCCGCTGGCTGCGCGACCGCTGACGGGCTCGAAGAAGCCTACGATCGCGCCCTGAAGTGCGATCCGATGAGCTCGTTCGGCGGCATCGTCTCGCTGACACGTCAGGTCGATGCGTCGCTGGCCGAGAAGCTCCACGATCACTTCTTCGAGATCATCGCGGCGCCCGGATTCGATGAGGACGCGCTCGAGGTGCTCCAGCAGAAGAAAAACGTGCGCATTCTGGTCGTGCCCGAGTCGCTGACGTCGCCGGACTACACCGTCCGTGCCAGCGGCCTGGGCTACCTGTTGCAGGAGACCGACCCGGTCGTCTCACTGGAAGGCGAGGGCATCGAGATTCCGACCGAGGCCAGGCCGACCGACGCGCAACTCGCAGGCATGGGCTTTTTGTGGAAGGTCTGTAAGCACGTCAAGTCCAACGCGATCGTCATCGGCAAGGACACCCGAACCATCGGCGTCGGCGCCGGGCAGATGAGCCGCGTCGACGCGGTCGAGATCGCCGTGCGAAAGTGCAACGAGGACACCGAGGGTAGCATTCTGGCCAGCGATGCGTTTTTCCCCTTCCGCGACGGCGTCGACGCCGCTGCGGAAGCGGGCGTGACGGCGATAATCCAGCCGGGCGGCTCTCGCCGGGACCAGGAAGTCATCGACGCCTGCGACGAGCACGGCATCGCGATGGTGTTCACCGGACACCGTCATTTTCGACACTGAGTTCGTGACTCCCGAGATGCGAAACTGGAGAACATCATGAGTCGTACATTTTTGGTTGTTGGTAGCGGCGGGCGCGAGCACGCCATGGCATGGAAGCTCGCTCAGGCCGACGATGAGCCGACGGTCTGGGTGGCGCCGGGCAACGATGGCATCGCCGAGGACGAGGAGATCCAGGGCGGGTGCGTGGATTTCTCGGAGGGCGACTTCGAGGGGCTCGCAGACTTCGCCGAGGAACACGACGTCACGCTGACGGTCGTCGGACCCGAAGCGCCGCTGTGCGACGGCATCGTGGATTACTTCGAGGAGCGCGACCTCCCGATTTTCGGCCCCAGGGCCGCCGCGGCCGAGCTCGAGGGCAGCAAGGCGTTCGCCAAGGACGTCATGAACGCCGCGGGCGTGCCGACCGCGCAATTCAAGGTCTTCGAGCGGCTCGGACCGGCCATGGAGTACCTCATGGACGCCGAGCACCCGGTCGTCATCAAGGCCGACGGGCTCGCCGGCGGCAAGGGCGTCGTCATCTCCGAGCACCTGAAGACCAGCGAGGAGACGCTCCGTGAATATATGGAAGACGAGAAGTTCGGCGAGGCCTCACAGACCGTGCTCATCGAAGAGTGCCTCGTGGGCACCGAGTTGTCGTTTATGGTCGTCACCGATGGGACGACGATCGTGCCGCTGTCGACGAGCCAAGATCACAAGCGGGTGGGCGAGGGCGATGAAGGACCCAACACCGGCGGCATGGGCGCGTTCACCCCGTCGCACCGGGCCTCGTCTGAGCTGCGTGCGACGGTGCTCGATCAGGTCATTCAACCGACGATCGCCGAGTTGAAGCGCCGCGACATCGACTACAGTGGTTTTCTGTATGCCGGGCTGATGCTGACGGCGCAGGGCCCCAAAGTGCTGGAGTTTAACTGCAGGCTCGGTGACCCGGAGACACAGCCGTTGCTCTACGCGATGGATGCAGACCTGGGTGACGTGCTCGCCAGAGCCGCGGCGGGCCAACTCGGGCCCAGGGATCAGCTCGAGACCGACAACGCCGCTTGCTGCATCGTACTGGCTTCAGAGGGCTATCCTGGACCCCGCGACACCGGGCATGTCATCCAGGGGCTCGACAGAGCGGCAGATGTCCCCAATACGAAGATCTTTCACGCCGGAACTGCGCTGGAAGACGGCGAATTCATCAACGCTGGAGGACGTGTGCTGGGCGTGACAGCCCGAGGCGATGACGTGGCGGCTGCACGAGACCTCGCCTACCAGGCCGTCTCGAAGATCAGCTGGCCGGGCATGCACTATCGCGGTGATATCGGTGAAGACATCGGCTGAGTTTCAGGAGCCTATCAGTCCTTGCCGAAGAGCTTGGAGATAAAGCCCTTCTTCTTTTTCTTCTTCTTCTTTTCCTTCTCGTCGGGAAGCGGCATGTCGAACTGCGATTCCTCCGACGGAGGAGGAGGCAGGTCGTCGCCGAGGAGGTCGTCGAGGATATCCTCGCCTTTCTTCTCCTCTTCTTCCTGCTTGTGCTTGGCCTCGATTTCGGCGTTCGCCACGGCGAGTAGTGACTCCAGGCTCTCTTCGTCGTCGGCGTCGAGGCCTTCTTCTTTCTGTTTTTCCTCGATGTCCTCTTTGAGCTGTTGGAGCTGAATCTCGGTGTCCTCGACCTCCGAGTCCTCGAGCGAGCCCAGGAGATTGATGAGCTCATCAGACGGTTCTTCCTCGCCCGCGAGCTGCGCGGCGAGCGACTCGCGGTCGACTTCGTCCTCGACCTCGTCTTCCGGCTCGGCGACCTCGTCTTCTGCCGCATCAGCGAGAGGCTCTTCCTGGAGGAGGATCTCCTCAGATGCTCCCGCTTCCTCGTCTTCGTCTGGAAGCAGTGCGTCCTCGTCCGGGAGTTCATTGAGAGCCGAGTTTAGCTCCTCGCTCCCGCCGTACTCGGGTTCGGGTTGCTCGAGCGACGGCCCCACAGGCTCCGCTTCGGATTCTTCCTGTAGCTCGAGCTCGATCTCATCTTCGAGCTCGTCTTCGAGTTGGGGTTCATCGGCCTCTTCGACGAGTTCCTCGTCGACGATGTCCTCGGTGTGCAACTCGTTGGTCATCGGCGAGACGCCTTCGTCGACAGAGAGGTCGGACTCGACCTCCGATTCGAGCATGAACTCGTCTTGCTCGGGCTCGACCGCTGCTTGCTCTTCGGCCTGGGCGTCCGCGATGAAGGAGTCCTCGTTCGCACCACCGAAGGCACCGCCTTCGGCTTCGCCAAAGAGTGCATCTTCGTCGCCAGCGCCGTCGCCGCCGAGTGCACCGCCGAAAGGATCTGCTCCGCCGGCTTCGGACTCGTCTGAGTCGCCTCCTCCACCGAACGCGTCGTCGAGGAAGTCGTCCGCTCCGTCGCCCTCGTCGCCGAAGATTCCGGCGAACATCTGGTCGACGTCGTCTTCCTCACCGCCGAGTGCGAAGTTCGCGAATTCCTCGGCGTCTTCGTCTGTCACGTCGTCGAAGGCCATGATCTGAAGGCCCGCCTCGGTGCGACCGAGTTCGCGCGGTCCGGTCTCGCCCTCGCCATCTTTCGCTTCTGATTCTTCGGGGGGCGGGGGCGTGGGTTCCGCCGAGTCTTCTTCGATGTCGTCGAGGTCGAGTTCTTCGGGCTCGCTCTCCTCCTGGGCTTCGCTTTGCTCTTCGGCCTCACTGAAGACCTCGCCTGCGGAGAGTCCCGGACCCTCGTCGCGGTCGGTGTGGTCGTCGGCCGCGGAGTCTTGCGTCGATGAGAGCGCGATCGCGTCGCGACTCTCGCCCTCTCGAGTGGCAGCGGAGTCGGCGTCGGCCAACGCCTCGCCGGGTTCTCCGAAGAGGTCGTCTTCGTCGAAGGAGTCGGTGCTTTGATCCTGCTGGTCCTGAGCCTCGTGCTCGACTGCGTCGCGTTTGGCGGTGACCGCCAGGTCGTCGGCGTCGAGCTCGCTCGTCGGCGGGTCTTCGCTCGCCGGAGCGGGCTGGCGCGCGGGGGCGGTGGGGTTGTCGTCGGTGTCCACCGTCTCTTCGATCGGGGAACTCTGCTCGTCCTTGTCCCGGAGGACGCGGTCTACGAGCGACTTGGTATCGGGGCTCAGCTTGGTGAACTTGACGAGCATGCCGACCGTCGAGCCCGCATCATCGGGGCCGTTGATCTGGCGGACGACACCCTCGCCGAGCATGGCGGTCGTGCCGTCTTCGAGCAAGAACTGAAAGCGAATCGTGGTGCCGATCGGCTTGAGTTTTGCTGGAGCCATCGGGATGAACATGCCCCCGCGCGTGATGAAGCGCGAGTAGCCATCGATGAACTCGTCGAGAGAGCCGTATCGAAGCCGCGCCCTAATTGCGGAGAAATTCGAATCAGCCACGGAGAGTTCCTTTAATCACGTTGCAGTAAGTCATCGCGCTGGTGCGCGTCGAAGTCATGTGGCGACATCGTTGGATGAATGCGTAGTTGTCTGTATGCGCTTTCGTCAACTTCAGTAGTGATACTGTAGGCCAGCCGAGAATCCCTGTACAAGCTCGAGGGCGTTGGCGTTCTGGAAATTTGCCGTACCCTCGCCTTCGAATACCGTCCGGAAGAGTCTCGCGTCGTACATGGTCGAGATACCGATCGAATCGCTGAACTTGTAGAGCAGGCCTAACTCGCCGGACATCCCGAAACTAGAAGAAGTCTCGCCGAAGAGTTCTTCCCCATTTTGCAGGAATCCCACTGGAGTCACCTCAGCACCGACGCTCGCGTAAAGCCCATCCGTCAAAAACGGGTAGTCTAACTTGCCACCGACGGTAAGGTGGAAGTGCGAGATCGATGGGAGTTGAACGTTGGGGTCAAGATTCATGCTCACGGTCCGGATACCAATATTGAGGCGCGTGTGGGGGTCGGGATCCGAGTCCATGTCCCTGGCCGGATTTTCACCACGCAGCGATACGCCCGCGGCGAATTCGAGGTGAGAGATATTCATGGGGACCGGCTCGGTCGCGTCGTTCTCCTGGAGGACGCTGACCGAGTCTCCGCCGTAACGGAAGTCGGCGTACAGCCCGACGGCCTGGAAGTCTGCGTTGGTCATGCCGAAGGGGTAAGCCTCGACGTTGACGTGGGCGCCCGCGTAGAAGCCCGATTTGTAGGAGAGCGTCTCCTCGTTCGATCCGACGACGTTGAACCCACGCTGCATGAAGCGCGCGGAGCCCGTCGCCCAGAGCCAATTCGTCGACAGCGCCTTCGATGTCGCGTCTTTTTCGGTCGACGCGCGGGCCTTGAGCTCGTTAGGATCCAGGTCTTCGTCCTCGTCGGTCTTTGCCTGCTGGTCCTGCTGCCCACCGGCATTGCCGAGCTTTTGTACTTTCGGCTTGTTGGCGTCCAGGAAGTCCTGGAACTCGCGTCGAATTAGATCTGCACCGGATTCGGAGAGTCCGTCGGGCGTCCGGTCGGCGCTGAGCTTTTTAACGACCTCGCCGTCCTTCCCGACGATGCGCGCTTCGTAGGATTGCTCGCTGACAGGAGCGAGGAACAGCACGTAGTCGAGGTCGCCGCCGTCCATGACCCACTTGAGGTCCTTGGGGCGACGCATGATGCCCTTGGCATCGAACCCTCGATTCTGAATCTGCTTGATGAACCATTCCTGGCGGAGGATCTCGAGGTCGGAGATGGACCCGAGCTTCTCGAGGAGCGGTTCGGTGCCACCGCCAGGCACGTCGAGCACGGCAACGCGCGTCGGTCCGGCGGATTCGTCGTCCTGAGCAGTAGCAGTGCCAGGAGCCACGAACGAGAGCAGAAGGAGGGCGAGCAGGCCTATCCAGGGGGAGCGAGCTTTGAAAAACTTCATGTTAGCGACAGTTCCCATTGCGTTTCGAGCGCAAGAGTCAGCAGAAATGGTGTGAGTCAGAAGCGCTCGATATCAAATTCATCCAGATCGAAGTCATCATCGTTGCCGGCATCGGCGGCGGGGCTCGAGTCGCCGGCACCGCCGCCAGGTCCTTCGAAGTTTCGCCACGACGCGTCGGCGCTGGTCGAACCGACCCCGCTGACGCGCAGGGCAAAGTCGTCGGGGTTGGTCGACTGAGCCAGCGCTTCTTCGTAGGTGATCAGGCCGTTTTGTAGAAGCATCATCAGTGACTGGTCAAACGTCTGCATGCCGTAGGAGTCGACACCTTCGGCCATCTGTTCGGTCAGAGTACGCGCGGTGGCCTCCTCGAGGATGAGCTCGGAGATGCGAGCCGTCTCGACCATGACCTCCACAGCCGGGACGCGGCCCTTGCCGTCGGCCCGCGGGATCAGTCGCTGGGCGACAACGCCCTTGAAGAGGTTGGCGAATTGGTAGCGAGCCTGGTCGCGCTGGTGCGGCGGGAAGGCCGTCACGACGCGGTTGACGGATTCGGCAGCGTCGATCGTGTGGAGCGTCGAGAGCACGAGGTGGCCTGTCTCGGCGGCGGTCATCGCGATCTCGATGGTCTCCACGTCGCGCATCTCACCGACCATGATGACGTCGGGGTCCTGGCGCAGGCCGGCTTTCAGAGCTCGTGCGAACGAGCGCGTGTCGTTACCGATCTCGCGCTGGTTGATGATGCTCTTCTTGTCGCGGATCAGATACTCGATCGGGTCTTCGATCGTGACGATGTGTGCGGTGCGCGTGCTGTTGATGTAGTCGATCATGCTCGCCAGCGTGGTCGACTTACCCGAGCCGGTCGCGCCGGTGACCAGGATGAGCCCGCGGCGCTCCTCGGCCAGGTCGGTGATGACGTCGGGGAGCATGAGCTCTTCGGTGGACTTGACCTTGAACGGGATGACGCGAAAGACCAACCCGATCGAGCCACGCTGCTGGAAGACGTTGACGCGAAAGCGTCCAACGCCGGGCACACCGTGAGACAGATCGAGGTCGAGTTTTTCCTGGAACTCCTCCTTCTGGTACTTCGACATGATGCCGGAGGCCATCTGGCCGATGTCCTCGGGGCTGAGCCGCTTGGCGTCACGGAGGGGGAGCAGGGAGCCGTCTACGCGGAAGATCGGTGGCAGGCCGGCTTTGATATGGATATCGCTGGCCCCGCCTTTGACGGCCACCTGCAGGATCTGGGTCAGATCGAATTTCTCGGGCATAGGGCTGTCGGGGCCGGGTTTCTGAGATATCTCGAAGTCGCTTTTACGACCGGCTGCGAGATTATCACTTCACCTTCGGGTTGTCACGGAATTCGATGACCAGGGGATATATCAAGCCGGATTTTTCAAAAAGTCAGGCTCGACGCGGGGGTCTGTTACCGACCGTGGAGCACACCGACTCAAGAAATAGCGCGAGCGGCACGACCCCTGGGCCGTGCCGCTGCGAAAGTCTGTCGAGCGCGCGTCGCCTGGACGCTACGCTGCGTTACTCCTCTTCGTCTTCTTCGATGCGATCCTCGATGCCGGGCAGGCCGAGGTGCTCGCGGACCTGCTGCTCGATCTCGTTCATGATGTCGGGATTTTCGCGCAGGAATTCCTTCGCATTCTCGCGACCCTGACCGAGGCGGATATCATCGCCGTAGCTGTACCAGGAGCCGGCCTTGTCGACGACGTTGAGCTCGCTGCCGAGATCCACGAGGTCGCCCTCCAGGCTGATCCCCTCGCCGTACATGATATCGAATTCGGCTTCCTTGAAGGGCGGGGCGACCTTGTTCTTGACGACCTTGACGCGCGTGCGGTTGCCGGTGACGTCGGAGCCGTCCTTGATCGCGCCGATGCGGCGGATGTCGAGGCGGACCGAGCAGTAGAACTTGAGCGCGTTGCCGCCCGAGGTGGTCTCCGGGCTACCGAACATCACGCCGATCTTGTGGCGGATCTGGTTGATGAAGATCACGCAGGTGCGAGACTTGCTGATCGAGCCGGTCAGCTTTCGCAGCGCCTGGCTCATCAGTCGAGCCTGCAGTCCCATGTGGCTGTCGCCCATCTCGCCCTCGATCTCGGCGCGGGGCGTGAGGGCCGCCACGGAGTCGATGACGAGGATGTCGATCGCGTTGGAGCGCACCAGGCGGTCGACGATCTCGAGGGCCTGCTCACCGGTGTCCGGCTGGCTGACCAGCAGTTCGTCGATATCGACGCCGAGTGCCTTGGCGTATTTGATGTCGAGGGCATGCTCGGCGTCCACGAACGCCGCGACGCCGCCCAACTTCTGCGCGTTGGCCAGCGTGTGAAGCGCCAACGTGGTCTTACCGGAGGACTCCGGCCCGTAGATCTCGACGACGCGCCCACGCGGCAGCCCGCCGACGCCGAGCGCTGCGTCCAGCGAGATCGATCCGGTCGGGATCGGGTTCTCGACCTCGACGAGTTGCTCGTCGTCGCCGAGTTTCATGATGGCACCCTTGCCGAACTCCTTCTCGATGGCGTTCATCGTGAGCTCGAGCGCCTTTTCTTTGTCTTTACTCTTGGCCATATCTGGTCTCCTGTGCCGTCGCCTTCGCTGGCGCGAGGCAATCATCATCAACTGAACAGGTGTATAGTCCTGGCGTCGTCTCGCGTCAAGCGGGACCCCGCGCAGATGTCGATCGTCATACGAGTTCCGCCACGTCGAATTCGTTCCGAGTTCGGAGCCGAATCCGGGGATGCAGACCGGGCGGAGGTCAGAGCCACGCTTGTGCGGACCCTCCTATATAGTTTTCGACCGGACCCCACGAATCGTTGCGTAAAAAGTTTGTGAAGCGCACGTCGACGTGGGGTCTCGGCGGGCTCCTCGTAGAGGTGTATTGTGGTGCGCTAAGTCCTCAAGAACCAAAGGGAAAGCGGTCGACCACGTGGTAGGTCGCACCGGTGTGATCGAGCCTCGACTCGAAGAGGATGAAATCTCTGATGTA
>JBNJFZ010000011.1:22484-58509 GCA_051747295.1 Myxococcota bacterium
ATACCGCCGTCGGCCCAGACGGCCGAGCGGTCGAAGGGGCCCTGGACATCGTGGGCGTCCAGCTTGTCCTCCAGGAGCCACAATAGCAACGCCATCGCAGTATACACCGACATCTCGCGGACCGCCGCGCGTCGGCGAGCGGGGAACTGGGCGCGCTTTCGGTACACGCCTTCCGGAGTGGCGAGGCCGAACTCGACGGTCCCCACCGGCTTGTCCTCGGTGCCGCCCGACGGACCGGCGATGCCACTGATCGACAGCGCGTAGGTCGCATTCGCTGCCTCTCTGGCTCCCGCCGCCATCTGGCAGGCCGTCTGAGCGCTGACGGCCCCGTGTGTGGCGAGCACGTCTTCGTCGACCCCGAGCATCTCGGACTTCGCCTCGTTCGAGTACGTGATGAACCCCCGCTCGAACCAGCCCGAAGAGCCCGCAACCGCGGTCAGATCTCGGCCCAGCCAGCCGGCCGTGCACGACTCGGCGACCGTCACCGTGGCGTCGTCGGACATCAGTCGCTCGCCCAGCCGCTGCGCCAGCGATGCGTCGTCTTCGGCGATCAACCAGGGCCCGATTTTGTCGGTCAGGTGCTCCGCCAGTCGGTCCAGGGCCTCGCGCTTCGTGGCCTTCAGGTTGACCTCGATGACCGGGAACTCGGCCCGATAGCTGACTCGGCCAGCCACCGATTCGGCGAGCTCTACAATGCCCTCGAGCCGGGTCTCGAGCTGGCTCTCTCCCATCCCGAAGTAGATGAATTTGTGCGAGAGTACCGATTCTTGCTCGTCGGTGAACTCCGGCAGGATGTAGGTCTCACAGAACCAGCGAAACTCCCGCGGGACGCCGGGCAAGAAGAACGCCACTGCGCCACCTTTTTGGAGCGTGAAGCCGGCGGCCGTACCGACTTCAGTTGCGAGGATGTCGGCGGATTCGGGAAACGTACATTGTCGCCGGTTATTGTCGGTAAACGGATAGCCGCGCTGCTCGAAGCGTTCGCGCAGCTCCTCGAGCACGTCCTCGTCGAGCTCGATCACGTCGCCCACCCAGCCGGCCGCGGCTTCGCGAGTGATGTCGTCAGCCGTGGGGCCCAGCCCGCCGCAGACCACGATCTTGTCGTTGCGTGACGACGCGTCGTCGAGGGCGTCGACGATGCGCTGAGGTTCGTCCGGTACGATGCGCACCGAGTCGAGCATGTGGCCGCGTTTGCCCAGCTCTGCGGCCAACCAGACGGCGTTTTCGTCAGAGATGCGACCGTCGAGCAGCTCGTCACCGATGCAGACCGCGCAGATTCGTGTCATTGTCACGTGCCGTATAGATCAGCGAAACAGATGTATCGTCGGCTCGCGTGCGGCGAGCGACGGGCGTCGTCGAGGCTTATATGTGGGCGTCTTAAACCATCGACACTCACTGCGTAAACTCAAAAACCGCGATCCCGATCCCCGGTGTCAGCGCCGCGACGAGCACGGCGCGAGCGCGCTTTGCGTTGGGGCGACAACTTGACGCGATGTCACCGGGAAAATACGGTGTGGACATCATTTTCGGCGCGATGACATCGACGGATCGCTCGTCTGGTGGATGCGCGGGTTGGGTCGAAAAACACACCGCTCAGCGGGATCTCTGCATGCCCAAAACCTTCGGGAAATACGAACTCATCGACAAGATCGCCCAGGGCGGGATGGCCGAGATTTTCGTGGCCAAACAAACCGGGGACGTGGCGGGCTTCGAGAAGCGCGTAGCGATCAAGCGGATCTTCCCGCACCTGATGGAGCGCGAGGACCTCGTCACGATGTTCTTCGACGAGGCACGGATCGCCTCCGATCTCAACCACCCCAATATCGTGCAGGTCTACGATCTGGGGAAGGTCGACGAGTGGGTGTACATCGCCATGGAGTACGTCGAGGGGCGTGACTTCCGAGAGGTCTGCGAGCGCGGCGTCGATCGCGACGACTTCATCGACAGGGAGTTGGCGGCCTGGATCGTCGCTCAGGCTGCGGCCGGCCTGCACTACGCCCACACGCGCACGGACGATACCGGCGAGCCGATGAATATCGTCCACCGCGATATCTCACCGCAGAACCTGCTTTTGAGCACTGGCGGACACGTCAAAGTCTGCGATTTCGGCATCGCCAAGGCCGAGGACCGCCTCGGACATACGCGAACCGGTCAGTTCAAGGGCAAGCTGTCCTATATGAGCCCCGAGCAGCTCGACTCCGAGGACCTGGACGGCCGCTCGGACGTCTTCGCGCTGGGGATCGTGCTCTACGAGACGACGATGCAGCGCCGCCTGTTCCGCGGACGCAGCGACTTCGAGACGATGAACCTGGTAGCCGATGCACAGGTTACCCCTCCGACCGAGGATGATCCCGGTTTCCCGGAGGGCCTGGAGGCGATCATCCTGAAGGCGCTCCAGAAGGAACCCGAGGACCGGTATCAGACGGCCGAGGAGATGCAGCTGGCGCTCGAGCAATGGTTGCAGACGCGGGATGTGTCCGTCGGAAGCGTCCAGCTCAGCAAGTATATGCAGCGGGTGTATCCGGAGGGGGCAGCCCGAACGCTCGACGCCGATGCCGACATGGACGCCGGCGATGAGCAGGACGCGGCGGGAGATGGGGCCTCGCCCGCTCCCAGCGCGGGAGACTCGTCCGACGACGACGGCGCGTACGGCCTGCCGGAGACGTCGCCGACCAGCGACGCATCCGAGCCGACATCCAGGCCCAACCCGGCTCGAACGGAGCCCAACCCGGCTCGAACGGAGCCCAACCCGGCTCGAACGGAGCCGACCGAGCCCGCGGCACCCGCCTCCACGGGACCCAGCTCGGGCGCGGCTCCATCCAGGCAGGGGCCACCCGGACCGACCGGGCCACCTGGCCGCAGCGGCCCTCCGGGCGCGTCCGGTCCTCCGGGCGGTCGCGGAGGGCCACCCGGTCGAGGCAAGCCCACCAGTGGAGAGTCGGCGCCCGAGGCGCGCGAGCCCCTCGGACGGATGGACCCGGGACATCGTGACGACAACCTCCACGAAGGCGTGGAGGACTTCTCGGACAATAAGACCAAGATATTCGCCATCGTCGGCGCCCTCGTTGCGATCGTCGTAGCTGTTGCGGTCATCGCATCGCTGGATGTCTACGATCCGGACATACTGACGGTCGAAAAGAATGCCGCCAAACAACTCGACGATCAGGTCGCCGATCTCCCCGAAGAACTCCCGGACCCACCGAACTTCGTCGAGGTGCCCATTCAGACCGATCCTCCGGGCGCGTTCATCGTCACGAACGGGCTCCTGGGCGCGGCGCCGACACCGTCGGACTACGACCTCGTCGCAGACAAGCCCAACGAAGTGATCGCCATCCATCCGGAGTATCCCCCTAAGCGCGTGGTGCTGCAGGGAGAAGCTCCCGAATCGCAACACGTCATCACGCTCGATCCCTTCGAGGACGAGCCCAAGACCACGCGCCTGATCGTCGAGAGCGATCCTTCTGGCGCGATCGCCTACGTCGATGGACAGCGTGTCGGACCCACGCCCGCGACCGTCGACGACGTCGTAGTCGGCTATGAGCATCACATCGAGGTGCGTCGCAAGGGCAACTACCCGGCGGTCGCCCTCGTGGAGCTGGTCGATGCCGAGCAGAATAAATTCGAGTTGCTGCTGAACTCCGAGGAGTCCGAGGCACGCAAGCACTACGTCGAGTTGACCGTCGACCCGGTCCCCTCCGGCGCCTATATCGAGGTCGACGGCGAAGCGCGGAGCAGCGGCGGATTCGTGGCGAATGAGCGTCGCAATGCGCACCTGGAGGTCAGCCTTCAGTCGCGCGACTACCGCCCCGAGGATCGCTACCTCCACATGCACGAAGTCGGCACGTTCCTGTTCCGTCCATTCCTCGACAAGCAACCGCGCGAGAAGGGCAAGGTCTCCGTGGACTTCGAGTCCGGCTCGACGATTTATATCGGCTCGAACTCCTATGGGGAGGAGTCACTCCGAAATCTCTCGCTGCCCGAAGGCAACCATACGCTGGTGCTCGAGCGCCCCGACGGCCGTCGACTCGAGGGGAAATTGCGCGTCTTCCCGAATCAAACCACCGAGTACAATCTACAGGTGGTCGGCGACGAGCTCGAGGTCAATCGCTCCGAGTGAGCGGCACGCCGCCACGTGCTCGAGATGGGAATGGCACCGACTTTACGCGGGTTCTTCCACGGAAACCGGGCAGGCGTCGACTCAGCCGTATTCGACAGGGGGAGACGTGTGGTGACGGGAAGGGTTTTTTTGACCTGAGCCACAGCCTGCTATAGTGCAGACCTATGTCGCTACTTCGAGTCTGAGAATCCAAGACGCAAGGCGTCGAGGATCGAGAGTCCAATATGTTCGAATGCCCGAAAATCGCGCGTGCTCTGAGCCTGGGCGCCCTGTGTGCCGTGGCCTGCATGGCGAGCGCCGTGGGATTCGTGGGGTGCTCGAGCAGTAACGAGTTGCAGTCACTCGGTAGCGAGGATGTCGAGCGAAACCACAATGAAGATCTCGTGGACGCTGTCGACCAGCAGTTGTCCGTGCTGCTCGAGGCCGAAGCGCGTTCGAGGGCGTCTCAGACTGGCATCCGCGCCATCCTCGAGCGCGGTGAAGATGCTCGGGTCCTCGACCACGCGGTACGCTATCCAGAGTTGCTCTCCGAACTCTACGCCGAACGCGAGGACAATGCGGCCTGGTTGGACCTGGACACGTCCGAGGAAGGGAAGTCGGCCGCCGCCTCGAAGGTCGAGGATTTCTTTGAAGCCGGGGTCGAGCGGCACGGACTCTGGCGCGACGAGTTTCGACTCCACACGCTCGAGGAGATTTCGCTGAAACCCTCCGGAGAGGGCACCGACCTCGGGGCAGACAAGGTCATGCTCGACAGCTACGAGCGTGAAGCCCTGCTCCAGTGGCTATCCGACGAAGGACGTGTCTACGATGCCGACGAGGATCTGCAGGAGCTCGTCGGCAGCGCGATCGACGACGATGGACCGCTCGGACGATTCGAACCGCTGGTCAGCAGCCGCGTCGACGCGCTGCAGGAGTACTCCGAGCGAAGAAGCGCATACGATATTCTGATGTCCGACAACGCAGTTCACTGGGCGATGCGCATGCGTTTCGACAACGATGCGTGGCTGCGTGGCTGGACCTGGCCCGAGCGATTGCAGGATCCGCCCGAGCCCGAAGAAGACGTGTCGGGTAAGGAATCCGACACCGACGCGGGCGGCACCGCGGACGAACAAGACCCTGCCGAGCCTCGCCTCACCGGCGAAGCGCTGGTCGAGGCACGGCGCGAGTACGCGCTCCTCGATACCCTCACCCCGGTCTTTCAGACGCCGGACAAGGGCGCTCAGACGCTCGAGAGTCTGATCCCTCCGTATCGCCAGTACGAGCGCTTGACCCGCGCATTCGTGCGCTACGAGAAGATCGTGCGCGACGGCGGATGGCCACAATTGCCCGAAGCTGCAGAAGGCATCCGCGCTGGCGATGAAAGCGAGCACGTCGCCGCGCTCAAAGAACGGCTTCGCGTCGAGGGGTATTGGGAGGGGGATGACTCGAAGACCTTCACGAGGGAGCTTCGACAGGCGCTCATCGACTATCAAGCAACCCACCAGCTCTGGGTCAACGGCTGGTTGACGCCGCAGACGATGGACTCGTTGAACGTGCCCGCAATCGAGCGGTGGCACCAGATTCGCCTCGCACTCCAGCGCTGGCGCGAGACCCGCGTCGGTCCCGATTCGCACTATGTCCACGTCAATATCCCGGACTTCCACGCCGAGGTCTGGCAGGACGGCGAGCGAGACCTTCGCTTTAAGGTCGTGACCGGTGCGACGCGAAAGAAGCGCGACAAGAAGACCCGAGAACTCGAGTATACCCACGCCACGCCGCAATTTAGCGCGACGCTCCAGTACATCGTGTTCAATCCGTATTGGAACGTTCCCCACAGTATTCGTCGCAAGGAGCTAGAGCCGAAGCTCGAAGAGAATCCCGACTACTACGAGGAGAAGAACTACGAAGTGGTGGTCGAAGAGAACGGCTACGAATTCGTGCGGCAGAGGCCAGGGCCAGAGAATGCGCTCGGACGGGTGAAGTTCCTCTTCCCGAATAAGCACAGCGTCTACCTGCATGACACGCCGGATAAACACTTATTCGACCATCCCTTCCGAGCGTATTCCCATGGTTGCGTGCGCATCGAAGAGCCGATGAAGTTCGCCCACTATCTGCTCGACCTCGATGGTCGGCTCTCGGACGAGGATCGGCGCGAGGAGAAGCTCGAGGAGTACTACGAGAAGGATACCGAGACCTGGTTCAAGCTCAGACATTCGCTGCCGATTCACCTCGAGTATTTCGTGGTGCGTGTCGACGACGACGGGCACGCCAACTTCTTGGCGGATCTCTACCGGTTGGACCAACCGCGCGAAGAAAAGATCCGGGAGCGCGTGGCCGAGCTCTACCCTGAGTTGGTCGATGACGAGATGCCCGAGGATGTCGAGCCGCCGGAGGATCCGGTCGAGGACGACTCCGAAGAGGTCGAGGCGATTGGACCCTGAGTTTTGCTCGTGTTCATGACATATATCGACCCACTGGTATCGAGACCCGGACCCCGCTGGAGTCCGGGTTTTTTGTTCTCAGCTGCCCGCAGATCTGACTCGATGTGAGTCCTCGACTCGCCGTCTCGCACCAATAGAGATTTGACGACTGCCGAAAAAATACTTCGGCGGTCTTTTTGTGTTTTAAGTTGCTGTTTTTGTTGGGTTTTTGTGCTTCTGAAGGCCGATCTCGGGTGCGGGAATCCAAAAAAGTTACGCAACGATCGACGGGGGGCAGTCGAAAACCATTATAGAGGGGGAGGTAAAGGCTGCCGCGAATTTTCGCGGGAGGTTCGGCGTGTCCAGGCGACTGATGGAGGACCCAGATGACAGATCCTGTAAGTGGAGCGGCCGCGAGCTCGGCGCAGAAGGTCGCGGAGAGCGCGACGACATCGGGCGTCGAGGGATCGACGACGGATGACGGTGCGTCATTCGACGATGTGATGAACGACGTGCAGCAGGCCTCCGAGGCCGAGAGAGCCGGCGAGAGTTCTGCCGCCGGTGGCGTCGACGGTGTCGATGCCCCCGACCGGATCCAGGAAGTCGAGGGGCCCGCTCAGGCGCGGTTGGACGACTTTGTCGGCCGCATAAACGGGGACCAGGCCGAGATCGAAGCCATGCTCGAGCGCGGCATGGGTGGTGGTGAGATGTCGCAAAAGGATCTCTTGCAGGTTCAGGCGCTCATCTACGGACATGCCCAGCGCGTCGAGCTGACCTCGAAGGTCGTCTCCAACGCCACTCAGGGCGTCAAGCAGGTCATGAATACCCAGGTTTAACGATGCATAAGATGAAATGGTTCGTACTCGCTTTCGCGCTGTTGTTCGCCGCTGCCTGCAGCGAGCCGATCTACCACGGGCTCCAGGAGCGCGATGCCAACGAGATGGTCGTGGTGCTCGAGCAGCACGGGATCGACGCGAGCAAGCGTCGAGACCCGGCCGGGGACGAGGCGTGGCTCATCGAAGTGCCTCCGGCGCAGTCCGGTGAAGCGTGGCGGGTGCTCCAGAAGGAAGGACTGCCGCGACGCGAGGTCTCGGGCTTCGACAAATTCTATCCCAGCGGAGGGCTCGTCCCCACGGAGAACGAGGAGCGGGTGTTGCTCCAGTTTTCGACGGCGCAGGAGCTGACCCGGTCGCTGCTCAAGATCGACGGCGTGGTCGATGCGCAGGTCAACCTGGTGCTGCCCGAAAAGCCCAGGGTGCAGCTCGAGAGCACAAAGATCGAGCCACCGCGCGCCAGCGTGCTGCTTAAATACAAAGTCGAGAGCGGAGAGCCGCCGGTGTCCAGAGAGTCCATCTCGCGGCTGGTCAGCGGCGGAGTCGAGGGCCTCGAGCAGGAGCGCGTCGACGTGATCTTCACGCGCGCCGATCGGTCGGCGGTGCCCCTGGCAGAGTCGAAAGTCTCGTCCATTGGACCGATCGCGGTCGCGCCGGAGAGCAAGTCCGCGTTCCAGATCCTGATCGGCTTGATGGGCGTGAGTATCGTCGGGTTGTGCGGCGCCCTGGTCTACATGGTGCTGCGCATGAAGCGGATGCAGCGAGCGGGTGACCCGAATGGCTGAGCAGGTTGATATTCGGACAGCAGAGGACGCCGAGCGCGCTCCGGAGCAACGCATCGGGCTCAACGCCAGCGAGGATGCTGTGGCGTGGGCGCTCGCCCATTTCGGGGCAGATCACGGGCTGGTGGAGAGCCTGGGCGTGGAGACGCGCGACGGCATCTGTGATCGGCTCGATTCACTACCCGAGCAGGAATCTGAGTTACTTTTGGGGCTCGAGGCGTGGCGGGAGCGAGCTCGCCGGAGCGACCGTATCGAGTCTCGCGTCGAGCTGTCAGAGGGAAAATGTGACCCGGGCAGTTCCGAGCGGTGGAGGCGAAGAGTTGAGGTGCTCTGTACCACCGGGCCCGAACCCGGCCCCGGGCCGAGTGTCAGGGCCCAACTCGCCGTTGTCAGGTCGATGGTGGCCGACGCAGCGGCGCTGGAGTGGCCGGACGCCGAGGAGCCAGCGGGACCCCTCGGCCTCGTCCTGCTCGACAGCATGCGTGAACCCCTGGTGACGCACACTCTGACGGCGATGGGCGTCTGGCAGATCGCGGGGCTCGTCGCCGGCCGGGGGCGCCGGCGGGCGGCGCGCGTCCGATCGAAGCTGCCGAACCGGTGGACTGACGTCTTCCAGGCTGGTCTGTCGGGCAACCAGGACCTCGCGATCGAGGCTGCCACGCGGCTCCAGGAGGTCTATCTCGGACTGCGGCGACGCGACTTTGACTTCGACCAGACCGCAGTGCGTCTGGGCTTGTTTACCATCACGTCGGCGGCGGGCGGGCGCTTCGAGCATCGACTGAGCGTCTGGCTGGGCAGGGCGCCCGAAGACACGGCCCGCATCGCCCGACAGCTCTCGCGTATCAATCGGCGAGCGACGCGGCTTCGCGTTGGGCCGGCGTTTCGCCGGTCATTGGAGGCGTTCTGGGGGTATTGGAGAGAGCACATCGAACGCGAGGAAGCGACGGATGAGTGACGAGTTACAAACGCAGGGCGAACGCCCCGCTGAAGCCGTGCGCGTCATTAAGGCGAGCGATGCGGCGGAGCGGGCGGTGGAGTCGCTGTTCGAGCGCCAACCGCGGGTGGTCAAGTCCCGGGTGGTCAACCAGCTGCAGGAGCTGGACGCCGTCGTCGGGAGTGCACGGGAAGACGCAAAACGCATCCTGCGTGAAGCCGAGTCCGAGGCCGAGCGCATGCGCGAGGAGGCTCGTGAGCAGGGTGCGATCGACGCTCAGCGAGAGTCTCTAGAGCTGCTAGGCAAGGCACAGGAGGTCTACGACAATGCCGTCCGCGACGCCGAATCCGACCTGCTGGATATGGCGTTTCGACTCGCCGAGCGCATCATCGGAACGGCGTTGGAGTTCGAGCCCGAGCTCGTTCGGGCGCTCGTGCGCGACGTGGTCAAGCGGGCCCGAGGCGGCCGACGCGTCGTGGTCTACGTGCACCCGTCAGATGCGCAGACGTTGATGTCGTCTCGCGAAGAGCTCGTCGAGCTGCTCGGAGGCGCGACCTTGTCCATCGAGGGCGACGAGTCGCTGACGCGCGGAAGCTGTGTGCTGCGCACGGACGCCGGTGACGTGGACGCGCGGCTCGAGACTCGCCTCGAGGCCATCCGCCGCTCCATCCGAGGACAATGACCATGGAAGATTCAGGCAGGGACTCGAACTCGCTGCTCAGCGGCTATCTGGGGCGACTCGAGGACGTCGACACCGTCCGGGTGAGCGGCCGGGTGCGGGAGGTCACCGGCCTCGTGGTGCGCGCGAGCATCCCCGAGGCCCGCGTCGGAGATGTCGTCGAGATCGAGCGCCGTGGTGGATCGTTGCGCGCCGAGGTGGTCGGTTTTGCCGGTGACGAAGTCGTGCTGATGCCGCTCGGAGACGTCTCGGGCGTCGGACCGGACTCCAGCGTGCAGTCGATGGGCGAGCCGCTGACGATTCGCGCGGGCGAAGGTCTGCTGGGCCGAGTGCTCGATGGGCTCGGTCGCCCGATCGACGGCGGCCCACCGCTCGATGGCCCGGGATTCGAGGATTGGCGCATCAACCGGGCACCGCCCGATCCGCTGTCGCGAAAGCGGATCGAGGATGCGCTGCCCATCGGCGTTCGCGCGATAGACGGGCTGCTGACGGTCGGGCGCGGACAGCGCGTGGGACTCTTCGCGGGATCGGGGGTCGGCAAGTCGACGTTGATGGGGCAGATCGCGCGCTTTTGTGAGGCCGACGTCAACGTCATTTGCTTGATCGGTGAGCGCGGACGCGAGGTGCGGGAGTTCCTTGAGGAAGTGCTCGGCGAAGAAGGCCAGAAGCGATCGGTGGTGGTCTGCGCGACGAGCGACCGCCCGAGCCTGATTCGACTCAAGTCGGCGTTCGTCGCGACCGCCATCGCAGAGTGGTTCCGCGACCAGGGGCTCGACGTGATGTTGATGATGGACTCGGTCACGCGGTTTGCACGTGCGCAGCGAGAAGTCGGGCTGGCCGCAGGGGAGCCACCCGCACGTCAGGGGTATCCTCCGAGTGTCTTCAGTATGTTGCCGAAGCTGCTCGAGCGAACCGGCTGTGGCGAGGTGGGGTCGATTACAGCGCTGTACACGGTCCTGGTGGCGGGTGGCGACATGGAGGAGCCCATCGCGGACGAAGTTCGAGGCATCTTGGACGGACATATCCTGCTCAGCCGAGAGTTGGCGTCGCGCAATCACTGGCCTGCCATCGATGTCCTCCCGTCGCTGTCTCGCGTGATGGGCTCCGTCGTGGACGATGAGCATGCGGAGGCGGCCGGCGTCATGCGCGAGATGCTCGCCAGCTACGAGGCCAAGCGCGACCTCATCAGCCTTGGAGCTTACGAATACGGAAGCGACCCCGACGTCGACCTCGCGATCGACATGATCGATGACATCGAGGCGGTGTTGCAGCAGGGGCTATCGGAGCGCAGCGAGTTCGAGGAGACCCGTCAGCGCCTCATCGATCTGATGTGAGCGAGTGACCCGGAGGAGCATTGGCGAAGCGAACACAATTCGAAGTGCTGCTCGATGTGCGCGAGTCCAAGCGCGACGAGGTGGAGGCGGCGCTCGCAGATGCGCTGGCCGAGCTCGAGCGGCGACGGGACTTCGTGCGTCGAAAGCGCACGGCATTGGAGGGCGCCCGCAGCGACGTGGAGGCGCACCAGAGCAGGCGCGATGCCCTGCTGGATGCGGAGAGTTTTCAGCCGCGTGAGCTGGCGTCGCTGGATCGGCATGCGGAGGTACTTCGGGACCGTGTTCGAGACCAGCGAGATGCGCTCGAGCGCGCCCTGGCGAGTGTGGAGAAACAAGAACGGCGGTGTGAAGCCGCGCGCGGTGAGCTCAATGAGGCCCAGAAAGAGCTCGAAGCGGTCCGCAAGCACTACGAGAAGCAATTGGCGAAGAAAGAGATAGTCGAAAAACGTAAACAGCAGGCCAAGAACGACGAGATCGCGTCTCGGCGATGGTGGGAGGAGAACCGATGAAGGGAATCGATAAACAGAACGCCGGCCGGCGGATAGCTGACCGGGCTGCTCAACAGGACGTTCGCCCCGACGAACAGCCCTGGAAGAAGCAGGCACCCGATGAGGTCAAGCGGATTCGATCGGCGGTCACGAATCGTCCCGACGGACCACGGGTCAGCGACGAGATGGCCCCGATGATGTCGGAGTTTCTCGCGCGGCTCGATGATATGCAGGAGACGCCGCCACTGAAGCATCAGCCCCCACGACCGGCTCGCAGAGAGCCTTTGACGCCGGTGCAGGTCGCCGAGGCGGCCGGGGCAGCGGTGGACCTCATCGAACAGAGCGAATTTGGCTCGCGCATGCGCGACGACGGCCCCGTCGCCGAGATGATCGCCGAGGTCAAGGACTTTCTGAGGTTGCGGCGCGCGTGTATTGCGCGCTCGACGTCGTCCTCGGCCCAGTAGGCCACCAGTAAAAGCGCGCGAAGCTTAGACTTACTTCGAGAAGGAGTACGTCGCGCGTACGTAGCAGCGGCCGCCGTGGAGAGATGAAAACTTGATCGACTTGAGCTTTCCGAGGATGCACGAGGTCAGCGCCGGGTTCCCGACGCGATCGACGAGAGCCTTGGGAGCCAGCACGTCGCCGGACGTGTCGATATTCCACGCCAGGATGATGTTCCCGTTCAGGGATGGATTGCTGCCGAGCTGTTCGTCGTAGCAGGACTCGAAGCCGCGCTCGGCCCGGGAGAGCTTCGACTCCACGTCGGGTTTCATGCAGGCCGCACCGGTCGTCGAGAGTTTCGTGCGTCGGGCATTGCCAGCGGGGCCAGCGGGCTCGTCGGGTTCGTCTTTTCCGTCGCTCTTCGCGCCGACGTTTTCGTCGTCCGAGCCTGACTTGGAATCGGACCCGGATTCGGACTCCGATTTCGAGTCCGATCCATTCTCGCCGGCCTCGATTTTGGTGCCGACGATTTCGTTTTCGACGACCTGTGTGCCGACATTCTGGCTGCCGACGTTCTGGTTGCCGACGTTTTGATTGCCCACGTTCTGGTTTCCGGTCCCGTCATCGCTCCCACTGCCGCTTCCGCCGGTCCCAGAGCCCGAACCGGCCTCGCCGCCCTCGTCGTCGCCAGGTCGGCTGCCGGAATTATCGGAGTCGCCTTCGTCACTGGGTTCCGCGCTGTCGTCGCCGGATGGGTCGTCGCCGGTCTCGCTGCCTTCCGGCACGTCGTCCGGACGCTCGTCGCGGTTCAGATTCTCATCGCGTTGTGCGATCGCGCCGGGTTTGGAGCCGTCCTCGCCACCTTCGTCAGCTGTTGCTTCACCCTCGTCATCGGTGGGCGCCTCCGATTCGGCGATGACGTCGTCGTCGCCCTGGAACAGCCCAAAGGGCTTGAAGAACCAGACGCCGGCCGCACAACCGGCCACGCTGACGAGCACCATCAGCACCATGAGTATGGCGATGAGTGGGCCGCGGCCGGTCTTTCGGGGCTGCGGCGAGTTGACCGAGCCGGTCGTCTGCGGCTCGGAGATCGGCTGGCTATCCCCGTCTACGGCCGATGCGGAGGCCGTGCTGGCCTGGCCGAGTTCGACCTGTTCGGCCGGCGTGGGTATCGGGGTCGAGGACTCGGGCGGCGCAGTGGTATCCGGTTGCGAAGTCTGCCCCGGCGACGACGGCGCGCCTCCGCTGAGCTTGGTCAATTCCTGTTCGAGTGCCTTGCGGACTTCCTGTGCGTCGATGAAGCGATCGCTGGCATCCTTGGAGAGCAGCTTCATGCACAACTCGGCCAACGACTGCGGGATCTCCCGCTCGCTGGCCTCGAGGATGTGCGCAGGCGTCTCGCGCACGTGCGAGACCAGGACGGCCATCGGTGTATTCGACTCGAACGGAGGGCGCCCGCCGAGCATTTCGTAGAGGATGCAGCCCATGCTGTAGAGATCGGAGCGGCCGTCGATATCGCTGCCGCGGCATTGCTCCGGGCTCATGTACTCGGGGGTCCCAAAGACCTGGCCGGTCTTGGTCATCTTCTCCTCGGAGTCGAGGACTTTGGCGATGCCGAAGTCGAGGACCTTGATAAAGGTGCTGCCGTCCTGGATAGACAGCATGAAGATGTTGTCGGGCTTGAGGTCCCGGTGAATGATATTGTGGGAGTGTGCGGCGGCCAACGCCGAGCTGATCTGGATGGAGACCTCGATGATCTCCTTCAGGGATGTATCTTTGTGCTTGAGGCGATCGGTGAGGGGCAGACCCTCGAGGTACTCCATCGCCAGATACAGCAGGCCGTCGTCGGTCTGCCCGAAGTCGTGGATCATCACGCAGTGCGGATGATTGATGGTCGAGGCGACCCGGGCCTCGCGAAAGAAGCGGTCGACGAACTCCCGGTTATTCGATAGCGATGGCTTGAGGGTCTTGATGGCGACCTTGCGGTCGATACTTCGCTGGGAGGCGAGGTAGACCGACCCCATGCCGCCTTCACCGATGCGCTCCTCGATCACCCATCGGCTGTCGAGCACGCGGCCGATGATGGGATCTTCGCGGGACTCGTCCAGCACGCGCAGTCGCGTGCCATCCTGTGCGCAGAACTCCGTATCTTCCGGATATTTCTGCTGGCAATCTGGACAATATTTGAGCATCGACCCAAACCTTCGACTTGAAATGCCGCTGTGATGATACGAGCAGACGCTACCGCAACAATGCGTCGAGACACAAGCTTTTACGCGCGGCGTGCGCCTGAAACGAGCCTTGTGACTGTCCAACACAACTCGCACGATGTAAAATCCGAGCCGTGTTGTCCTCTCACCGAAGACGAACCCAAATGGGACTATCCAAATTCTGGTATTTGACGAACCTGGGGCTCCACCAGCGCCTTCCGGATGACGTGTATCGAGAGCTGCGCGAGCAGGCGCGGCTGGAGCGTTGGGGGCATCGAGCCGATATCTTCCGTCAGGACGACAGAGACGACGTGTCCCTGGTGATGGAGGGGCGCGTGGGGCTGCAGGAATCCGGGCGGCACTCGCCGATCCTGCTGGGCCGCGGTGATTTGTTCGGCCACGTCCACCAGCGGCCGACCCAACACGATCTGACGCTGCGAGCCGAGGACGATACGATGCTCGCGGTGCTCAGCCCCGACGAGTTTCGGGAGGTGGTCGCGCCGCACCTGGGCAAGCTCGCCACGCGGGTGGGGCTGTTCACGAAGCGTCGCGATATCTGGATGCCAGTCGAGCCGCTTTTGTTCACCACGCCCAAGCGCAGGCTGGCCCATATCCTGCTCCACCTCGTCGAACAAGAGGGCGCGACTGGGGAGACCAGCGCGAAGATCCCGGTGAAGTTGGCTGCGCGCAAGCTCGCGGACCTCTCCGGCATCAACCCATCGCGTGTGCGCGAGTTGCTATCATTCTTCAAGGAGGCGCAGATCTTGGAGTTGGGTCGCGGTCAGACGCGTGTACTCAGCCTCGACGAGTTGCGCGCGATCGCCGACGGCGAGAGTTGAACGCCGTCGCACCTTACCAGATGACCAGGTTCTGGGCTCCGTATCCCTCCCGCCATTGATCTCCGCGCCTGGACGTTGCAAACCGCCGGTGCATGTTTAGGTTTCGGTCCATTCGTGCAACTGTGCGTGCCGATATGGGGCGAAATCGCCTCGCGACGCCCGCGCACCACGGTCGCTCAATGCTCTGGAGCTGGACATGGATCTCGAAGAAAAAATTCGAACACTGGAGCCCGATAGCTTCAGCTTTAATCCCAAGTGGGTTGGGCTGGGCATCGCGGCGTTCGCGCTGGTCTGGGGCGTGTGGACGTCCTGGTTTCAGGTAGGTGCCGACAGCGTGGGGATGGTGATGCGCCTGGGTGAATACGTCCGGGACACCGGGCCGGGGCTGCACTTCAAGTTGCCGTTCGGCATCGAGCAGGTCGAGAAGGTGCCGACCGAGCAGCAGCTCAAAGAGGAGTTCGGATTCCGGACCGAGCGCGCAGACGTCGACACCGACTACTCGTCGAGCGAGTACCCCGAGGAATCCCTGATGCTCACCGGCGACCTCAACGTCGTCGATGTGGAGTGGACGGTCCAATACCGTATTGCAGATCCGGAGAAATACCTGTTCAGGGTGCGCCGGGTGCGCAGTACGTTTCGCTTTATGACGCAGGCAATCATGCGCGAGGTCGTCGGTGATCGAACGGTCAACGAAGTCCTGACCGTCGGGCGCTCCGAGCTCAGCGCGACGGTTATGAAGCGCCTGCAAAAGCTGAGCGACCAGTACGAGACGGGAATTCGCGTCGACCAGGTGATCATGCAGGACATCAACCCGCCCGACCCGGTCAAGCCGTCGTTCAACGAGGTCAACCAGGCCCAGCAGCAGAAAGAGCAGATGATCAACCAGGCCCGAACCGACTACAACCAGGAGGTTCCGAGGGCCAAGGGCGAGGCCGAGCGTACTATCCAGAAGGCCGAGGGGTATAAGATCGACCGCGTCAACCGCGCTCAGGGTGAGGCGGACCGGTTTGTCGCGGTTTACCGGGAGTACGAAAAGGCGCCCGTGGTTACCCGCCGACGCATGTATCTGGAGACGCTCGGCGAGGTTCTGCCGCGCGTCAAACGCAAGGTTATCATCGACTCCGACGCCGGCGTCTCACCGATCCTTCCCATGGCGGAAGGCCAGGTGCCCGTCGTGCCCTCGCAGACCTCTCAGGGAGGTTCGCAATGAAAAGTTCATACAAAATTATCGGTGGAGTCGTCGCGGTCATCGTGATCTGGCTCCTTGCGTCCTCGATGTACGTGGTCGACGAGACCGAGCAGGTCGTCATCACCGAGTTCGGGAAACCGACCGGTCAGCCCATCACCGAGCCGGGGCTGTATTTCAAGAAGCCGTTCATTCAGACCACCCACGTCTTCGATAAGCGCTTTTTGGAGTGGAATGGCGACCGAAATCAGGTGCCGACCAAGGACAAGCGCTTTATCTGGGTCGATACCTACGCCCGCTGGAAGATCGTCGACCCGCTCAAGTTCTACCAGCGCGTGCGGAACGAGGCCGGCGGCCAGTCGAGACTCGATGATATCATCGACGGCGCCACACGCGACGCGGTGGCCAACCACGAGCTCATCCAACTGGTGCGCGCGACGACCGAGGACCGCGAACTACTGGTCGATCCCGAGCTCTCCGATGCGGAGCAGGCCGGCATCGAGACGGTCGACGTGGCTCGAACTCAGATCATGAGCAATATGCTCGAGGAGGTCGATATGCGCACCAAAGATCTGGGCGTCGAGGTCATCGACGTGCGATTCAAGCGCATCAACTACAACGAAGATGTGCGCCAGAGCGTCTATCAGCGCATGATCGCTGAACGAAAGCGAATCGCGGCGCGCTACCGATCGGAGGGAGAAGGAGAGGCGGCGAATATTCGTGGACAGAAGGAAAAAGAGCTCAAGCAGATCACCTCGGCCGCGTACAGAAAGGCCGAGGAGATCCGGGGTGGCGCCGACGCCGAGGTGACCGCGGTCTACGCCGGTGCGTATCAGCGAAGCCCGGAGTTCTACGACTTCCTGCGCACCATGGAGAGCTATCCAAAGGCCTTCGACGCGGACTCCACGCTGTTACTTTCGACCGACAGTGACTTCTTCCGGTACTTCAAGACGGCGAATCCGGTACAGTAAGCAGCACGAAGCCGCATGACACGCAACAACCTGACGCATCTGCCCATCGACGACGTCATGGACGACGTCGTCGGGGCGCTCCGAGATAACCCCAGCCTGGTGCTGCAGGCACCGGCGGGCGCGGGAAAGACCACTCGCGTTCCCCCGGCGCTGCTCGACGCAGGGCTGGCCGGGGACGGTCGGATCCTGGTGCTCGAGCCGCGGCGCGTGGCGGCGCGCGCCACGGCAAAACGCATCGCATACGAGCGGGGCGTGTCGGTCGGTGGTGAGGTCGGCTATCAGGTTCGCTTCGACAACCGGATCAGCGACCAGACCCGCCTCGCTATTATAACTGAGGGCATACTGACGCGTCGGCTCCAGTCCGACCCGTTCTTAGACGGCGTCAGCATCGTGGTGCTCGACGAGTTCCACGAGCGCAGCGTCCACACCGACCTCGCCATCGCCTTCCTCAAAGAAGTCCAGGAGGTCCGCGACGACCTCAAGATCGTGGTCATGTCGGCGACGATCGCCACCAAGAGCATCGCCGATTACCTCGACTGTCCGGTAGTCGAGTCCGAGGGTCGGACCTACCCCGTCGATATCGAGTATTTGGACCAGCCGCCCGGCGACGACCTCGAGGTCGAGGCGGCCAGGGCGGTCCGGCGACTGATCGAGGATCCTGAAGACGACGGGGATGTGCTGGTCTTCATGCCCGGTGCGGGCTCGATTCACCGCACGATAGATGCGCTGGGCGGCGTCGAGCGCGACCACGACGTCGAGGTCTTGCCGCTATATGGTGCGCTCTCGCCGCAGAAGCAGGACCGGGCGATCGAGCCGGCCGAGCGGCAGCGCGTCATCGTCTCGACAAATATCGCCGAGACCTCGCTGACCATCGAGGGCGTCACGGGCGTGGTCGACGCCGGCAAGGTCAAGCAGATGGAGATGGCCCCGGCGTCGGGCCTCGACAAGTTGGAGACGAAGCATGTGAGCATGGCCTCGGCCGAGCAGCGCGCCGGGCGAGCGGGGCGTGTACGGCCGGGACGGGCGGTTCGGCTGTGGACGCGGGCGTTCGAGCACCGGCTGGAGGACTTCGACACCCCCGAAATCATGCGCGTCGACGTCACCGCGCCGATCCTCGAGGTGCTCGCCTGGAGCGGCAGCGATCCGATGGAGTTCGATTGGTTCGATCGGCCTCCGGCACACGCGATCGAGCGGGCCGTCGAGCTGCTGCGCAGCCTGGGCGCGGTCGAGGCCGATGGGTTCGTGCTGACGGACCTGGGGCGCAAGATGCTGGAGCTGCCCGCGCACCCGCGGATCGCGCGAATGCTCGTGGAAGGGGCCGAGCGCGGCGTCTTGCGCACGACGGCGGGCATGGCGGCGGTGCTGAGCGAGCGCGATTTCGTCTTACACGTCGATCAGGACGCGCCGCCGGGCGACTCCGACCTGCTGCGACGCGTCGACCTGCTCGACCAGGTCAGCAGCGGTCGGCGCGGCGGTGGTCGCTCGGGGATGAAGCCACACTACGGGCGTGCGAAGCGGGTCGCGCAGGTACAGCGTCAGTTCGAGCGGCTGCTGGACAACGCTCGCGTCGAGAACGTGGACCCGGATGCGCCCCTCAAGGCGCTGGCTGTCGGCTATCCCGACCGCGTGTGCATCAGTCGAGGCGATGACCGCCGGTACGTCATGCTCGGCGGGGAGCCGTTGGCGCTGGCCTACGAGAGCATCGTCCACGACGCGGACTTTCTGATCGCCGCGAGTATCGGCGGTCGCGTCCGGGGTAGAAATGCCGGTGGCGTGTCGAGCCGAGGTTTGATTCGGATGGCGAGCCTGGTGCGGCGCGAGTGGCTCGAGGAGCTGTTCCCCGAGAAGTTCGAGGCGCGCGTCGAGGTCGAATTCGACGAGCAGCGCGAGCGCGTGATGGCATTCGAGCGCGAGTTCTTCGGGGATATTCAACTCGGCGAGAAGGTCGTCTCGGTCGAAGACGCGGCCGATCCGCAGGCTGTATCGCGGCTTCTGGCGAGCCGGGCCAGGCAGGACCTCGAGGCGGCGTTCGGGATGGGCGAGCGCGACCTTCAGTTCATCGAACGCCTGAAGTGTCTGCGCGAGTGGATGCCCGAGCTCGACATGCCGAACCTGGCGCCCGACGCCGAGGCGGGTCGCTTCGACGAGATTTTGACGCAATTGTGCTGGGGCAAGCGCACGTTCGACGAGCTGCGCCGCGTGGATCTGCCCGGTGCGCTCAAGAATTATCTGAACCACGAGCAGATCTCAGCGCTCGAGCACGCCGCACCGCCGGAGATGGTCGTGCCCAGCGGGAAGACTCGCCAGATCACGTACCGGGCGGGGAAACCACCGGTGCTGGAGGTTCGCATCCAGGAGATGTTTGGCACGACTCGCACGCCAACCGTGGCAGATGGGCGCGTCAAGATCCTCCTACACCTGCTCGCCCCGAACTTTCGGCCCCAGCAGATCACCGACGACCTGGCCGGTTTCTGGGAGAATACCTACCCCGAAGTGCGTAAAGACCTTCGCGCGCGATACAGCAAGCATCCCTGGCCCGAGGATCCCGCGAACGCGAAGCCGGTCGCGAAATAGTGTTGCGGCCGCGGTGATGCGCGCTCCCTCGCGAGCATCATTAGCGCACCTTATGACGTCGAAAACGCATCGGATGCCCACACGGGCCTAATTTCTACTTGCAAATGAAACTCGTTTTCAATAAAAGCGTCTCAAGCTGGTTGGCGACCTAGTTGAAAAAGGTTTTCAATTTCATTCGCAAGAGGTACCCGATGTTTCGTACTCGACCTACTCGAACTCTGAAGATGCTCGCTGCTTCGCTGGCACTGGTAGTCGCCGGTGTCGGTTGTGGCGAAGATGATGGAGGCAATAACGCCAACAACGACAATGGGGAGCTTCAAGTCCCCGAAACCTACGAATTCGAGAGCCGCTTTACGGAAGGCGAGAGCAGTGTGTCGTACTCCGGACAGGTCTTCAGGCAGGTGCTCGTCGCCGATCTCAAGGGCTTTATCGGAGGCATGAGCGACGACATCGACGCTGGAGACTTCACGCCGGCCGACGATGGCGACGTGATCGCCGCGCTCGACTTTTATTTCCGGTTCGACTCCGAGTCCAACGGCGATACCGAGATCGGGATTTCGACCGACCCGGATACCTTGCAGACGACATACAACGACATCTCCAGCGGCAAGGATCTGGTCGGGAAATTCGCCGGGAACGATGACGTCACCGATCACAAGGACTGGTCTTCGGAGTTCGTCGGTTGGAGCGATGACAGCATTGCCCAGTACGGCGGCTCGACGAGCTCGCCCGAAGGCCTGATGACGGCTTTCTTCGAGACGATCGAGGAGAACGCGATCGCCCGGGCCAACGGCACGACTCGCACCGGGCCCGGAGGAGAGACGCTGCCGGTGTACGTGACCGAGAGTGGCGTGGACCTGCAGCAATTCGCCGACAAGTTCACGCTGATGGCGGTCGGCTACTCGCAGGGGACCGACGATTATCTGGACAGCGGCACCGATGGGAAGGGGCTCGAAGCGCCGAACACCCAGGATGGGGATGCAGCCTATAGCAGCCTCGAGCACCAGTGGGACGAGGGCTTTGGGTACTTCGGCGCGGCGCGCGACTATCTCGCGTACACCGATGAAGAAGTGGCCGACCCGGGCTATATGGATACCGACGGCGACGGAGCGATCGACCTGCTCTCCGAGTACAACTTCTCGCCGGCGTCGTATGCCGCTAAGCGCGACCTCGGAGCGGTCGAGAGCACCGACTTCACCACGCAGGCCGCAGAGGCCTTCTTGACCGGTCGGGCGATCATCACGTCGGCAGACGGCGAGTTGAGCGCCGAGCAAATGACCGCCCTCGAGGAGCAGCGCGACCTCGCCGTGATGGCGTGGGAGAAGACGATGGCGGCCAACGTCGTGCACTACATCAACGGCACCCTGCAGTTGATGAATAGCTTCGGCACCGATGACTACGACTTCCTCGAGCACGCCACGCAGTGGTCGGAGGCCAAGGCGTTCGCCCTCGGACTGCAGTTCAACCCCCGCATGTCGCTGTCTGACGCCGATTTCGCGGAGCTCCACGAGTTGCTCGGTGATGCCCCGGTGCTCGCCGACGCCGACCAGGCCGACATCGACCAGTACAAGGCCGACCTCGTGACGGCTCGCCAGTTGATCGGCGACGCTCATGGGTTTGCAGAAGCCAACCTAGGTGACGATAACGGCGAGGGTGGTTGGTAATTCGCCTCGGTATCGCCTGGTAGCGGCGGTCGGATGGCCGTCGCTGCAACTACCCCGCGGGCCTCGTGCCCGCGGGGTTGAGGCGTGGCAGGGGACCTCAAAGTAGCTCTTTTCCCAACTCTAACTGAAAACGATATGCGACACGCTCGTTCCATGTTCGTCCTCCTCGTCGCCGGGTTGTTGCTCACCGCGGCCCTCGGCTCCGCGTGCTCCGACGCGGATGATTCGTCAAACAACGTCGCCAAAGAGGACCCCGAGGCGGCCGAGGCGCGCCGAGATGTGCTGGCCAATCTGGGTGAAGACGTCATCCTCGAGGCCTACGTGGACTTCGAGGCCCAGGCGAAGGCACTCGAGACGGCTGCGGATGCCTACGCGGACTCGCTCGACCCCGCCGATCGTCAGCAGGCACAGCAGGCCTGGAGAGACGCGATGCAGGTCTGGCAGCGCGCCGAGATGTTCCAGGTCGGCCCGGCCGGCCCGATGGGCGCGGTGGTCGGTGGCGAAGACATGCGCGACCAGATCTACTCGTGGCCGATTACGAACGCCTGCCGGGTCGATCAGGAGATCGTCGAGCAGAATTATACCGACGCCGACACCTTCAGCTCCGAGCCGATCAACGTGCGCGGGCTGGATACGCTCGAGTACCTGCTCTTTTACGAGGGGACGGACAACGCGTGCGCGCCCAACAGCTCGATCAATACCGACGGAAGCTGGAGCGCGCTCGACCAGGCCGAGATCGAGCGGCGACGTGCCGAATATGCTCACACTGTCGCTATCGACCTGTCCAACCGGGCCACCGATCTGCGTGAGGCCTGGGATTCGGAGGGCGGTGATTTCCTCGGGGAGTTGAGTACCGCGGGCGCGGCGAGTGAGACCTACCAGACGTCGCAGGAGGCGTTGAATGCAATCAGCGACGCGCTGTTCTACCTCGACAAGGAGGTCAAGGACATGAAACTCGCGCGTCCAACCGGGCTGTCCGACTGCGTCGAGGATGTCTGTCCCGAAAAGCGCGAGTCTCTGTGGGCGAACCGCTCGCTCGAGCATGTGCGCCAGAACCTGATCGGCTTCCAGCAGCTCTATCTGGGTGGCGCGGCCGATGATCCGGACGCCCTTGGTTTCGACGACCTGTTGCGCGGCATGGGCGCCGACACGCTGGCCGACGATATGAGCGCACGCATCGAGGATGCGATCGCGGCGGCGGACGCCGTCGACGGCACCATGGTCGAGGCGCTCGAGAACGACCCGGAGAGCGTGGTCGCCGTGTACGAGGCATCCAAGGCCATTACCGATTTGATCAAGTCGCAGTTCTTCGACGTGCTCGACCTCGAGGTCCCCCAGCGCGGTGAAGGCGATAACGACTGAACAAGACCCCGACTAGAATCGGATTTCCGCTGTGAAGACGCAGGCTCTCAAAACCTGGCTGACCCGGATCCGCCAGCGAGCGACTGACAAGGTCGACATCAGCTCGCTGGCGGCCTTCCGGGTGCTCTTCGGGCTGATGATGCTCGTCGGCACCGTCCGGTTCATGGCGTACGGGTGGGTCGACCAGTTCTTCGTGCAGCCCGACTTTTTCTTCCACTACTGGGGGTTCGAGTGGATATCACCGCTGGCGGGGCCCTGGATGCACGGGGTCTTCATCGCCGTGGCGGTGCTTTCGTTCATGGTGGCCGTCGGCCTGTTCTATCGGCCCGCGATCATCGGCTTTTTCGTGCTGTTCAGCTACATCGAGCTGATCGACGTCGCCAACTACTTGAACCACTACTACCTGGTCAGCCTGATCGCACTCTTGTTGTGCTTCTTGCCGGCCAACGCGGCGTGGTCGGTCGACGCCTACCTTCGTCCCAGGATCCGGCGGGCGAAGACGGCGGCCTACCACGTGTGGCTTCTGCGGTTTCAGGTGGGAGTGGTCTACTTCTACGCAGGCGTGGCCAAGGTCGGCAGCGACTGGCTCCTGCACGGACAACCCCTGAATATCTGGCTGTCTTCACGGGTCGACACGCCGTTGATCGGCGCATTCCTCGACCTGTGGTGGATAGCGCTTGCGATGGGTTGGGCCGGGATGCTCCACGATCTGCTGATGCCGTTTTTGCTGTCATGGCGCAAGAGCCGGCCGGTGGCCTACGCGGTGTTGGTGGTATTTCACGTGGCGACCGGCTACTTCTTCCGCATCGGGATGTTCCCGGTGATCATGATGGTCAGCGCGACCATCTTTTTCGCACCGGATTGGCCGAAGCGCTGGGTGCCCGAGCGTTTCTGGCCGAAGAGCCAGGATCCGGAGCCGAGCGCGCGGGGCTGGGAGCGCGGTCGCGGCGGCCTCTTGCAAAAATTGGCGTTGGCCGTAGCGCTGCTCTATTGCGTGTTGCAACTGGTCATGCCGCTTCGCTTTGTGGCCTATCCCGGCAACGTGCTGTGGCACGAGCAGGGGATGCGCTGGTCGTGGAAGGTGATGGTGCGCAAGAAAAACGGGGCGGTCACCTACCGTGTCAAAGTCCCGGAACGCCAGAAAGAGTATTACGTGTCCCCGTCGCGCTATCTCACGTCTCATCAGGAGCGCGAGATGTCCGGCCAACCCGATCTGATACTGCAATTGGCCCACCATATCGGCGAGGAGTTTCGCGAGCGGGGCCACGACCAGGTGGAGGTGCGCGTCGATGCCATCGTCTCTCTCAACGCACGCTCGCCCCGGCCGATGATCGACCCGAATGTCGATCTGCTGGCGGTCGACGACGGTATCGACCGCGCGGACTGGATCTTGCCGGGCCCCGACGAGCCGCCACCTCATCTGCAACCTCTCTCACGCGAAAGCTCTGCTTCGAGATAAGCTGTAGGAAGTTCTATGTCTGCAATATCGATTCGCTCATTCTCCAGTGCCGTCGTCGTGGCGGTGGCCTGCACCCTGATCGCCGGCGAGCTGTACGCCCAGGATGACGACGAGGTCCGAATCGTCGTGCCCGACGAGGACGACGAGGAGGCGGGCGAAGCCGGTGAGGAGAACTCCGGGTCGTCGGAAGGCGAGGGGGCTGAGGACAAGGCCGAAGCCGAGGCCGGCGGTGAGGATGATGACGGTGCTGACGATGCCGTCCGCCTCGAAGAAGTCGCCGTGGAGGCCGAGCGCCTGTCGAATGTCGGAGGCGCAGCTCAGGGCATCGATGAAGAGGAGCTCGAGCGCCTCGAGGACGACAACCCGAACGACATCTTGCTGCAGGTGCCCGGGGTCTATATCCGGCCCGAGGACGGATTCGGGCTGCGGCCCAATATCGGCATGCGCGGCGCCAACGCCGAGCGCAGCAAGAAAGTAACGCTCATGCAGGACGGGATTCTGTTTGCGCCGGCACCCTACGCCGCTCCCGCCGCCTATTACTTCCCCGTCGTCAACCGAATGGTGGGCGTGGAGGTCTACAAAGGCCCGTCGGCGGTCAAATATGGCCCGAACACCATCGGAGGTGCGATTAACTGGCAGACCCGCGAGATACCCGACGACGAGTTCACCGGTGGCGTCGACGTCAACGCTGGCAGCTATCTGACGGGCAAGGCCCACGGCTACATCGGCGTCGGCAACGACTGGGGCGGGCTCCTGCTCGAGGGGATTCACTGGCAGTCCGACGGGTTCAAAGAGCTCGACGGCGGTGGCGACACCGGCTTCGACCGCCAGGAGTTCATGCTCAAGGGGCGGTTGAATACCGACCGCGACGCCGAGGTCGTCCACGAGATGCGCCTCAAGGCGGGTTACTCGCGCGAGAACTCCAACGAGACCTACCTCGGCCTGACCGATGAGGACTTTCGAGAGACGCCCCTGCGCCGATATGCCGCCAGTCAGCTCGACGAGATGCACTGGGATCGCACCGAGTTCACGTTGCGCTATATGCTCGAAGCCGGCGGTTCGTTCGATCTCGACGTGGCCGCGTACCGTCACGACTTCCAGCGCACATGGGACAAGGTCAACGGGTTCGAGGACCCGACTCCACTCGCTGAGATCCTGGCGTCGCCCGATACCGCCCGCCGAGCGGTGCTCTACGACGTGCTCACCGGCCAGGAAGACTCCACGGTCGACGGTGAGACGCTGATATTTGGCGGGAACGCCCGTCAGTTCGTGTCTCAGGGAGTCCAGACACTGGCTCGACACCGAGCGTATGGAGATGGGTGGTACAACCAACTCGAAGTCGGAGTGCGCCTGCACAATGACTGGGTCGAGCGCGACCACAGCCGCGAGGAGTATGTGATGCGCTCGATGGAGATGGAGCGAAATGATACCCCCGCCTCCAGGAGCACCCACAATCGCGGCGAGGCGTTGGCGCTGGCGGCCCACGTGATCGACGAGTTCTTCATCGCCGATCTGACGCTGACTCCCGGGCTGCGCACGGAGATCATCGACACCGAGTTCACGGACTTTCTGGCCGACGAGACGACCAGCAACTTCCAGGCCGTGCTCATCCCAGGGCTCGGCGCCCACTACGCGATCACGCCGGAATTAGGGGTGCTCGGCGGCGTCCACCGCGGGTTTAGCCCGGTTTCGCCCGGTCAGCCCGACAGCGTCGAGCCGGAGACCAGTATCAATTACGAGGCCGGGGTACGCTATCACGACGAGCGCACCGGCACGCTCGTCGAGGCGGTCGGCTTTTTCAACGATTACGGCAACCTGATCGGCGAGTGCTCGTTTTCGGCGGGGTGTGATGAAGACCAGCTCGACCAGCAATTCAACGCCGGGGAAGTCTGGGTCTACGGCGCGGAGCTGGCCGCCGCTCACAACCTACATCTCGGGGGCGACTGGTATCTTCCGGGGCGGGTAGCCTACACTTTAACTGAAAATGAGTTTCAAAATTCATTCACCTCGGGTAATCCTCAGTACGGAGAAGTCGAGGAGGGTGACGAGCTGCCATATGTGCCGCAGCACCAGGGGTCGCTGCAACTCGGCGTGACTAATCAGACATTCTCGTTCAACAGTCGCGTGACCTACGTCGGTGAGATGCGCGAGGAAGCCGGGCAGGGCGACGAGGGTCGCACGACAGACGATTACGCGGTCGTCGATCTGCTGAGCAGCTACGAGATATTGGATGGTTTTTCAGCCTATGGAAAAGTCAGCAATGTGCTGAACACACAGGCAATCGCCTCCCGTCGGCCGTACGGGGCCCGCCCAATCGCGCCATTTATGGCGCGCGTGGGATTGAAGTACGTCTTCTGATGGCCATGTGTTCAGCTGGTCGAATATTGAGCAAGGACGATGCATCAATTAGGAAAACGCCCACGAGACACGCAGCCTGACTCGGATCGCGCGGGTCGGCTGACAGGACTCAGCCCGGAAGAACCGGTTGTGAAACGATGAACCTCAAAGTCGCCATTCCACTGTCTGCCGTGCTGCATCTGGCCTTTGTAGGCTATTTGTACACGGTAGACGTGCCCGCGCAGGTCGAGGCTGACGAGGACGTCATCGAACGCCTGACGAGCGTGGAGATGAAGATGGTGCGGCTCGACGAGGTGTCCGAGGACGGCAGCGACGATCCCGCGCGGGGCATCCCAAATCCCTCACAGGAGCCCGATTCCGAGCCCGAACAGGAGCAGGAGTCCGACTCGGCACCCGATCCCGATCCCGAGCCAGAACCAGAGCCGGAGCCCGAGCCGGAGCCGAAGGCAGCATCGAGAACGGAACCGGAGCCAGAGCCCGAGGCGGATCCCGACCCGAAGCCAACCGAAGAATTGAAGTCCGTCGTCACGGACAAGACCAGAGACTCTGAGAGTCCGGCAGAGACGGACTCCGAGGCCGAGGCGACCGCGGAGGCGAAGGCCTCGACGGCGCCGGTCGACTCCGGGAAGGGACGAGGGAGCGCGTCGAAGTCGAATTCGACGGCCGAGAAAGACGGCGCGGGCAGCGGCTCAGAGGCCTCGGGCCCGCGCGGCATCCGCGACGGCAGCGGGGAGGACCAGAAGAAGCTCAACCAGAAGTACGGGCTCATTCTGTACCGCGAGATCAACCAGGCGAAGACCTATCCGCGCTTCGCCAGGAAGGCGCATATCGAGGGGAAGCTGCTGGTGGCGATCACCGTCGATCGCAGCGGAAAGATCCTCGAGGTCGAGGTGCGCGAGTCGTCGGGTCACAAGGTGTTGGACAGAAGTACCCTGGACACGATTCGCGACTTGAAGCGCTTTCCCGTGCCGCCGGACGGGCTGGCCTGGCAAACGAAGACGTTCGTCTTGCCGGTGAGCTACAAGCTGACTTGAACGGGTCCCGGCGACCAGCCGCACGTTCTCGAATCAGTTCAATCCAGGGAGATCGCCTCGACGCTCAGGTCGTCCGGTCCCGCGGGCTCGCTGGGACTTGTCAGCAGCAACACCTGCCTGCCGTGCTCGGCGGCGCTGGTCACGCGCATATCGATACCGCGCACGTCGACCTCGTGGGCGTCGTTGATGTGGCCGGTCAGCAGCAAATCCGCCCCGAAGTCCGACATGATCGATAGCGTGCGTGCGGCCTCGAGCTCGCTGAGGAAGCCGTCGTTACGAGCCCCCAGCGGGTCGATGGGTGGGGTGTGCGTGAGGACGACGATCGGCGCATCGGGCGCGAAGCGTAGTAGCGTGTTGCGAAGCTGGAAGATGCGCCGCGAGCCGACGATGCCGCCGGCGGAGTAGAGCACCAAAAACCGGGTGCCCTTGAATCGATAGTTGAAGTCGTAGGGGCCGAAGACCGCGCGGAAGTTCGCGCGGCTGGTCGGGGTCGTCTCCGCCTCGCCGGGCAGCACGTAGACGGGGAAGTCGTACTCGGCGACTAACGCGCTCAGTTTCTGAAGCTGGGAGAGCTTGCGGCCGGCCGCATTGTCGCCTAGCAGGACAGCGTAGTCGATGTCTCGCCCATCAAAGGCGTCGAGCGCCTCGCGTGTGTTGTCCGCATCCGACGTCTTCCCGACCACGCCGACGCGCAGCTGGGTCTCGCGCTCGGCGGCGGGCAGCGCGATACGAAAGTTCGTCTGCAGGCATTTGGGCTGCGTCCACTCGAAGCGTATGGTCTCCGGATCGTCCGCCGGTCGCGTGGCGGTCGGAGCAGTGCATCGCGGGTCATTGGTCTCTTCGCAGCGAACCTGACCTGCGGTCTCGTCGGGACAGTCGGGTGAGGCGGTGGAGTTGCGCTCGACGATATTCGTGACCTGGAGCTCGGCCTGCGTCGGGACGTTCTGAATCTCGACGGCTAGCATCGGGGCATCCGAGCCCAGCGTCGAGATACTCAGCGTGGGCTCGGGGGCGGCCGCTCGCATCGTCACGCTCGTCTCGCCGTTGATATTCGCGGCGCCAGGCTGCAGCCCCAGCGCCACACCCGAATCGAATGAAACCTCGCCCACGCCGCGCTGCTCGGTCGTGCCCGCCGGGAAGTCCTCGGCACAGCCGAGTTGCGACAGCGCGAGCAGGATGAATAAGCAGATGGGGGTGAGTCGTCGCAAGAGATGCCGGGCAGTGAGTTGTTTGAACCGTACGATCGCACTGATAAGCGTTCGCGGCGTATGTTATAACGCCTGTCCGTCCGACCCGTCTGTTCGGGCCAGACGGGCCCTATTCGCTCGAAGTCGCTGACATGCCGAAACTTGGACTCGACAGCCTGAGAGATGAAATCGAGGTCGAGGTCTTCCGTAGCCACGTGAAGATCCCGTTGATCTTCCTCGTGCCGTTGGCGTTCCTCGCCTCATTGTATGCCGGTCTGTACCTGTATGCCAACAGCGAGGGCTTCGAAGTCGACATCATGGACTTGCTCCACCAGCAACTCGGCGGTCAATTCGCAGCTGAAGAGATCGTCGTCGATCCCTCGCTGGTTCGCGTCCACATCTACAATGCGGAGGTCGCGACCCCCGAGGGCGACCCGACGATCACGGCCGAGGAGGCGCACGCAGAGATCAACCCCCTACTGCTGCTGGTCGAGCGCATTTCCTTTAGCGAGGCGCGCGTGCGAGGTGCGGACGTGCACCTGGGCTTCGACGAGCAAGACAACCTCAACCTGCTGGAGGCGCTGGGCGTCGAGACCGACGACGAGGATGACGAGGAGGTCGATCAGGACGGTATTGCCGTCGAGTTCTCGAGCATCACGGTCGAGGACTCGAAGTTCTCCTTCGAGATGGAGGATTTTCGATTCGACATCCCGCACGTCAATATCCCGCAGGCCTCGATTTCGATCGAGCCCGACAACTTGCTGATGAGCGTGCCGCGGCTTTACGTCGACGCCATCGACTTCACCTTCGAGCCCGAGTTGATGGGGTTGGGCCCGGAGTATGGCGATTGGGAGTTCACGGTACGCTACGTCGACATCGACAACTGGAGGTGGGTGGCTGACGGGTTCGCGGTCGAGCACGTCGGGTTGTACTCCGAGGGGGTCCAGATGGACGCCCGAGGTCAGATGGCGTTCCCATCCGGCGACGATACACCGGATATGACCTACGAAGGGGTCGCGACGGCGAGCGCGCCGATGTGGACACCGCTGCTCCAGTATTTTGTCGACGAGACCATCCACTTCGAGGTGCCCGAGATCGTCGTCGCGACCGAGGGCGACCTCGAGAGGGTCGACGCCGGCGCGGAGGTCTACGCCTCGGTGCTGGAGACCTCCGGGCTGTATTTCGAGGACGTGCGCGGCTCGGTGGCGCTCCGAAACCACTGGGTCGAAGTCTTCGACGCTACCGCGGACCTCCACGGTGGCACCATCGACATCCCCTACGCCTGGGTGAATATCTACGACATCACCTATGGGGCGCTGGGCACCTTCGAGGGTGTCAATCCCCGCAGCGTCATCAACGATTTCGACGTCGATCTACCCTGGGTCGACGGGCGCATGTCGGGTGGTATCGAGCTCAGCGGGGGGCTCCCGCCAGATCTGGAGTATAGCTTCGACGACCACCGCACGATCCAGAACCTCGTCGAGCGCAAGTACGCCGACGTCGAGGTGACCGAAGATATCGTGCTGCGACGGCGAAATCAGCAGCTCTTCCCGGGGACTGTCGCTCGGCTCGAGCGCGGCAGCCGCTTCTGGGTCGACCCCGAACGCGTCGCCCTGCCGAGCGCGCGCCTGATGCTCGGGGCCGACGCCTTCGTCATCGAGGACTTCCTCTTCGACTACGAGTACATGCGCTTCGGGCCGACCACTCCGGGCTCGCCCACGCGGATCTCGGCCGATCTGAAGGACCTGGGCCCCTGGTTTGAGATGTACGGCGTCGAGGGCGTGACCGGGTCTGCCCATCTTCACACCACGGTGGTCGGGCCCGTCGCCTCACCGGACGTGAGCATGCGCGTGGCGGAGCAAGATGCGGCCATTGAACTTCCCGAGGCGACGGTCGCCGCCGACGAGCTCGCGCTGGATCTGCGATTGCGCGATGGGCGGCTCAGTATCAACGAGGCTCGCGTCCGGACTGGGCTCGGGAAGGCGTCGGCGAGCGGGTGGATCGACGTGCTCGATCCGAACCCGCCTCAACACCTGATCGATGAGGGAGAGTTCGCGCTTCGGCGCACGCACCCCGCGGACCTGAACGTAGCCGTCGAGGACGTCGATCTGCGGGCCGCGGCGGCGCTCGGCGGCCTGGACGTCCCGGTGCGTGGCGAGCTGGACGCGGAGGGGGCGTTAGCCGGATCGCTCGAGAATCCGCAGGGATCGTTTGGCGCTCGCGTGCGCCAGGCTGATGTCGCCGGCCAGCAAATTCCCTACGCCGAGCTGGACGGCACGGTCGAACGCGAGGGTGTCGTGGTGAACAAGCTGACCGTCGACGCAGCCGGTGCCGGCACGTTCGACGCCGAGGGGCAGTACGGCTTCGACGAGACCTACACATTCAATTTTCGCGGCGACGGTATCAACCTCTCGCAGGTCGCCGCGCTGCAGGACCTACCGGAGTCGCTGCAGCCGAAAGGCCGCGGTGAGGTTCGTCTGCACGGAGCGGGATCGATCGACGAGCCGACCGTCGCCGGCGACATGCGGATGCGCTCGATGGAGCTCGGCGCTCGCGACCTGGGCGATGCCGCACTGGTGGTCGACACCGTCGATGACACCGTCTACGTCACCGGCGCGCTGCTCCCGCTCGTCACGCTGCAGCTCGAGGTGCCGCTGGATGAATCCTCACCATACTACGTTCGCGTCGGGATGGAGGAGCTCGACCTCACCGACGCTGTCGATGAGCTCGCCCGGAGTCGAGCGGTCTCCAGCTTCACGACGACTGGCATGCTCGAGATCTTCATGGAAAAGGACTTCTCGCGCTATCAGATCTTGTCTTATCTCACCGACGTCGACATGCGCACGATGGGGCGGCGTATCCGAAACCGTGGGCCGCTGGTCTTCGGTATCAACAACGGCGAGATGCTCCAGATCCAGCAGGCCACCATCGGGACGCGAAACCGCTTCGTGACCCTGGAGGGCGGCGTGATTCTCGACCCGCTGTTGCTCGACGTAAGCGCTCAGGGCAGCCTCGATCTGAGCCTCCTCACCACCGCGCGGCGTGCGTTTCCTTCTTATTTTCCGTCCTCGTTCGTCGAATCGCGCGGCAAACTCACCGCCGATGCGAGCTTTCGAGGGCCACCGGACAATATCGTCGCAGACGGGTTCGTCTCCTTCGATCGGGCCGAGATCTCGATTCGTGACCTCCCCGAGCCCATCCGGTTCACACAGGGCGAGGTGCGCTTCCGGCGCAACCGGATCTTCGTGCCCGAGGACAAGCAACTGCGGGGTGGTGCGCTCGGCGGTCTCTTCCGGGTCCACGGGGAGCTGTCGATGGTCGATCGGGAGCTCGGTCGCCTGGATGTGCGCGGCTGGACGCACAACATGAACTACCGCATCTCGGACACCGCGAACGTGACGTTCGATACCGATCTGCGCATCCGTGCGCGGAACGTCTACGACTTCTCGACGTATCTTGTCAGCGGCGGGATCGACGTGCTCGACGGGCGGTTCTACCGCAATATCAGCCTCGTCGAGGAGGAGGTCACCGGCCGGGTCCTCGGAGCCTTCAACCGGCAGACCGAGCGCTACGAGGCCAGCTTGCTCGATGAAGTGCCCGAGCTGCGCAACATCGAGATGGATCTGGCGGTACGCGCCCGGGACGGCTTTACGGTCGAAAACGAAATCGACAGACTCTCGCTCGATCTCGAGCTCCGGATCGACTTGCGGCTGCGGGAGACGCTCGGCGACCCCAGCCTCAGCGGAAATATCGACGTCATCGACGGCGGAGTGACGTTCCAGGGAGAGGTATTCGATGTACGCTCGGGTACGCTGCGATTTACCGGTAAGCCGGAGAATCCGTATATCGACATCATCGCGGGGGCAGATGTCAAGAATCGGTGCCGAGAGGGGCGCCTAAGCGACGACTTCGATACCGATATCGATCTGACGGGCGATCTGGAGCAAACCGAGCAACAAGAATACCACGTCATCCTGAATATCACGGGCAAGGCCGACAACCTGAACGTCCAGCTCGACAGCAACCCGTATGCCGACCAGCGCGACATCTTGAGCCTGTTGTTGACCGGCTGCACGGTCGACCAGTTGACCGCCTCGAGTGCGTCAGGGCCGACGCTCGAGATCGCGCTCGGACCGTTGCTGGGCCGCATCGAAAAGGAGGTGCAGGACGTGGTGAAGGTCTCCGAGTTCAGCATCATGCCGGGCGTCGAGCGCACGCAGGTGCGCATCGGAGACACGCTCACGCGTCGGCTCAGCTGGAATTTTCAGCTCGAGTCGGGCATCTCCGAGACGGCCGGCGGTCAGCGCTACGAGCTCGAGTACAAGCTGTCGGACAACTGGTCCGCCGAGCTCAGCGAGCGCAGCCAGGGGGAGGGCAATGATCTGCTCATCGACCTGAAGCTGCGATACCGCCTGCCTTTGGATTAGAACGACCACGGATTAGAACGACCACCACCTTCGAAACGCCCGCCAGTCGCGCGAATCCCCGGGTGTGTGATATCCACGAGCCCGGTCGCAAACGTGGATTGGTGGCATGAGTAAACGGATAATGGACCCGCCGGATTGAATCGACAGCCGAACAACGAGAAGACCGCGCCGAATCGCAGCAGAGGTTTGCTCTCGCTGCTCCTGGTGTTGTCAGTGTGTTGGTCGACCACGGCCGTCGCCCAGGAGTCTGCGGCTGACCCGGTCGACGATCCGATCGAGGGATTCATCGGTGCCGACGACGAGGATGCCGCGCAGGACGGGCCCGACCCCATCTCGCAGAAGGAAGCGTACGAGAAATTCATCGGCGAGCCGATCACTCGCTTCGAGCTTCGCTGCGACCTCGACTTGTGCCGCAACCCGGTCGCGCAGGAAAACCTCAAGGACCTCACGGGGCTCTTCGTCGGCCTCGAGTTCACGATCGACAGGCTGCGCCGCGCCGAGGAGCGGCTCGCCAAGACCGGTTTTTTCGAGTCCATCGAAGCCACCGTCGAGCCGCACCAGGGCGGTGTGGGTTTGACCCTCGAGGCCGAGGGCGCTGTGTTGATCCGTGACGTCGAGTTCGAGGGGGTCAAGCCGCCACCTTTCGTCTCCGAGCTGCGCAAGCTGCTCATCTACCGTCAGGGGCAGTCCTACAGGGCCGACCGATCCAAGGCCGTGACCCAGATCAACACTCTGGAGCGACAATTCGAAAAAGAGGGCTACTTCGGCACGAAGATCGGCATGATGGTGCGCACCGTGCAGGGAGACGACCACCTGGTCGACATCACCTTCCGTATCGAGAAGGGGGACCAGCGCGAGATCTGTCGTATCGGTGTCCGCGGATTGCGCTCGCTTCGCTACTCCGAGGCACGGGAGTTGCTGCTGGCCAGCCACGGACTCCTCGTGCGCCGGTTTAAGGCGTTCGTCCCGACCTATACGACCAGTGGTTTTGCCGAGGGAAAGGAGGCACTGCTGCGTCGCTACCGTGAGATGGGCTTCTTCAGGGCGCGAATCGTCGACGATGAGGTCATCCAGGAGCCCAAGAAAGACTGCGTAACGCTGCTCGTCGACGTCGTCGAAGGGCCGCAGTGGGATATCAAATTCGACGGCGAGGTCGTGTTCGCGCGCGGTGATTTGATGGATCAGCTGCCTTTCCAGGAGAGCGGCTACATCGACCAGGAGGAGATCGCGCGCGCCTCCAGGGCGCTCGAGCAATTCTATCAGACCCGCGGCTATCCTTTCGCCCGAGTACGCGGTGAGGAGAAGGTCGTGGACCGGCTCGACCGCACGATCGAGTTCGATATCCAGCCCGGTGACCGGCTCAAGATCCGTGAGATCGTGCTGCATGGAAACGAGGCGATGGGCGGTGACGAGCTCCGCGATGACATCGGCACCACCGAGTTCAGCCTGTTCGAAGAGGGCGGGTTTCTCCAGATAGACCAGCTGCTCGGTGACCTCGGTCGCATCGAGGGGGTGTACCGATCCCGGGGCTACCTGCGCGCGACGGTGCGCCGATTCGAGTTGCAGCTCCTCGAGAACCGGGACGGCCTGCGCGTGCATATTTATATCGATGAAGGGGAGCAAACCCGAGCTCGCCGCGTGTCGCTCGAGGGAAACCGGGCGCTGTCGCGCGGCCTACTGCTCGACCGTCTGGAGGTCAAAAGCGGCGAGGCGTTCCGACCGCTCCAGGTCAAGGCCGACCGCTCTCGCCTGGTTCAACTCTACGCATCATACGGCTATCCGACGGCCGATGTATCCACGACATGCCAGTTGCTTACCGGTGAAGAGGTGCCCTGCGAGGCTCCCACGCGCCCCCAGCGCTGCTACCTCTCGAGTGTCGAAGACACCGATGCGATGTGCGAATGGACCGGTGAAGGCCAGAACCGCCGACAGTGCCAGCGGATTCGTCCGCAGCCCGAATGCGAGCTCTCCGGTGGCGTCGATGCAGATCGCGTACGGGTGGTCCACCAGATCGATGAGGGGCCATTCGTGCGCGTCGGCCAGATTTTGCTCAAGGGCAACTTCGACACCGATGCCTCGCTGATCTACCAGGAGCTGCCGCTGCGCACCGGCGATGTCCTCGACGTCAGCAAGGTGCTCGAGGGGCAGAATAATATGCGCTCGCTGGGTGTCTTCGACTCCGTGTCGATCGAGGCCATCGGCCTCGATGATGCGTCGGGCGAGGACGAGGAGTCGACGGCTGCGCTGATCGTAAGCGTCGAAGAGAGCGAGAACCGCTTCCTGGACTTCAAGTTTGGCTTCGAGGGCCGCGACCTGCTGGGCGACTCGCGTCGTCTACTCGTCACCGGCGAGACTCAGTACAACGATGACAACCTCCTGGGGCGTGCGCAGCGCTTTCGGCCCCGGATCATCGGCGCCATCGATACGCTGCAGCTATTTCGATACGGCACCGCGAGCGCCGACCTGGGCTCATTTTCAGCGGATGAGCAGGTCGACTACCTGGTCGGGGCCGAGCTCATCTACAACCACCCCCGTTTTTTGAAGGGGCTGACGTCGGTCGACAAGCTGTCACTGACCATTGCGCCATTCTACCTGCTGGATCTCATCGGTATCAGCAACGAGCAGGTGTTGCGCGAGGAGTGGGGGCTGCGCCTGGAGCTGCAAAAGGAGCTCGAAGAAGTACTCGAGCGGCTCTTCTTTACGTTCGGTATCGAGGGGAAGCAGGCCGCGCTTTGGACGCCGGCCAA
>JBNJFZ010000012.1:0-57933 GCA_051747295.1 Myxococcota bacterium
AAACTCGACGACGCCTCGCCGCGAGTGCCCTCATAATAGTTTTCGGCGCAACCCCCGGAATCGTTGCGTAAATTCTCGAACTCGGCGCGCTTTTCGCACCACCAGAAGACACCAAGATCGGCTCCTGACAGCTGCCATAGGCCGATATCGGGGTAACGCAAAAAAGTTCGCCGTCGTCGCCAAACTGTGTTGCTGTGAGCTGCTGACATACTGGCGGTGTCCGGGCCGTGGCGCTGCTGAAACCATGCCCGGAGCCCAGCCCTGGGACTGCTCAGAAATCACGCCTCGAACCCGGCTCCTGCGCCGTGTGCGGGTGGGTGGGGCCCGCAGATGGGCGTCAGACCCGGATGAGTCACGAGCCGCTGGCCGAACCCCCTCGTGATGGCTTTTGCGGGTGGGTGGGGCCCGCAGGTGAGCGTCAGGCACCGTTCTCCCCCTTCGAAAATCATCATCGCCGACGCTCCCGCGCGTCGACCTGCGCAGCCGAAACGCGAACATCATCTCCGGGGCCAGCTCGCCCTCGACGCCCCGTGCTCGATATCTCGCCGCGTGATGTTATACTCGGGATACTCCCGCAATTACTCGAACCTACACTCTGAGCGGCATGTCCGTCTCCACGTCCATCGGTTCATTCGAGCTCGACAAGCCCATTGGCAAGGGCGGTTCTGCGGTGGTGTATCGAGCGCGTCACGTAGGCAGCGGGCGCCGCGTGGCGCTCAAGCTACTGCGGGCGAAAGAAAGCAAACTCCAGCGCCTCCGGGAGACGTTCTGGCGAGAAGCCGAAGCCATGGCTCAGCTACACCATCCCCGCGTCGCGGCCGTGCTCGACGCGGGGATGACTGACCAAACACTCGAGTTGGAGCCATTTGGGAGACTCCCGAAGAACACCCCGTGGCTGGCCATGGAGTACGTAAGAGGCCGCGACATGAGCGATGTCGTCGGCCTATTGGACTGGTCAGAACTCCGCGAAGTCCTGCTCAATATCCTGGATGCACTCGCTGCTACACACGCCGCCGGAGTCCTCCACCGGGACCTGAAGACCGCCAATATTCTGGTCGATTACGACGATGGGCGGCTCAACCCCACGCTGGTCGACTTCGGGATCGCACGAGGCGCGGTGCATGAAGGCCACGACCGAGAACCCGATCGCGTCGCGGGCACTCCCGAGTTCATGGCCCCGGAACAAATCCGAGGCCATCAGCGCGATGAGGGGCCCTGGACAGATCTCTACGCGTTGGGCTGCGTGGCCTGGCGACTGGTGTCCGGCTCACCGCCTTTCGTCCGGGACGAGGTAAAGGACGTGCTCGAGGCGCAGCTTCAGGAGCCCCCACCTGCTCTGGACGCCTCGTCGCCAGTTCCCCATCAGTTCTACGACTGGTTGCTCTGGCTACTGGAGAAGTCAGTCTTCGATCGCTGCAAACGGGCCGCGGATGCGGCCAAGGTCCTGGAGCTCATGCCAGGCCCGACGGACAGAAGTTGGGGACAACTGATCGGCGGGGTGGATTGGCGTTCATCGGCCCCTCTGCTCGAGCCGAATTTTCGCAATCACATGCTGGATGAGACCTGGCGCACCGAAGACCACAAGCAGCTGCACCAGCTCGAAGGCGCCGGACTCGGGCTCTACGGCATGCGGGCCATCCCCCTCGTCGACCGTGAGGACGTCCGCGATCACCTCTGGAGTCGACTCCGCGACGTCCAGCTCGAGGGCAGACCACTGGCTACGTCGCTGGTCGGCACCAACGGCTGCGGGAAGTCCAAGGTCGCCGAATGGTTGGCGCGCACCGCCCATGCGCGGGGCGCCGTCGAGTTTCTCTACTGCACTCACAGCCGGCGTGGCGGCCCGAACGACGGCCTCGGCCCCATGCTCGCCAGGTATTTTCGTTGTGTGGGTCTTCCAAGACAGAAAGTACGCCGGCGCATCTATCGACACTTCGAAGAATCGGGCTGGCACGACGACATGGCCGAAGTCGACTGCGATGCCCTCGCGGAGATGGTCGCGCCAGCCGATACACGCCGAGAGCAAACTCCTTTCGTCCGGTTCAACAGCCCTGAAGAGCGATACCTGACCATCTACAGGCTCTTGCAGCGCATCGGCCGCGAGAGAACCGCCCTCATCTGGGCCGACGACGCCCACTGGGCCAACGACGCCACGGCATTCAGCGAATTCGTGCTCAGAAAGAGCGAGACCCACCCCGTCCCGCTCTTTATCGTTGGCACCGTGAGCCTCGAGAAACTCGACGAGCGCTACGATGCCTACGAGGCACTGGGACGCCTGCAACGTCACCCGGCCACCACACGGGTAGACCTCGAGCCTATGGCTGACGAAGATATCGGCACCATGATCCGGCACGCCATCGGCCTACAGAGCGAGTTCGCGAGACACGTTCGGGAGCGTGCCGATGGCAATCCCCTATTCGCCGTTCAGATCCTCGACCATTGGGTCGAGCGTGGCCTACTAATACCCACAGCCGACGGCTTTGCGCTGGCGACGGAGCAACCCGAGCTGCCGGAGACGCTGCTCGAAGTCTGGTGGAAGCGACTCGAGTCGGTCTTCGCCGGCGTGCCCGACCGACCACGCGATGAGTGCCTATCGGCCCTCGAACTCGCCGCATCATTGGGACGAGAGTTCGACGACCGAGAGTGGGTTCTGGCGTGCGACGCTTGCCAATACGGTCCCCAGGACGACCTCGTGCGTGAGATGGCCCAGCAGGATCTCCTGCGACGAACCAACAAAGGATGGACGTTCTCCCACGCCTTGTTGACCGACACCCTCGAACAATCGGCACGCGAGCACGACCGGTGGCAGAGGCATCATTGCGCGTGCGCCGATGTCATCGCCGATTTGTACGACCTGTCCGGTCACCGGGTCGCTCGCCGCTACGCCGAGCACCTGATCCAGGCCGGGCGCCTCGAAGAGTCGCTCGAGCCGCTCGAGCGGTCGACCCTTCGCTTTATGACGGAGGGGAGCCCCGAGGAGTCCGAAGCGATGTTGCGCACGTTCGAGCATGTCCTCGAGCGACTCGACGCCCCGCCGCGAAGTCGCCCTCGTGTACAATTCGCGAGGCTACGGGCTCGCTTCGCGAAGGGCCAAGGCGACGTCGAGTTTGCTCGAGAAACCATCGAGGGAGCGATCAAAATCGCACGTGAGAAAGACTGGCCCGAGTTACTCGGGTTGTGCTTGACGATTCTGGGCTCGCTACTTTTGGACATCACCGAACCAGATGCTGCGAAGCGAGCGCTATCGGAGGCCGTCTCACTGCTCGAGCAGCACGGCGATGCTTTGAGCCGAGCTCGCGCCTACTTATCTCTGGCCCACGCGCTTCGGTTCAAGAGTGAGCTCAGGGCCGCGTCGCGAGCTTGTGACGCCGCATCCGAGGCCTACTTACAGGCCGGGCACCCGGCTGCCGCCGCGGCCGTCCGCCTCAATCGCGCAACCTTCGATCCCGATACCACGAGCGACGGCCTCGAAGACCAGCTCGACGAGGCTGCAAAACTCGCCAGCCAATCCGGCGACCGTCGGGTCATGGCCTTCGTCGCGCTGGCGCGCGGCGAGTTTCTGTTGCGCGCCCATCGCTACGAGGAAGCGCGGGAAGCGTACAAACGCGCCGCACATCTCTGGGCATCATGCGGGCTCAAGGATCGGTTCGTCGCCGAACTGGGCCAAGCCATGGCCGCACTCGGACAACGCGCCGAAATCGACGTCATTCCCACCCTCGATCGACTCAAGACCAAAGCCCACGAAGCCGGCCTGCACTTCTTGCGCGGCGAGATCGGAGTCGCCTCTGCGCTCGCCTATTTGCGTGGGGGTAGGCTGGACGACGCTCGCGCCGAGCTCGATGAAGTCAGCGAGCACTTCGCCGGGGCGTCACTCGCCTCACGGGAATTTGCCTGGCTCGCCGATCGCATCGCCGAGGAATCCTTCGAGGCCGGTTACGTCGACATCGCCTGCGACGCAGCGAACCTCGCAGCAGCCTGCTGGAGCGAGCTCGGCGAGGCCCGCCGAGCCGAAGACTCCGAGGCGCGCGTCGACCCCGACGATCAATCTTGAGCGAAAGCTGGCCGCCTCCTTGCACCTCCTACGAAAAAACTTTGCGCCGCGCACATCTGCCTATAACCTACGGGTGTCGGCGCCGATGTAGGACAAACACAGTGAACGCCGAACGAATCATCTTTGCCGCGCCAAGGAAGGCGCACACTCAAGGCCATGGAGGGCTGCTATGCCGTTGCCAGGAAAGAACAACTTCGAGATCGGAAGTAACCAGAATCGTGACCAGAAAATGACCCTCGGCAGTGGTCCGGGCGCACCGATGTTCGAGCAGGGTCCCCAGACACGCATTCGCCGCGCCCCGGTCCGCGCTATCGCGACGGTCACATGGGAAGGCGGTCCGCGCGAGGTCTACGGTCAGGTCCTCAACGTCAGCCCTGGCGGCTGCCTGCTCAAGACCGAAACGACCATCGAGCCGGGCACCCGCCTGGAGATGTCGATCATCGTCATCAGTGAGGGAGAGCGCGCCAAGGTCGACGTCGAGGCCATCGTCCGCCGCTGCACCACAGACGACGGTCGACGAGCCTACGGTCTCGAGTTCGTCGCCCTCGAATCGACCGACAAAGAATCGGTGCAATGGCTCTATTCGCAGGCCATGCGCTAAACGAGAGCATGCGCACCATCGCAAGCCCGCCGCCTACGTCTCGTGGGCGGCGGGTTTCGTGTTTCCAGGCGATGCTCGAAGCTCATAGACGTTCATGTCGCTGACCGGCTCATAGCCGATCGCCTGGTAGATGTGATTCGAGGTTGGGTTATCCAGATCCGTGAACAGGAAGCAGAACTGCCGCCCGTCATCGAACTGCGCTCGTGAGAGCCTCGCGGTACAGGCGCTGGCGTACCCGTTTGCGCGATATTTGGGAGGCGTAAAGACGTAGGAGATGCGTATGCCGCGCGGCGTCGGCCCGCGCGCGGCAGCCATCGAGACCAGCTCTCCGTCGACCTCCCAGACGCCGACCTCCCCGGCACGAACGAAATCGCTCACCTTATTAGAGACCTCGCGTCGCAAGTCCGATGCCTCGCGGCCCAGCGCCTCCCGCTCGAATGAAACGACCCAATCGACGAGGACCTCGAGATCGTCGATCGACGCCCTGCGAAAGCTCCCGGGCACGTCCTCCGGCAGCTCGATCTGCGTGGCGCGATAGATGCGCTGTCTGGAGGCGAGCTTCCACTCTCGCCCGGTCTCGCGCGTGTGTGCTCCGATGAAGGCCTCGGCTTCAACGGGCGCACTCAGAATGCCCGGGATGTCCCGCCCCTCCCCTGCGATGCGTTCGGCGAGCCAGGCAGCTGCCGCCGGATCGGTCGCCCGCGACAGCGCAAGCATGTGTGGCGGCGTGTGCATGAGCGCCATCTCGACCTCGCCGCCGGGCGACTCGACCGTGGCGAAGAGGTTGTCCCCGGGATAACGCCGCGGGTACTCGATCGCGTCCGACGTCACGCCATAAAAAATATTGTGCGCGGCCTCATTCTCGCTCAAGAAGCCAAACGCAGCATCCGCAAACTGCTGAGGAGCATCGTATCGATGTAGCGTAAACTCGCTCATCTGGAGCCTCGATAGCGTTTCACTCGTGTGTCCGTTTCGGTTACAGTACGGGCGTGAAGACCACGCGCCAACAATTGATTTTCGCGCTGTGCGCCGGGACGCTGTTGCTCTGGTCGTCGGCCGCCTCTGCCGGCGCATGGGCACAGGAAGATACGGGTGTCTACCTCAAGCTCTCTACGACCGGAGAGTACGCCACCGAACAGTACAAAGAGAACGGCGAGACGTTCCAACTACTCAGCGAAGACGACCGGGGCGAGTACCGCGCGTTTAATACGACAGTCTACGGAGAATTCGGCCTCCTGCCGAAGCTCACTGCTGTCACCAGCGGCTCGTTTAAGTCCATGACCGTCGATAGCACGGCGGTCCGAATCACGACGAATGGGCTCAGCGACTTTCAGTTCGGGCTCAAATATCAATTTGTCGACGAGCCGCTGATCCTGTCTGCGATGGCGTCCGGTACGTTCCCAATGGGCTATACAGTCTCGCACCCCGACGCGCGAACGCCCGCGCTCGGCAATGGCGTGCCATCCGCCGAAGGAACTCTACTGGTGGGCAAGAGCTTCTACCCCGCTCCCGTCTATGCATCTGCGCAGGCGAGCTTTCGCTACCGAGGCGAGCGCACAGGCGGGCCCGACTACCCGCCCGAAATCCCATTCCTCGCGGAAGTCGGCTACAGTCCGTCCGATTGGGTCTTGCTGCGCGCTGTCGTCGATGGCAACTGGGGGCTAGGAAACCCCCAGTCGATCGACACCGTGAGCTTCACACCGGCCGTCCAGCGCTTCGTCAAAGTCGGCCCGAGCGCTATCTTCACAGTCGCCGACACGTATCAGATCAACGTCGACTATATGTACGCCCCGTGGGGCGTGAATTCGCTGCAGAGCCATCAAGTCAGCGTTGGCTTCGCACTCGACACCACCCTCTAAAACCGACCATGAGCGATACGTCACGACGAGAATTCCTGCAGACCATGGGCGCCGGTGCTCTGGCCCTTGTCGGCGTGCGTTTTCTTGCGGGTTGTGAGGGTGTGGACTTCGAGTCGAAGATTGCGGGACGACCGGTCGATTTTCTGACGAGCGCTGAGGATGGCGTCTGGTATTTTCAGAGCGGAAATGACGACCCCAAGTCCGCCTCACCATCGATCTCCCGCGACGAATGGTCGCTTTCTGTTGAAAATGAGTCCGAGACACTCGGCGAGTTGAACTTCGCGGATATCGAGGGCTATTCGGACCAGGAAATCATCTACTGGAAGACGATGCGCTGCGTAACCAACCAGTCATTCGGCGGCCCGGTCACGTCTTTTATCGCGAACGGTCTGTTCACCGGGATACCGCTCGCCGCGGTCCTCGAGGATCTGGGCGCGGCGCAGACCGCAGCAAAGTTGCGCACGTTCGGGCGTGACGGTTTTCGCAGCAATCTGCCCTATGCGCGCGTCATGGACACACCTCCGGAGCAGCAGCCGGTGATCCTGGCCTACGAACTCAACGGTGAGCCGCTTTCCGCCTTGCGCGGAGGGCCCGTCCGGCTCATCATCCCGGAGATGTGGGGCTACAAGAACGTCAAGTGGCTATCCCGGCTGGAGGTCACCGACGACAACGCGTTCTTCGGTGACTACGAGACGGAGGTCTTCAACCCGGAAGTCAACCAGGAAGCCACCCCGGAGCAACAAGAACTCATCGACGACCCCGGAAAGCTCAACCTCGGGACCATCGTCTCGAACCCACCAGGGGTCGCCGCCAGTGTACCTGGCCCAGATGTCACCATCGCCGGTGCCAGCTACGTCGGCGGCGGCGTCATCGAATCGGTCGAGGTTTCCCTGGATAACGGACCGTTCGAGCCCGCACGAATCGACTCGAAGGAAGAAGTGCTCGCCGGCCTCACCGAGCGACAGCGTGAGCTCGCCGAGCGCGCAGCCCAGTCTTCCGACCCGTTCCCCTGGACTGGCATCTGGGTCACCTGGACGCGGGAGCTAACAGATTTGTCGAAGGGCGTTCACAGGATTCAGATCGGCGCGACTGACGGCCTGGGCCGTCAGCAACGCACGACCCAGGCCAACCGCCTGGTCGTAGCCCCACCGGTCGAACTCTCATTTGAAGTCACATAAAAGACCACACAAGCGACACACAAGAGTTACTCTTCCCCATTAGTATCCGGACTGGACGCACGGAACAGGTCCGAAATACCCCCCTGAGGAAAAACACATGATGACGAAACCCATGAACCGATTAGCCTGGCTGTTCGCGGCCCTGCTATTGCTATCGACCGGCTGTGGCTCTTGCGACGAAGGAGGTAACAACGGCGGCGCAGACACCGGCACCGATGCCTTTGTCGATGTCGGTGACGACACTGAGTCTGATGCCGACGCCGACGCTGACGACGGCGGTGATACCGGCGACGCCACCGATACCGATGCCGGCGGCGACGATCGCACGGTCTGTGAGGATTCGCTGCCCCAACCTTCGGGGAGCGCTGCCTGTTCCGTCACGTCAGGGAGCGGGGACCTCCTGTTCCTCCAGGGCGTTGTCCTGGCCGATGACGGTGTGTACGAAAACGGTGGTGTCGTCGTCGACCGCTCGACTGGCGAAAACGCCACGATCTCCTGTGTGGGATGCGGCTGCGGCGAGTCGACGGACCTGACCGACGCAACCGTGGTGAGTTGTCCCGACAGCGTGATCTCGCCCGGCATCATCAACGCTCACGAGCACCTCGGCTGGGCCACCAACTCTCCGGTGGGTCACGGCGACGAGCGATATGATCACCGCCACGACTGGCGCACAGGCGCCCGAGGGAGCACCGAGATCAACTCGGGCGGCAGCGACTTCAGCGGCGACGCCATCCTCTACGGTGAGATGCGCCACATGCTCTCTGGCGCGACATCCATCGCTGGTTCGACCCGCGGCGATGGCCCTGTCGGCTTCCTGCGCAACATGAGCAACTCGAGCGCGACCGGCGGCCTCTCCGTCTCCGCCGACTACGACACCTTCCCTCTCAATGACACCAGCGGGACGCTGGCGGCCGACGGCTGCAGCGCATACGACTTGCCGAGCACATCCGTGCTGTCCGAAGACATCTACCTGCCACACATCGCCGAGGGCATCGATCCCGAGGCTCAGAACGAATATCACTGCCTCGCCGGCATCAACGCCGGGAGCGTGGACGTAGTCGAGTCGAATACGTCGATCATCCACGGCGTCGGCCTGCAAGCCGTCGACATCGCCGACTTCGCGGCGAGCGGCTCGAGCCTCGTGTGGTCGCCCCGAACCAACATCGACCTCTACGGAAATACGGCCGATGTCGTCACGTACTCGAACTACGGCGTGAATATCGCGCTGGGGACCGATTGGATCGTCAGCGGATCGATGAATATGACCCGCGAGTTGGCGTGCACGGACTACCTCAACCAGAACCACTACTCGAATCACTTCAGTGACGAACAGCTCTGGCGCATGGCCACGGCCAACGGTGCGACAGCGCTCGGCGTCGGTGATCAAATCGGCCGAATCGCCGAGGGATATATTGCAGACATCGCCATCTTCTCGGCGGATACGGGTGAGAGCCACCGCGCCGTGCTCAACGCCGGCGTCAGTGACGTCCGACTCGTCATGCGTGGCGGTACCCCGCTCGTAGGCGACCGCGACATCGTCGAGGGGATCCGTTCGGACGCATCGAGTTGCGAGAGCATCGACGTCTGCAGCAACGACCGCCTTATCTGCGCGACGCCCGATACGGGCTCATCGCTGACCGATATCCTCGCGACGCAGCAGGACTACGAGCCGTTCTACTGCGACGATCCGCCCGACGAGCCGACGTGCGTGCCGTTCCGAAACAACGAGTACGATGGCATGAGCAGCGCAGACGACCAGGACGGAGACGGCGTCATCGATGCCAACGACACCTGCCCGACGATCTTCAACCCGGCCCGCCCCGTCGATGATGGGACACAGGCCGACTTCGATGGAGATGGAATCGGCGACCCTTGCGATGCGTGTCCGCTGGATGCCGGCGAAGATTGCGAGCCGTTCGATCCGGATGACCGCGACTCGGACGGCGTACCGAACGACACCGATAATTGCCCGGCCACCGCGAACCCCGACCAGGAAGACGCGGATGACGACGGAGTCGGTGACGTCTGCGACGCTTGCCCGAACGAGCCCAATCCGGACGGACAGGGTTGCCCCGGCACGATCTATGAGATTCGCGATGGCACAGTCGCCGTCGGTGAGGCCGTCCTGCTCGAAGACGTCATCGTCACGGCCGTCAATGGCACGAACGGCGTCTTCGTCCAGGTGCCCACGGACCGTGGAGATTATACGGGGGCGTCAAATAGCGGTATGAACGTCTTCCTCGGCGATGTGACACCGGTTCCGGAACGCGGCGACCGCATCGACGTCTCCGGCACGGTGGCCGACTTCTTCGGCCTCGCTCAACTCGATAGCCTGACCTCGATCACCATCAACTCCTCGCAGAACCCCCTGCCGGATCCGGTGCTGGTCACCCCGTCTGAGATTGCAACCGGTGGTAGCCGCGGTGAAGAACTCGAGAGCGTCCTGGTTCGCGTCGAAGACGTCGAAGTCACTGACGAAAACCCCGACTCACAGGACTTCGGCGAATTCGTCGTCGACGGCGAACTTCGCGTCGACGACCTCATGCACGAAATTCTGCCGGATCCGCAGGTCGGCGACCAATTCGACGCGCTCATCGGTCCACTCTACTACTCGTTCAGCAACCGAAAGTTGGTCCCGCGCGACGAAAACGATGTCATTACGGGTCCGCCGCGACTGGCTGACCTCCAGCCGAGCTCCGTCTTCCTGGAGAGCAGCACAACCGGCGTGACGACCACGCCGAACCTCCAGGTCGTACTCAATCGCGCGCCCAGCGCGGATATGACCGTCAACCTGGCCTACTCGGACACCGCGATCGTAGACGGACCGGCGACGGTCACCGTGCCAGCCGGCCAGCAGTCGGTCGCACTGCAGCTCGATGGTGGAAATGTCGGGACCGCGACGGTCACGGCCTCGATGGGGACTGACTCGTTCGACTCGACGGTCGAGGTCTACGACCCCACCGCTCAGCGCACGCTTGTCGACCTCACACCGGCCAGCCAGAGCATTCAGGTTGGACAAACCGGCACGGTCACGGTGACGCTGGACGCCCCAGCAGGCACCGGAGGGGTGGATGTGACACTCTCCTCGACGGGTGACATCAGCCTCCCCGCGACCGTGACGGTCCCCGCGGGCGCGCCGACCGCAGACGCCACCGTGACCGCCGGCACCACACCGGGCGCCGCGGAGGTGACAGCCACATTGGGCTCGGATTCATTCACGGCCGATGTCGATGTCTTGGCTGCCCCCACCACGCCGTGCCTTATCATCTCCGAGTACATTGAGGGTTCGGGTTCGGACAATAAGGCCGTCGAGCTCTACAACTGCGGCGCGACGGACTTCGACCTGACCAACTTCGGCATCTGCCTGGTCAGTAACCAGAACACGACGTGCAACGCGACGGCCAACTTCAGCGCCACGAGCCTGCCGTCAGACGAGGTCTACACCGTCTGCAAGTCCACCACGGGTGATGCGGTCGACGCCATCAAGAACGACTGTGACGAGGAAATATCCAGCGTCATGAACTTCAATGGCAACGACCGACTCGTCGTCTTCCGGGATGAAGATGGCGACGGCTCATACGACGACTCGGTGGACGTCCTCACGGATGCCTTCGGTCAGCCGTCGGTCGAGCCAAGCGGCACTCCGTGGGCCGATACGCTGTACCGTCGCTGCAACCTCACGCCCTACGACACGACGACGGCCTTCGACGTGTCGACCTACTACAACTCATATGGCCCGACCGAGACCTCGGACTGGGGCTCCAAGCCCACCGAGGCTTGCAACTGAGTTCACACTCTCACCGAGGTGACCCACCAGGGTTGCCGACGAAACGCCGGTTGCCGCAGCACCACAAAGCGGCAACCGGCGTTTCCACTTCTTGCCCTCGATGCGGCAACTCTAGTTGCCACCCTCCCCGCAAAGTACGACATCAGAGTCGCAATGGACGAGACTCTATCCTCCAACACCTTCACCTGAAGGCCACGAGAGGGTGATTTTACCCGAAATCGCACCAGTTCCGAAAACTATTACTCCGCTGGCATGGCATTCGCATACCTTTGTGAGCGAATGACGCAATGCATGCAGCCAATTGAGCTGCCGGAGGTTTTAAAATGATTAAAATGAAGACTGTTTTGTTGGTACTCGCCGTCGCACTCTCGGGACTTGCCGTGAGCACGACCGCAACTGCCGAATATTTGCCTTCGAATGAATCCCAGCAGCGACAAGTCGACAGCGTCGAAATGATGGCTGAATTTATGAAGTCCGACGCCTTCGTGCCGAGTCGACTGGAGCTTCGCAAGATCTCCAGCGACGTGGTGGCCGATTTGATTGAACTGGTCGACAGTCGCCGAAGCAACAAAGTGCGCGGACGAGCTATACAGTCGCTCGCGCTCTACATGCAGGATGACCGCGCTGTACAAGCGCTCGAGACGGTCGTCAACACCCTCAAGCCGGGACACGAATTGTTTCCGGCCGCGCTCGTTTCTTACGGGCAAATCCAGGGGGAAAAGTCGGTCGACCTCATCGCGAAATATGTCGAGCATCGCCGTGAAGATGTCCGAATGGCGGCTATCGTCGCTCTTGGGCGCTACGGTGGCCAGTCCGGCATGAAAGTGCTCGGCGAGGTCGTCGAAGCTGAAGATGACCCGGTGCTGCGCGACCGCATTGCTTCCTATCTTTGAATGTTAAGACCTCGCGCTCCAAATTCGCGCGATATTGATGACTGAATAATGGATGATATGTGTTTGGCCGTGATTTGCGAGGGGCGCTCAAATTGATGAGCAATGACTGCAAGTAATATATTGATGTATGTAGCACCGTAAGCCCGGGGTTTCCCGGGCTTTTCGGGTTCTTGGACGGGGCGAGTTCAGCGGGCTTGGAGTTGTCAGTTGCCTGTACCGTTGCTAATCTCCCCGGGCTATTTCCGCTCACGCAACGACAGACCAGAGCGCATGACCACTCTCGAAAGGCTCGAAGACTACCAGGAGCGCTGCGACAACTGCGACGGCCAGCGCTACGTGCTGGATGCCGTCGGGGACCGCGCGGTCGCTCACACCTGCGAGGCCTGCTTCGATGTGTGCCCGGCCTGTGATGGCGAGGAATTCCAATACGTCACCGATGATCAGGGGTATAGTTATGCCCGGCGCTGCGCGGTGTGCGGACCACTGAATCGTCGTATCGAAGCGTTCAACGCCGCGCGCATCCCTGCGCGGTACCGCGGACGAGACGCTCGCCTGCAGGAATTCGAGAAGACCGACGCGCAGGGCAAACCGCTCGGGAACCTGCAGGACCTGCACATGAAGATCTACAGGTGGACGCAGGGCTTCACCCCCGGCGACCGGGGGTTCGTGCTTTATGGACCCGTCGGAACGGGCAAGACCCACCTGATGGTCGCGGTGCTTCGACACCTGCTCCTCCAGAAAGGTGTACCGTCGCGTTTTATCGAGTTCACGCACCTGCTCAGCGAGATCAAGCAGCAATTCGACGCCGGCAAGGGCGAATCCGAGATCATGGCTCCGCTCGCCGAGATCGAGGTGCTCGCGATCGACGAGCTTGGAAAGGGCCGCAACACGCCGTGGCAGTTGTCTATCATCGACGAGATTATCTCGAAGCGCTACAACCGTGGGCTGACGACGCTGTTCACGACCAACTACCCCCTGCGCGAACCAAAGCTCGACGCGAACGCCTCTGATGCGAAGCTCAAGCAGCAGATGACGCAGGAGACACTCGTCGAGCGCGTCGACCAGCGCATCTTCAGCCGCCTGCATGAGATGGTCGATTTCCTAGAACTCGACGCACCGGACTACCGAAAACGCAACAATTAGCGGACGCTGCGCCCAGATCATTATAACCGCGCTCTGTACGAAAATGGTGCCCGCGCAGCCATCTGCGGGTGGGTGGGGCTTGCAGAACCCCGTGAGACCGACCTGGCGCTACTCTCGCGGAAAAAACGCATCCTGACGCCATTCTGCGGGCCCCACCCACCCGCAAACGCCGCTACAGCCCGGTTCTCGCGCTCAAATCACGCCTGTCACCGCCTGACGCCATTCTGCGGGCCCCACCCACCCGCAGATAGCGCCTGGGCGGGATTTCCGGCCCGAAAATGAGGCGCTCCACATACCAAAACGCCCGAGCAACCGCGGCGCCGCGGTTGCTCGGGCAACTGTCTTACAGTCCGATCGCGTTCTCACGCGCTGGGGCTCGCGTGGACGTCGAGACCACCGAGCCGGTCACGCAGACTTCTTGAGGTGAATGAGCAGAGCCGAAATCGCCGCCGGTGTTATGCCGTTGATACGCGAGGCCTGGCCGACGGTCGACGGACGAACGTCCCCGAGCTTCTGGCGAACCTCGTTCGAAAGGCCGTGGATCTCGCCGAAGTCCAGTTCTTTTGGGATATGCTCGCGCTCCATCTCCCGACGCTTTTCGACCTGCTCGAGTTGCCGGTTGATATAGCCCTCGTACTTGACCTGGATCTCGATGGCTTCGAGGACCTCATCGGTGAACCCGTCGAGGTCTACATCCGGCGCGAACTTCTCGACGACCGGCCGCACCGTCTCGATATCGACCTCAGGACGCCGCAAAAGCCCCTCGATCGTCACGCCGTTGCTCGCCGTCCCGCAACCATGCTCCTGGAGGAAGGCCTCGTTCTCGTCGGAACCACCGATCATGGTATCGGCGAAGACGTCACGCGTCTGCTGGATGGCCTCTCTTTTCGCCTCGAATTTTGCGTAGTGTTCGTCGGCCAGCAGGCCCAGCTCGAATCCATACTTCGAGAGTCGCCAGTCGGCGTTATCCTCGCGAAGCAGGAGTCGAAACTCGGCGCGGCTGGTGAACATTCGGTACGGCTCATCGACGCCCTTGGTCACCAGGTCGTCGATCATGACACCGATATAAGCTTCGTCTCGCCCGAGCACGAACGGCGCTTCACCGGCGAGTCGACGCGCCGCATTGATGCCGGCCATGAGCCCCTGCGCGCCAGCCTCTTCGTACCCGGATGTCCCGTTGATCTGGCCGGCGAGGTACAGCCCGGAGATGCCGCGAAGCTCCAGGGTCGAGTCGAGTTGGATCGGATTGACGCAATCGTACTCGACCGCGTAGCCAGGCCGCATGATCTCGGCGTTCTCGAGGCCCGGGATCGTCTTCAGCATCTTCATCTGCACATCGAGCGGCAGGCTCGTCGAGATACCGTTCGGGTAGACCTCGTTGGTATCTAGCCCCTGCGGCTCCAGGAAGATCTGGTGCTCCTGCTTGTCAGCAAACCGCACCACTTTATCCTCGATGCTCGGGCAATAGCGCGCACCGATACCCTCGATCTGCCCGGTGAACATCGGAGAACGATCCGTGTTCTCCATGATGATTTTGTGCGTCTCAGGGTTGGTGTACGTGATGTAGCACGAGACCTGCGGGAGCATCTCGGGCTCGTGGTAGAACGAGAATCGACGCGGCGGCGTATCACCTGGCTGCTCCTCGAGCTCGCTCCAGTCGATCGTATTGGCATCCAGCCGCGGGGTCGTCCCGGTCTTGAGCCGAAGTGTATCCAACTCCAGGCGCGCGAGCGTCTCGGCGAGGCCATAAGAGGCATCGTCGCCGGCTCGGCCGGCTTCGAAGTTGTCGGTACCGACGTGACACAGCCCCCGAAGAAAAGTGCCCGTGGTCATCACGACCACGTCGCACTCGAAGATCACGTTTAGATTCGTCACGACGCCCTGCACGCGCAGCTCACCGTCTTCGCGCACGAATTTGATGTCCTCGACCCGACCCTGCTTGATATCCAGGTTGGGCGTATTCATCAACTCGTCCTGCGCGTGCGCACGGTACTGACGCATGTCGCACTGTGCACGACTCGAGCGCACCGCGGGCCCCTTGCTGGTATTGAGGCGCTTGTATTGAATCGCGGACGCATCACAGATCTTGCCCATGATGCCGCCCAGCGCGTCGATTTCCTTGGCGAGGTGGCCCTTGGCCACGCCACCGATCGCGGGGTTGCAGCTCATATGGCCGATCGTATCGATGTTCATCGTCAGGAGCAGCGTGGGTTGGCCCATCCGCGCCAACGCGCTCGCCGCTTCCGAGCCAGCGTGTCCTCCACCGATGACGATAGCGCCGTATTTTTTTGGATGCGTCAGCATAATATCAGTCCCGTTGATCGGGGTCGCCGAACAACTGTCAGGACTCGCGCCGCAAACGCCCGAGCCCATCTAGAGTGGCGGATTTTCTAAACAATCGACGCAGAAAACACAAGTTCGCAGCCAGTATTCCCGCGCTCTAACTGGTTGACGTGACGTGGGGTATAGCGGTTTACTCGTGCGCGCCGCGAAACCTACGGCCCCCCTACGAGAAACCGTCGATGAAACTCAACCTCTCACAGCTCAACCCGGAGCAGTACGAGGCCACCACCCACATGGAAGGCCCGATGCTCATCCTGGCTGGAGCCGGGAGTGGCAAGACCCGCGTCATTACGACGCGAATCGCGTACCTGATCCAGATGGGGGTCCAGCCCTCGAATATTCTAGCGGTCAGCTTCACCAACAAGGCCGCGAAGGAGATGCAGGAGCGTGTCGCTCAACTGACGGGCCCGAAGCTCGCCGGCCGGACGCACCTCTCGACGTTCCACAGCCTCGGTGCCAATATTCTGCGCGAGAATATCGACACGCTCGGTTTCAAAAAGCCATTCACCATCCTCGATCAGGGCGACCAAACCGCGGTCGTCAAAGATGCGATGAAGGAGTTGAAGCTCGACCCCAAGGTCGTCGAGCCGCGCAAGGTCATGTCGGCGATCAGCCGCTCGAAAATGGGGTTTTGCGAACCCAAGGACCTCCCCGAGCTCAAATTCGACCCGATCCTTCCCTACGCGCAGAAGATCTATCACTACTACCAGAAGGCGCTCAAAGGACTGAACGCCACGGACTTCGACGACCTTATCTGCCTGCCGGTCGAGATCTTCGAGAAAGACGAGCGCGTCCGCAGAAAGTGGGCCAAGAAGTTCGAGTACGTCATGGTCGACGAGTATCAGGATACCAATCATACCCAACTGATGTTTTTGCGTGAGCTCGTCAAAGACCACGAGAACCTCTGCGTCGTGGGTGACGACGACCAGTCCATCTACGGCTTTCGAGGAGCAGTCGCCGAGAATATCCTGGAGTTCGAGCGCGAATTCGACGACACGCGAGTCATCAAGCTCGAGCAAAACTACCGGTCCACCAACAACATCCTCCGCGCCGCGAACGCCGTCATCGCAAACAACGCGGTGCGAAAGGAAAAGGAGTTGTGGAGCGCCAAGGGCGATGGCCACGCGCTCGAATACGTCGAATGTAAGGATGGTCGTGAAGAGGCCGAATACGTCGCCGCCGAGATCGAGAAGCTCAGGTTCAATATGGATCTCCGCTACCGCGACTTCGCGATACTCTACCGCGTCAATCCTCAGTCCAGACTCTTCGAGGAGGCGCTGCGGGGCTACAGCATCCCCTACACGGTCATGGGGTCCCAGGAATTCTTCGACCGCAAAGAGGTCAAAGACTTCGTCGCCTACCTGAGGGCATGCATCCACCACGGCGATGAGGTCGCCATTCGCCGGGTGGTCAACGTGCCCCCCCGCGGCATCGGTCCAACTCTGCTCGAGCGCATTAGCGATTTCGCGCACGAGGAAGACATGAGCTTCTACGAGGCCCTCTTGGCGCTCGCCGACGACCCGGGTCACGTCAAGGGCATCGGATACGCAGTATCCGAGCACCTCCAGGACTTCGTCGACATGCTCGAGTATTTCAACGGTCGGTTCGAGCAGGCCGAGCAGGACGAGGCGATCAAGCTCGCCGAGATCGGACGCGAGGTCTTGCGTCGTACAAACCTGGTCGAGCACATCCTCAACACCGACAAGAACCCAAAAACCGCGCGTCGACGCGTCGACAACGTCGAGGAGATTCTCTCGTCCCTGTCGGACTACCAGGAAAAGAGCGGCGGTAGCCTCCGCTCGTACCTCGACCGAATCATCCTGGACCGGCGAGATCCGGCGGACAATGAAAGTGAGGAGGATACGGTGCGGCTGATGACGCTACACTCATCGAAGGGCCTGGAGTTTCCGGTCGTGTTTTTGGTCGGCATGGAGGAAGGCTACCTGCCGCACTCGCGCAGCATGGACGACCCATCGGATATCGCCGAAGAGCGCCGACTGGCCTACGTGGGGATCACGCGCGCCCAGCAGAAACTGACGCTGACCTCCGCTCAGCTGCGGACGAGGTACGGCAACGAAGAGCACCAGGAGCCGAGCCGCTTCCTCGAGGAGATTCCCGCCCAGACCCTGCGCACGCAGTCCGCAGAGGAGTCGCAGAGTCTCGCCGACAAACGCGACCAGCAGAACGAGAAGTACTTGAGCGCCATGAAGTCCATGCTCTTCGATGACTGAGTAAGCGGATTTTGACGACGCAGATCGCACACCAAGCGCATCTCAGAGGCGGGCTAGCCCACAGCCCAGGGCCCCGGTGGAATGAACAACAGTAGACTCGACGTTTGACCTCGTGCCGAAATGCTGGCACTTCGAAGCGGAATCAGATGGATCGACGTGACTTTCTAAAAGCAGCTGGCCTCGCCGGCCTCGCCTCTATTCTCCCCTCTCGAGCATTCGGGATGGGCGAAGACGAGCGCTTCACCATTGCGAAGCTCCAATACGCGAGCTCGGGATGGGATCCGCGCTCCTCTGCATTGCGGCGGATGCTCCTCGAGGTCGAAAAGCGAACCAGCATCAAGGTGCGAACCGATATCCCGGTCGTCACCCCAGATTCCAAAGACATGTATTCGCAGCCGTTTCTGTCGATGTCCGGTGAGAGCGCCTACGGTGCGCTGGCACCAGAGGCGGTCGAGAACCTCAGGACGTATCTCAAGGCGGGCGGATTCCTGCTCATCGACTCCGCCGAGGGTGTTCGAGATGGTCCATTCACCCGCTCTGCCAGGCGCACCATCGAGCGGGTCCTCCCCGACCAGAAGCTGGCCCCCATCCCGAAGGATCACGTCCTCTACAAGTCCTTCTACCTCATCGACACACCGGTCGGGCGTGTGTCTGCGACTGACGAGATGATGGGCGTCTTCGAAGACGACCGGCTCCTGGTCGTGCTCAGCCCGAACGATCTGATGGGAGCCTGGGCGCGCGACAACTTCGGGAACTGGGAGTATTCGGTCGCACCGGGCGGTCAGCGCCAGCGCGAGCTCGCATTCCGTATGGGGATCAACCTGGCCATGTACGCGCTGTCCATCAACTACAAGGCCGACCAGGTCCACGTGCCTTTTATCCTGCGCCGCCGGCAGTGGAAGGTCGACTGAGTCATGTTCGGATTCGACGATTACAACGCCGGGGATCTGTTGCTCCTCGGAGACTGGTCGCCCGCCTGGATCGCGCTCCTGGTCGTACTGGGTATCGCGGTCATGGCCGTCAGCGCCTACGACCTCCGAAACCTCGGGGCCGCCAAAAGGTGGACGCTCGTGGCCCTTCGCAGCGTGGTCTACGCGCTCGCCGTGGTCTTGCTCCTGGAGCCGGCGATCGACCTCAAGAATATCTCGAAGGTCAAAAACGAGGTCGCGGTGATCGTCGACACCAGTCGCTCGATGCGCCTGAAGACTGCAGACGGTGGCGAGACCCGCTACGACCGCGCGCGAGGAGCACTCGAGGACATGAAGTCCGTGGTCGAGCAGACCAGCGACGAGCATAAATTCAGCTTCTTTAGCTTTGACGACAGCCTCGAAGCATCCTCGCTCGAGGCGCTCCAGAAAGCGGAGCCAGACGGGCCGGAGTCGAACCTCGCGGGCGCACTGGAGAGCGTTGGAGACAAACTCGACGTCGACAACCTGGGCGGCGTCGTCGTGGTCTCCGACGGCATCGACACCGGCGGCATCGGCCGGCGTGTTCCCCGCGGCGAGAGCCTGGACGACGCCACGTTGTCGGCGCTCGAGGACCTCGATGCGCCGATCAACACACTCGCAGTCGCCGACGACGACGGCCTCAAGGACGTGGCGGTCGCACGGGTCCTGCACGACGACTTCGCATTCGTCCACAACAAGGTCAGCATCGATGTGGACCTGCAGGTCATCGGCCTCGAGGACACCGTCATCCCCGTGAGCCTCCGGCGAGAAGGCGAGCTCCTCCAGACCCGAGAAGTCGCGATCTCGGAGGACAAGACGCGCTACCGCGTGACCTTCGAGTTCGTGCCAAAGCGCATCGGTAAGGAGATCTACTCGGTCTCGGCCCCCGAGTTCAGTGACGAGGTGCTCCTCGAGAACAACATCAGCCACTTCTTACTCAACGTCATCCGCGACAAGGTCCGCGTGCTGCAGGTCGTCGGCCGCCCCAGCTGGGACCAGCGCTTCTTGCGACGTCTGCTCAAGAAAAACCCGAACTTCGACCTCATCAGCTTCTTCATCCTCCGCACCGATGAGAGCGTTCGAGTCGTCCGCCAAGATGAGCTCAGCCTGATTCCATTCCCCACCCGCGAGCTCTTCGAAGACGAACTCGGCAGCTTCGACCTGGTCATCTTTCAGAACTTCAACTTCGGCCCGTACAATATGCGGCGCTACCTCTCCGAGATCTCGCAATTCGTGCGCGATGGGGGCGGATTCGTCATGGTAGGCGGCGATCTTTCCTTCGCCAGCGGGGGGTATGCGAACACGCCTATAGAAGACATCCTGCCGCTGGAACTCCCCGCCGGCGCGAGCGCTGAATCGACGATCGACTACGGGCACTTCCGTCCAGAAGTGACCGACTCCGGGATGAGCCACCCGATCACTCAGCTCGCGTTCGACCGCGCGTCAAACCGCCAGATCTGGTCTGAACTGCCAGCCTTTCGTGGCACCAACCTCGTCACCGGCGCCAAGCCCGACGCCACGGTACTGGCCAGACACCCAACGCTGCGGAGTTACGGGGAGAATATGCCCGTCATTGCCGTCCAGGAGGTCGAAGACGGGCGTGCGATGGCACTCACCAGCGACTCGACCTGGCGTTGGGCCTTCGAGCACGTCGGTCAGGGTGGCACGTCTCGAGAGTACCAGGTGTTCTGGAACAGCGCGATACGATGGCTCATCAAGGACCCGGCGCTCAAGCTTATCCAAGTCGAGATCCCCGATGATGTCTATGCCCCCGGTGAAACCGCTCGGGCACGCGTGCGGATCTCGAAGCCAGATTATACGCCTGCGAAGAACCGATCTGGTCAGCTCGATATCCTCTTCCGCCCGCTCCAGAGCCACTCTGAAGACGAGATTCCCGACAGCGAGAAGGTCTCGACCGTCGAATTTCAAACCGACCACAACGGCGAGTCGGTCATCGACGTGCCGCTCGACAAGAAAGGTGTGTACCGGATCCGCGCCGCCTCCGAGGACCTGGCCGACGAAGACATCCTGCTGGCCGTCCCGGACGTCAACGAGTTCCGAGAAATCATCCCCCGGGTCGATCTGCTGGACTCAATGGCGTCAGCGACCGACGCCTACCACGACGTGCTCCCCGATCTGACGGCGTCGTCGCTGGAATTCGAACCCCCGCGATACGTACAGATCAACCGACGCAAGGTCATCCAGCTGTGGGACACGTTCATCATCTTCGGCCTGATCATCGTACTTCTCGGTACAGAATGGACACTCCGTCGAAGCTGGGGCCGCCTCTGAGCGCCCTGGTCGCCCGGTGAACCGCTCGATCTTTCGTCCACTCCATCAACAAAGTTGAGTGAACGCGTGACCTGCGATAAATTAGCGGTCACGTGCGCACCGAGCAAATTATTGAATTATCGATGCATCCTTACAGCGAGAAGTCTGAATGGGAGAAGACACTCCCGAAGCAGTAATTTTGACCTGCCCTGGCTGCGACACCCAGTTTCGGCTCAAGCCGAAAAAGGGAAGCCTGCCTGACGGTCCCGTCGCGTGCCCGAAATGCGCCACGGATATTCCGGTCGTCGACAGCAACCTGTCCGAGGCTTCGACTGCTTCGGAGGCTCCCGAACGGGCCACCCTCTCGGGCGGCGGCCCGGTAACGCCTTCGACCGACACCTCAGAAGAAGAAAAAGACGAAGAGGTGTTCGGGGGCTTCCCCGATGAAGACCATAGCTTCGCGGACATCAACCTCAGCGAGAATGCATCTCAAAAAACGGGCCCCAAGCAAACCTTTCTGGGCATGGGCCCCAGCTCGCTCAAAGCAGTCCTCGGTGAAGAGACCTCGGTGGCGACGCCCGACGAGCCTACCCAACTGGTGGATCGCGAGGATCTCGGGACGCTCCGCGAATCCAGTGCCGTCGATGAGGACGCCGACGACGGGGGGTTTCGAGAATCGCCCACCTCCGGTCGACTCCGCCGCCCGCGCCAACTCGACGAGGAAAACGAGTTCAGCAGAGAGACCTCCGAGCAAAAGACGGTCACCCCATCGGATCTTCGCGAAACTGCGGAGGGACATTCGGTCGAAGCAAGCCTCGACGACATGGACGACGACGCCGACCCGTCCCCGGCGTCCGAGGGCCACGAAGACGAGGGTGCCGAGTCGACGAACACCAGCAAGCGACCGGACTTCGCCAAGTCGCCACGCGAACGCGGAAGCGACGAACACGCCGAAGATGCAGACGATGAGGCATCCGAAGAAAGCCCGAAGAAGGCAGTCCTCGGAAAGCTAAACCTCAAGAAGAAGCTCGCAGCTCGCCTCAAGAGGAACAAAGCGAAGGATGAGTCGACTGCCGAACAGGCCGACGAAGTCGAGGAAGAACCGACCGGAGTCGAGGAAGTCACCGAACCCCCGGAGAACCTCCCGGCGATCGCCTCGAAGAAGGACAGTACAACGGACGATGACCGCACCACGTTCGATAGCGACGACCAAGAGACCGGGAAGAAGCCGTCGCTGTCCGAATTGCTCAAGAAAGCGCGCGAGAAGTCCCAGAGCGGGTCTGGGCTTCCACGCCCGAAGCAATCCACCACCCGAAACCAACGACCGAAGCCCACCGGCGAGAAGCTGGACCGAGCGCTCCAGGACATCGCTGACGAGACCGCACAGGCGCTGACCGCCGAAGAGAGCGAAGCCGACGAGGTGCCGAGCTCCGAGCGTTCGACCAAACGCCTCGGCAAGGTCAGCGGCACCGAGCGCCTCGACAAAGTCTCCGGCCCCAGGACCGGGGACTCAAAAAAGCGCAGCAGCAAGGAGATGATGGATCTGCTGCGCCGCAAGGTCGCCGAGAAAGACCAGCCGGGCGCGGCGAGCGAGAGGCGCGGTAGTGGATATATCCGCCTGCCAACCGCGGAAATCCAGGATGTGCTCGGTCAGGGCACCTATCGACTGCGCGTCGAAGATATCGTGTACGAACCCGTCGACAAAGACGGACTCACCAAGCTCATCAAGCGCGGCGTGCTGCTGGGTGCAGCCGAGATCGCCGAGGCCGACGGGGACTGGATGCCGGTCCAGGAGCACCCTGTTTTTCACGAGCTTCGACGCAAGATGGCCAAGGAGGCACACGACCTGCTCGCAGACTATCGTGTGGACCCCGAAGAAAGCGCCGAGGACATTCAGGACGAAGAAGTAGAAGTCACTGGTGCCGCTCAGGACGCGACCGACACGCACGAGGCGCCCGACGAGCCGAAGCGCGCCTCGACGCCTCCACCGAAGCCGACCGACATCAAAGAAGATGAGGACCAGGAAGACGCGAGCGAGCCTGCTGGAGCGACAGCTCTACAGGCCGAGCCAGACTCTGACGCCGCCGATGATGGGGCCCCGACTACAGCGGCCGACCTCGACGAAGAACCACAAGAAGAGGCCGAGGCGCCGGCGCAACCGGAGCCGGAAGACGACGGGAAGCCAGAAGCCGATCACTCATTCGAGTTGCCGAAGAGCGAGTCGTCTCTCGAATTCCCGGTCGCAGCATCCGAAGAGCCAGAGAAAACGCCCGAGTCGAAGCCGCCACGCGACGATTCTCGAGGCGGTACGCCGCTATCTTATCCCGCGATCGATCCGAGTGCCGGTCCCGACCAGGCCACGGGAACTGACGAAGTCATCCCGGCCGACGAATATGCTCCCGCGGGTGGTGGGGGGCGACGCGCTCTCATCATCGTCCTCGCCATCCTCGCTGCTGGAGCGGTCCTGGCGGCCCTCGCGCTCTCACCCATAGGACGCCCGTATCTGGAGCAATACGTCGGCCCGATCGGTGGCAGCTCGGACGAAAGCGCGGCGAAGGACGAAGCCTCGAAGCTCGCTCCGGACGACGGATCCGACGAGACGACCGGAATCACCGCCGCGATCGATGCGGCCTCATCAGACATCTCGAGTGCGTCGAAGATCCCACTGGCCAACGCCGAGGAAGTCTCGGCGATGGCCGACGATCTGAACGAGTCGGGGGACGCTGCTTCCGCAGCTTCTCTTCTCGGGGCCGTGCATGCATCTCAGCCCGAAAACGGCCAACTCACCCTGCGTTATATCAACGCGCTGCTCGAAAGCCGTCGCTTCACCGAAGCTCGCCGCGAAATCGCTGCCGAAGTCGCGCGTGGAAATGACGACCAGGCGCTCCGAGACGCATTTGAGCAGGCGACCGAGGCTGACCCCGATCTGGGCGCCTACGAACCGGTCACTCTCGCATCCGGGGACAACGCAGATACGCTCCGCGCCTATCCCAGGTGGGAGCAGATGAACTTCCAGGTGGTTCAGGGAGACCAGATTACGGCCGTGTTCAAGCCGTCCCAACAGGGGTGGGAGCGCGGTTGGCGTGACGAGGTCGCCGCGTGGCGCCTCTGTGAGATTATGACCTGCCACTTCGAGATCCCGAGGAACCGGCCGGCCCGGGTTACCCGCTCTGAGATGGAGACGCTCCTGAAGGACGGAAGCGCGGAAGCCCAGGACGCCTACCGTCGGCAACTAGAACAGCTCGACTGGCAGCGCGAAGACATCGATGGTCAGACCGTCGACGTCGTGTATGGAACGCTCAAGGATTGGCCGGGGGCGTGGGCGCCCTTCCCCATCGAGATCACGAACGTGTGGCGACCCTGGCTGTCGGTCCCCGGAGCGAGCCTCGACAAACCCGTAGAGCAAGCGCTCTCCGAGCTCGAGGATGTCCAGGATGGACGCTTCTACCGCCAGTTGATGGACCAACTCGACGACGCAACGACACGCAGAGTGGCGCGTGAGTTGTCCACGATTCTCGTCTTCGACTTCCTGACGAATAACTGGGATCGCTTTGTCAGCGACGAGAGTCGATACGGAGTCAATAACTCATTCGCGAACGGACATTTCGTCTCGCTGAACAACGGCACGGCCTTCCAGACACGTGCGTCTACCCGTGTGAAGGGGCGCTTTGGCTGGACGAGTCGCTTCAGCGCCTCCACGTTGGCCTCGATGCGTTTGATGGAGCCCGAGTTCGTCTCGAGCGCGCTCTACCCCGACCCGACGGGCCTGGACGACGCAAAGCTCGAAGTCTTCTGGGCGCAACGCCGCCGCGCACTCGACCGAGTCGAGTCGCTCTCGCAGGCCCGAGGGGCCGACAGGGTCGTCGCGTTCGATTGACGTCGAGACACCGCCTGTGCCATATCGCATCGTTGCGCCGGCTTCCGCGCCGGCCGCCAGACGGTGCAGTCACACACATACACAGGCAGAATCCATGGCAAATATTTATTACGGTTGCAACGAAGTCCCCAAGGGATGGGAGCGATACTTTGCGCAGTGCAACCTGATTGAAATCGATCTCGACTCGTACGATTCGCGTCCGAAGATCTCGACCCTGAATGGCTGGCGAGTCCAATCGCCGAAGGGGTTTGCCTTCGTATTGCACGCCACCAAATCATTCGTCGAGGAGTTGGTCCAACTGCGCGACGACGAGCAAACCGAGGTCAGCGATACACTGCGCGACGAGTGGCAGGTGATCATCGAGCACGCCAGCGCTCTCGCTGCAAAGGCTGTCCTGCTGCGCACCCCACCCGAGTTTTCGCCCGGCCCCCTGAGCGAAGCCTTATTGGCGAACGTCTCCGAAGAGCTAGCACAGCCGAGTAACCCCGCCCTGCTCTGGGAGAGTTCCGGGCTCTGGTCGATGAAATCGACGCGTGAGTTCGCCGAAGCCAACGGTATCGTCTACGCGATGGACCCGTTCATTGCGCACCGCGATGAGCTCGAGTTCACGCACGGTGATGCGTGCTGGATCCTGACCGAGCGCGCCGGGATGCGACGCAAGTTCGACCAATTCGACCTCGAGCGCCTCGTTCGCTGGGCCGAAAACTACGACCGGGCGTTCGTCCTGCTACGCGGACGTTTCAAGTGGGACCACGCCCGCGAGATGCGACACGCCCTCGAGTACGCGTAGGCTCTGCCGTTTGCTTTCCAGCCGAAAATGGCGAATGGCATCCGGATCTGTGTGTTGTTTTAAAGACAAATACTGTGCTAACAATTAAAGGTAAGCATGGGTGTGTCTTTATTTGCGATCGGTAGCTAATCGGCCACCATCGCTGCAATGACATCGACCATAAGTTGTCATCCAACAAGCCGGAGCCAACCCCAGATGTCCGAAGCGATATCGTTTCAATCCGATATAGAAGAGCTCGAGCGAGAACTCGAGAGGGCGCGAACAGAACTCGAAGAACTCGAGGAAAAATATCGCACCTACAATCTCAAGACGGAGGAATGTCGGCGCTCGCTGACTGCTGTACGCAGCACCCTCGACGGCAAGCTACCAGCGGACCATCGCGACGACGCTGGCGAAGACACGATTTTGCAGGTGGAAGTCAACCCGGAGAGCGGACGCCCCTCGCGTGGGGCCCGCAGGGAGCAACTCGAGAAGATCTGCAGGAAGATCGGGGCGTCCGGCGAGGCGTTTCGCACGGTCGATGTCCTGAATATGCTACGTGAAATCGAAGGTGAACTCACAGATGGAATGAAGAGTTATACCTACGCTGTCATGACGACCCTTCAGGACGACGACATCGTCGAAAAAGTCGGCCGCGGCCGGTGGGTGCTAAAAGATTAAATCGAGCGAGGATATCCAGGTGAGTGATCGAGAGAACAAAGAACTAAAAGGCGTCGTCGAGAGAATCGAAGCCAAATTGGAGCGGCTTGAAAACGAACGTGAGCAGATCAAACACAAGGTCGAGCTCAAGCGCGCTCAAGTTTCAGAGATGGAAAAGGCGCTCGACAGCCTCCGCGACCTGGAACTAAACCTTCAGGGCACAGAATGAAGGACAACGGAGTCTAACCCTCAGTCCTGTTCAGGTCCGATGTCGTCGATTGGCCGTTGGAGCATGGTCGCCAGGCGCCGCCGAACTTCCTCGAGCGACAGCGTACGTACCGCGAGCTGAAACGAGACCTCGGCGGCGTACTCGGTGTCGATGACGCGCGCGGCATCGAGCTCGTCGATGAGGTGCTCGATCTGGTCGACGAAGCTGTAGGGAACCGTCAAGTCGAAGACCGTTTCGGGGTGCCTCGTCACGATCTCCGAGTCCTCGAGCGCTGCGCGTCCCGTATCGCGATAAGCACGGGCGAGCCCGCCGGTGCCCAGCTTCGTCCCTCCGTAGTAGCGTACCACCACGATGATGGCGTCGGTGACTTCCTCACCGTCTAGCAACTGCCACAGCGGAAACCCACCTGTCCTCGCCGGCTCTCCGTCGTCATTGGATCGATCGATGGACTGCGCACCGCGTCCGACGCGGAGACCGTAGCAGACGTGTCGGGCGTCGTAGTGCTGCTTCTCGAGCGCCTCGACGAACTCCATCGCGGCGTCGACCGAGTCGACGGGCCGTGCGAATCCGAGGAATCGACTTCGCTCGACGACGAGCTCCGATTCTCCCCGATCTGCCAGCGTGTTGTACGGCCTGGCAGCGCTATTGGATGTCTCGAGATCGTCCATCGCGGTTTCCTCGCTTTGTCTCGTTGTCTCGCGCCCGCGCACCGCGCGGGACGGTTGACGCTTTGGCGCTGTGTCGACTAGTAACTCGGTCCGCAAGTATGACCCCAGTTGAGCCATCCAGTCCGACAGTCCGTGCGATTACCTCCTGGAGTTTTGCCCCCATGCCGATGCTTCGTAAAGACCCGATAAGCGGTCGCTGGGTCATCATTGCGACCGAACGTGCGAAGCGGCCGCGTGAGTACGACCGAGATCGAACCGAGCTCGGCGAGGCGTTCTGTCCATTCTGCGCCGGGAACGAGCATTCGACGCCGGAGCCTATCGCTATCTACCCAGAAGACCAAAAGGATGAGTGGAACGTGCGGGTGGTACCGAATAAGTTTCCCGCGCTGCAGACCGAAGGAGAGCCCGAGCCACAGAAGCTCGGTCCGCACGAGATCCTGCGGGGAGTCGGCGCCCACGAAGTCATTATCGAGAGCGCCGAACACATCACCGACATTGCGGAGCTTCCCACGTCACAGATCGCGACGATCTTGCGTGCCTGGAAAGAACGCATCGAGAGCCTACGTCGCGATGACCGTCTCGAGTGTGCGGTCGTGTTCAAGAATCGCGGCGCCCCGGCAGGTGCGAGCCTCGCGCACGCCCACTCGCAACTCATCGCCCTCCCGGTGGTCCCCAAGCGGCTTTCGGAAGAACTCGAGGGCGCGGCGCGGTACCGCGAGGAACACGACAACTGTGTGTTTTGCGACCTGATCGAGCACGAACTGAGCACCGACGAGCGGATCGTCTGCGAAAATGAGCACTTCGTAGCATTTGCGCCGTTTGCCTCCAGGTTTCCATTTGAGCTATGCATGCTCCCACGTGAACACCGGGCCTGGTACGAAGAAGAGTCAGACAAACGACTCGAGGACCTGGCGGCGCTACTACAGAGCGCCATCAAGAAACTGAATAGAGCACTGGACCACCCTCCCTTCAACTTGATGCTGCATTCAGCACCATTTCCCGGCGGGAAGGACTGGTCAGATTATCACTGGCATTTCGAACTTATCCCGAAGCTGACGAAAGTCGCCGGCTTCGAATGGGGCACCGGATTCTACATCAATCCGACCCCACCCGAGGTCGCCGCAAAGCACCTTCGGGACATCCAACTCGATTGAGAACCGGACGCTATGGAATTAGCCCAACTGATTAAGACGCCCAGCAAGACTAAAATGGACCCGCGCGAGCAGATGGACATTCTGTTCGCCGCCAGCGAGGTCGCACCATTTTCGAAGACCGGTGGACTCGGTGACGTGGCCGCGAGCCTCCCTAAGGCGATCGTCGGGGAGGGACACCGGGTCTCGGTCATCACCCCGCTGTATGGCCACCTCGACCCGTCAGACATGCACCTGAGTCGCCGCCTGACCACCCTGAGCGTCCCGCGCAAGGGAAAAGTGCAGTCCAAGGTCGAAGCGACTGTCTGGGAGACGCGCAACATCGAAGGCGTGCGCATCTTCTTCATCGAACAGGAGGAATTCTTCGGCCGCGATGGCATCTACGGCTACGATGGAGACGAGTTCGAGGACAATGCGGCTCGGTTTAGCTTCTTCAGCCGCGCGATTGTCGAATTCGCCATCCAGATGAGCATTCCGGTCGACGTCATCCACTGCAACGACTGGCACACCGCCCTGGCCCCGGTCTACCGCGACCACTACTACGAGGAAGAGCTCGCGGACACATCCATCGTGCTGACGATCCACAACCTGGCCTATCAGGGTACCTTCGACGGTGAACTGATGGATCAGACGGGGCTTCCGAAGAAGTTCTACAAAGAAACGGAGCTTCGCGACGGTGACAATATCAGCTTTCTGAAGGGCGGCATCCGCCACGCGGACATCATCACCACGGTGAGCCCGACCTTCGCCAAAGAGATCACCACGGAAGAGGGTGGATTCGGCTTGCACGAGCTGCTCGGGGAGCGCGCGGACGACCTGCACGGCGTCCTCAACGGTGCCGACTACACCATCTGGTCGCCTGAAAATGATACATACCTCGACGTCCAGTACGACATCGAGGGACTCAACGGGAAGCGCCGCAACAAGGCCGAGCTCCAGCACAAGTTCAAGCTGCCCATCCGCCCCACGATGCCCCTTCTGTCCTTCGTCGGTCGACTCGCCGACCAGAAGGGCCTGGATATCTTGATTCCGGCGGTGCGCGAGTTGCTCGACAATATCGAGAGCGAGCGCGACGGCTTCCAGTTGCTGTTCCTCGGCGAGGGTAATGACGACTATGCCGAGAAGCTTCGCGAGCTAGAGGAGGACTTCCCCAAGCGTGTGGGCGTCCACATCGGCTACAGTGAAGACCTGGCGCACAAATTCCAGGCCGGCTCCGACATGCTGCTGATCCCGAGCAAGTACGAGCCCTGTGGTCTGACCCAGCTCTATGCCATGCGCTACGGAACCCTGCCGATCGTCCACGCGACGGGCGGCCTGGCGGACACCGTCTCCGACCCGGGCGACGAAGATTCGTTGAGCAGCGGCTTCGTCTTCGAAGATTACACGGCCGACGCGCTCCGAGAGACCATCACGCGAGCCTGCAAGCGGTACAGCAACTACCGCAAGTGGCGCCCGCTGATGGAGACCGCGATGAAGGAGGACTTCTCGTGGAACGAATCTGCACGGAAGTATGCCGACATCTATGAGCTAAGCAGAGACAACCGACACCCCGAGACCGACGATGAGTAGTACGCGAGAACGACTAGAAAAACTCAACGAGCAGGCTGAAAAGGGCGGCGGGGACCGTCGTATCGAGCGTCAGCACGACGCAGGCAAGCTCACCGCCCGCGAGCGCATCGACCTGCTGGTCGACCCCGGTACGTTCGTCGAAATCGACCGCCTCAAGACCCATCGTTGTGGCGACTTCGGGATGGAAGACAAGAAGATCCCGGGTGACGGCGTCGTCACAGGACACGGAAAGGTCGACGGGCGGACCGTCTACCTCTTCGCCCAGGACTTCACCGTCTTCGGTGGCAGCCTCAGTGGCGCTTACGCCGAGAAGATCTGCAAGGTCATGGACCTCGCGATGCAGAACGGCGCGCCCATCATCGGCCTCAACGACTCCGGCGGCGCGCGTATCCAGGAGGGTGTCGTCAGCCTCGCCGGCTACGCCGACATCTTCTACCGGAACACCCGGGCGAGCGGCGTGATACCGCAGATATCTGGTATCATGGGCCCTTGCGCCGGTGGAGCCGTCTACAGCCCCGCCATCACCGACTTCATCTTCATGGTGAAGGACACCTCCTACATGTTCATCACGGGCCCCGACGTGGTGAAGACGGTCACCCAGGAAGAAGTGACCAAGCAGGAGCTCGGCGGCGCGCACGTCCACAGCGAGACCAGCGGCGTCAGCCACTTCGAGTGCCACAACGAAGAAGAGTGCATCGCGCAGATTCGCGAGCTCCTGTCGTTTGTGCCGCAGAACAACGCGGAGGACCCGCCGTTCGTCCCGACCGACGACGATGTAAATCGCCGGGATGAGAAGCTCGACGATATCGTCCCCGAGAATCCTTCGAAGCCCTACGATATGAAGGAGATCATCGAGACGGTCGTCGATGACAACCATTTCTTCGAGGTTCAGGGACAATTCGCGCGTAACATGGTCGTGGGCTTTGGGCGCTTTGGTGGGCGCTCGGTCGGCATCGTCGCCAACCAACCCAGCCACTTGGCCGGATGTCTCGATATCGACGCCAGCGTCAAGGGCGCACGCTTTGTGCGGTACTGCGACTCCTTCAACATCCCGATCGTGACATTTGTCGACGTCCCCGGCTTCTTGCCCGGAGTCGACCAGGAATACGGCGGGATCATTCGACATGGCGCGAAGCTGCTGTACGCATTCGCGGAGGCGACGGTACCCAAGGTCACCGTCATCACGCGCAAGGCCTATGGCGGTGCTTACGATGTCATGAGCTCGAAGCACATCGGTGCAGACGTCAACTTCGCGTACCCGACCGGTGAGATTGCCGTAATGGGTCCGGAGGGGGCGGTCAAGATCATCTTCCGCAAGGAAATTGCCGAAGCCGACGACCCCGAATCACGCAAGGACGAGCTCGTAGAGGAGTATCGCGAGAAGTTTGCGAACCCCTTCCGCGCTGCGCAACTCGGCTACATCGACGAGATCATCGAGCCGCGGGATACCCGCCCTCGCCTCGTCCGCTCACTCGAGATTCTGGAGAATAAGCGCGTCGAGAATCCGCCGAAGAAGCACGGAAATATCCCGCTGTAAGCAAGCGAATATCTCCGATGAAGGCACCCCGCTTCGGCGGGGTGCTTTTTTTTATGTGAACGCAGCAAAGTTGGAGGCATCCCACGAGGTTGCCAACTCGTCGTGAGAATCATCTCTAAGAGAGAAAGGCGGCCCGGAAATCCGGGCCGCCTTTCTCTTTGCTATGCGTCATATGAGCCCGGAGTTATCCGCGCTCGTCGATGGACGGCACATCGCGCTCTTCCTCGCCGATATAAATCTGGCGCGGTCGATGGATGCGCTGCGTCGGGTCTTCTTTCATCTCCTTGCGCTGGGCGATCCAGCCGGGGAGGCGTCCGAGCACGAACATCACCGTGAACATATTCACCGGGATGCCGAGTGCTCGGTAGATGGTGCCGCTGTAGAAGTCGACGTTGGGATAGAGACGGCGGTCGACGAAGTAGTCGTCTTCCAGCGCGACTTTCTCGAGGCTCTTGGCGAGGTCGAGGAGCGGGTCGTCCTTGCCGAGTTCTTCGAGCAGATCGGCTGCCGAGGTCTTCAGGATGCGCGCGCGCGGGTCGAAGTTCTTGTAGACCCGGTGGCCGAAGCCCATCAGGCGCACGTCCGAAGACTTGTCTTTGACCAGAGCAACGTGCTCTTCGAGCGTGCGGTCGCTCTCCTCGATGTCTTCGAGCATCTCGATGACGGCCTGGTTTGCGCCGCCGTGGAGCGGGCCCGAGAGCGCGCCGATGGCGCCCGAGATCGAGGCGAACAGCGAGGAGCCAGCGCTACCGATCATCCGCGAGGTCGACGCACTGCAGTTTTGCTCGTGGTCGGCATGCAGGATGAGCAGCTTATTGAGCGCGCTCTCGACGACCTCGGGGACGTCGTAGTCCCCGTTGGGGTCGCCGAACATCATCTGAGCGAAGTCCGCAGCGTAGCTGAGGTTCGGATTCGGCTCGACGTAGGGCTTGCCGCTTGTCTTGCGATACGCGTAGGCGGCGAGCGCCTTGATCTTGGCGATGAGGCGGATGATGTCCGTCTCCTCGTCGTCGTCGACTTCGTCGAAGTACTCGCCGATGATGGCGACGAGCGTCTGCAACGACGTCATGGGATGTGAATCGGACGGAAGTCCGTCGAGGACGGTCTTGATGTCCTCCGGGAGGTGCGCATGCTCGCGCAGCTTGCCGTTGAACTCGTCGAGTTCGTCCTGCGTCGGCAACGCGCCGAAGATCAGCAGGTACGCGACTTCTTCAAACGACACCTGCTCGGCGAGCTGCTCGATGGGATAACCGCGATAGCGGAGGACGCCCTCCTCACCGTTGATGAAGGTGATCGCGCTCTTGCACGAGCCGGTACTTCCGTAACCGGGGTCGAGGGTGATTGCGCCCGTCGTGGAGCGCAGTCCCTTGATGTCCACACCGATTTCACCTTCGGTGCCCTCGACAACCTGGAACTCGTATTCTTCGCCATCGAGAATCAACTTCGCTTTTTGCATTGCGAACTCCGTCTATGAAGATTGGGTATTGCAGTGCTTACTTGAGATAACGGGTGGACAGCCAGAGTTTTGGTACTGACGGTCCGACAAAACGGTCAACTTTGGGGGGCCAGCGTGGATACTCAGGGCCGAGCCCGCGCGCAAATTTGCGCAGAAAACAGGGTCGCGTAAACCTAGCAGCTCTGACCGAATAATGGAAGCCCCTCGCGGCGGTCTTTCGGCACCACGAGTCGTGTTTCGAGGCCCTGTTCGCCGCCTACTTTTTGTCGCGGTCGACGCGATGGGGATCGTCGGGGTCGCAGGGCACTTTCGCCAAGATAAACTTCATATTGTCATCGTCCACCACACAGCCCTTGCCCTTGAATCGTTTGGGCAGCTCGCGCTGGAAGTTACCGTTGAAGCTACTCATCTCCATGATCCCGTAGAACGGGCCATCGCCGACTTCTTCGAGGAAGTGGTCGAAGTCATCGTCGTCACGCACGGGGATCACCTCATTCTGGGTGAAGTACGTCTCCCCGCGCCAGTTGAGCTTGTAGGCGATGGCCGGCTCTTCGCAGTAGCGCTTGAACTTGTGGCTCCCCGGCGGCGGGTCCATCGGCGTACACTGCTCGTAGTACGCATCCCAGACACCCTTCTGGCTCCAGGTGCTGCTGATCTCGGGCATGTAGACGTCGAGCGAGAAGATCGCAAAACCGAGCGCCGTGGCGAAGACCGCCCCCAGGCTGACGCGACGCATCAGACGATTGCGCCCGAGCAGCAAGATCGTGCCGATCATGCCCGGGATGAAGATGTAGAACATGGTCCAGCGAAAGGACTCGTTCCAGGAGTAGTCCCACTTCCGCTCGTATTTGTAGGTGAACAGGTTCTTGAGTGCCTGCGGATCGGCGATCATATCCCAGGCGACCACCGCGAAGATCCCGATTCCGACAAACCAGACCGGCCATGGCTCGGGGATATCGCGGTCCAGTGCGTCATCGATCGCCAGCGCGATCAACATCGCCAGCGGAGGCACGACCGGGAAGATGTAGTGATGGAATTTCGTACTCGACAACGTAAACAGGGTAAACCCGATGGTCGCCCACAACAGCAGCATCAACGTCGCCCGCCCGCGGTCGTCCTCCATGTCGAGGCCGCGCCCGGTGAAGAAGTGTGCGAGCGCCGCCGGCAAGAAAGCCGTCCACGGAAAGAGGCCATAGCCGAGCCAGTGAATGAAGTGCTCGAAGCTGCCGGTGTCGATCTGGTGGACACCGCTGGCCAGGCGCTTGAAGTGGTCGTGGACGAAGAAGCGATTCCAGAAGCCGTGCGTGTGCCGCACGAGCATCGCGGCATACCAGGGAAAAGCGACGGCGATGAAGGTGGCCGCACCGATGTGCAGATCGACCTTCTTGAGCATCCGCCACTCACGTGTGAGCAGGATGTAGAAGAACAGCACCGCGCCGGGGAGCATGAAGCCGAGCAAGCCCTTCGCCAGCGACGCCAGGCCGATAAATGAGTAGAAGGCGAGCAGGTAGACTCGCCGCCGCTCGACGACGGGTCGAGCGAAGCACCAGTAGATGACGAAGCCCAGACAGGTCGCGTACAGGGCAGCCTGGGTGGGCCCCCAGACGAACCATCCGTTTAGATCGCGTGGGAGCGAGCCGCTGTTCACGAGGATGATGACGAGCATGACCAACAGCGGCAGCCAGACCACGGCCAGGCTCCCCAATGCCAGCTGAAACCGACGCTTCTCGGCCTTCTGCGTCGCCGGACGCCCAACCCACAGCGCGACCCCGAGCAAGACAGCCCCCAGCCCCAGGATGACGGCCCCGAAGACCACGCCCTGCCATACCGGAGTGGTAAACATCTGCATGAAGCGATTTCCGGCGCCTCGCCAGCGCGAAAGCCCCACCAGGATCAGGCTCAATTGAGGGATCACGATCAGTGAGATCCAGCCCAGAGCGAGGCCGTAGCTGAACTTGTCGGCCGGCCGCTCTCGGTCCCTCCCAAACATCGCCATCATGAAGAAACACAACCCGACGGTCATCAGGCCGACAAACGGCATATCTGTCTGAGACTGGCGCGACAGAAAGAAAAAGAACGGCGACGTCGCGGTCACGGCGGCCATCAAGAAGCCCACGCGCCGTTTGAAGACGCTCGCGCCCATCGAATAGACGAGTAGCGTGGCGAGTACGGCGACCAGAGCGACGCCGATACGTATTGCAAAGGCGTTGAAGCCGAAGACCGACATCCCCATGGCCATCATCCACATCAACAGGATGGGCTTGGAGTAAAAATTCGAGCCCTCGCTGTTGCCCTGTGCATCCTGCCAGTGGCTGCCCCACCAGGTGCTGATCCAGTCGTTGCGCTCTAAGATTTGACGGGCGACTTCCCCGTAGTGAGTCTCCCATGGATCCCAGAGGCCGAAGCTGCCGAGAAAGGGGAGGAAGAGCGCGACCACGAGCAGCAGAAGCAGCCCGCGATCCTTCCACCATTCCTGGGTGTCGTCTTCGAAGAATGCGAGATCTCCGAGCCGGGAAGGCCCGCTCTGATCCGAGGACGCGCTGTCGCTCGACGCCTCTTCGGCGCCCGCCGCTTCATCCGTAGACGCCTCTTCGGCGTCGGTCGTGCCTTCTTGGTCTTTCTCGTCCGTCATAACTTCGGTCTCGGTGCGGTGTCCCGGCGACGCGCCCTCGGGCACAATGCTCCGGGCCACCCTGTTCTGGAGCCATTAGACTCCGACTGTTTATCATCATTCGGAGCGAAAATCATGCCTTTCGAGTCGACAGGCCAGTCGCCCGGCAGACCGCGCGTTTGCCGGACAGACAGCGCTCCCGTCGGCACGGGGAAAACGGGCACCAGGCCGGTCAGCGTGGCGTTTGTGCGACGGCTGCCTTGACGCTTGCGCTCTCAAAAAACTATAAACTCAAACCAGACTCCCCGAAGTAACCCGATTGGAGGTTTGTTCGTGTCAGACCCGAAAGAGATCCTGGAAAGACGTCTCGAGAACGTCGCGACCAGGGATGAGACGCGTGGCCTGCATTTCTTCTGTCAGATCGGCGGTCACGACGACGAGCTCGGGATGACCACCCTTCAGATTTCGGGCTCGGGCTACACCCTTCTGAGCTGGAAGCAGACCGGGGAAAGCGAGCTCTTCCACGTGGAATTGAGCGCCGATGACATGGAGAAGTTCTATGGCATCCTGGTCGAACACCCCTTCTGGGACGCCTCTCCGACTCGCCGCAAGCGCCAGGAAGGCGAGACCAACGTCCACATGAGATTCGCCGACCAGGGAAAAGGACTGTACAGCATGGTGCAGTTCTGGAGCGATGATATCGAGAAATTCCCGGTGCTCGGCCGACTCCTCGACCGCGTCATCCACGTCATCCGCGTCGTCTCCGAGGACAGCATTCCCTACCTCGAGCTGCCTGATACTCGCTAAATGCGCACCAAACGCGCCCTCACGCATATCTCTACGCTCGCAGCCGTGCTTATCGTCGCGCTCGCCATGACCGCATGCGACGACCCGCCCGCGACCACCCCCGATCAAATCGACATCGACGCCGAATCGAAGGCGCTCCACGAGAGCGTCGACGATGTCCGCAAGAAAGCCGACGAGCGCGTCGCCTCCCCCGCCGAATCGAAGAATGACTCCGACGAAAAAGACGACACGCCCGAGAAGTAAGCTCCGCGGATTTCTCTAGCTCTGCCGCAGCACCACCAGCGTCTCGATGTGTGCGGTGCGCGGGAACATGTCGTACATCGAGACCGTCTCCGCCACCCAACCGCCCTGCTCCAGCGTCTTCAGATCTCGGGCCAGGCACGCCGGGTCACACGACACGTACACGATGGCGTCGAAGTGGTCGTACCGGGCGAGCTCCGCGCAGACCGCCGAGGCGCCCTCGCGCGGAGGATCCAGCAGCACGAGATCGAACTGAGCTGGCGACTGGTCCAGATCTTCCAGAAAACCCTCGCTCAGGTCCATGCGCTCGAACACGTAATGGCGCTCGGTATCCATCTTGGCCAGGCCGGTCGCGCTCTGGACGGCGGTCGGATTCGCCTCCAGCCCCACGAGCCGCCGGACGTTGCCGGGCATCGCAAACGAGAAGTTGCCGTTACCGCAGTAGAACTCGAGTACAGACGAGGAACCCTCCCGCTCCACGATCTCGGAGACGGCGTCGACGAGCATATCATTGACTTCCGGGAAGGCCTGGCGAAATCCCGAGCTCGGCAGTCGCGCCGATTCCACCGGCGGCTTGGCCAGAATCTCACCGGCCTCGATCGTCGTATCGCCAAAGACGAGGTCTTCCTTGTCTCCGATGAGCCTTAGACCGGATATGAGCTCGTTGTTGGCGATATTGTTGGTAAAATCGCGCAGTGACGGAGGCGCCTTGTGAAAATAGTCCTCCGGCACGATGGTCGCCACGACCTTGCCATCGCCGGCCGTCTCCAGGATGAGGTCGGCGTCACCGATATCGCGCAGCGCCGGCTCCAGAGCGCGGCGCGCGTCGTTGAGCGGCTTCGACGTGATCAGGCAGTCGTGGATCTCGACCAACTCGTCCGTTCCACGCTTGTAGAAACCGATCATCCAGGGGTGCTCTCCGACGCGCTTGCGGTGGAACGTGACGCGACTGCGGTAGCGACGGTCGCTCGGGGCCGGGTTCCGCTCGGGCTCGGGCAGCGTGAGGTGACTGATGCGCTTGAGCGTCTCGAAGGCCGCATCGACCTTGAGATCGAACTCCCCGTCGTACTCGGCATGCCAGTACTGGCAGCCCCCGCAGTCCTCGAAGTACGGACACTCGGCCTCGGTGCGATAATCCGCCGGCTCGACGAGCTCTTCGATCTCGCCGCGCGCGAACGAACTCTTGAGCTGCGTCACCCGCACTTTCGCGACGTCTCCGGGCAACGCCCTGGGCACGAAGATGATGCGACCGTCGTCGAGATAACCGACACCGTCGCCCCCGTGGGCAGCGCGAACAATTTCAATTTCTTCCACATGCTCCGGCATCGACGTGCTCCTGCAATATTGTGCTATGGATATGCGCGGCGGACTGTGCGCCGGGCGCTGAAGCCCCGTTCAGGGCTTGAAGGATTTGCTCGAACCATTGTATCTTGCGGACGCCGTGTAAAGGCTCGTACGCCACATCGGCCCTTCGACTTCTGATTGGCCTCTCTTTCTTCGAAACTTGGGGTCGCTCACCCGCGGATGGATTCACACGCATGATCTCTCAGTTGCGCATGATGTCTCGAGCACGAACTGCCCTCCTGGTTGCCTTCACCGCGATGCTCGCCGCTTCAGGTTGCGGCTCATGCGGCGGATGCGAGGCCGAGGAGCCCGCCCAAGAACCCGATACGATCGAAGAAGAAGCAGAGATAGACGTCGAAGAAGACACGGCTGCCGAAGACCTGGAGGAGGCAGAGAAAGCCGCGGAGGAAGCTGCGGTCGAGCACGCCGTGAAGGTCGACGATCAGGCGCGGATGCTCGCAGCCGAGTTGGAGGGCGCGAGCGCCGAGCGACAGGACGTCCCTCGCACCCGCAAGACGAAAGCTCGCCCGGGCGGCAAGATCGACACCAAAGAAGTACTCGCGGTCTTCGCAAAGCACGAGGCGGAGCTCAAGAAATGCTACGAGCGCGCCTTGAAGCGGGATCCGAACCTCTCGGGCCAGGTCGTCCTCGACGTCACCATCGAGCCGTCGGGCCGAGCCAGCAGCACCAAGGCCGTCGCCCGCTCTATGGCGGCCGACGAAATCATGTTCGAGTGCATGGAGCGCCAGGCACAGAGCTGGCGCTATCCCCGACCAGATGGTGGCTCGGCGCGCGTTCGTAAGCCCATCCGCTTCAGCCCGGATATGTAAACGTGCTCACGCCGCGCCACCCGAACGCGCGGCGTCATGCATCGGACTCATCCGCCCCGTATCCGCCGCCGCCCGGCGTCTCGATCACGATGCGGTCTCCCGGCTGGATCTCGACCGATCCTTTCGCCGGCAAGTCCCGCTGCTCACCCTCTCGAATCAGGTAATTGCGGCCCAGAGCGCCGCCCTCGCCGCCACGAAGGCCCCACGGATGGTGCCGACGACGTTCGGTCATGAGTGTGACCGTCGCGGGAGCATCGAACTCGTACTCTCGGACCACGCCGTCACCGCCGCGGTGCATGCCGTCGCCCCCTGACCCACCTCGAATCGCGTAGCGCGTGACTCGAAACGGATATGCATGCTCCAGTGCCTCGACGGGCGTGTTGAGCGTATTCGTCATGTGCGTATGCACCGCCGAGGCTCCGTCGAACCCAAACCCGGCGCCCGCGCCACCGGCCAGCGTCTCGTAATAGGCGAAACTCTTCCCGCCGCCGTCGCGAGCATCGGCCCCCCCGATCGTGACGTTGTTCATGCTCCCGCACGACGCAGCGGGCACCGCGTCGGGCATAGCCTGTGCGAAGGCCCCGAGCACGACGTCAGTAATGCGCTGGCTGGTCTCGACGTTGCCGATCGCGACCGGCGCCGGTGGCCGCGCATCGACCAGGCTGCCCTCCCGAGTCACGATATTCGCACAGCGCATATAACCGCCGTTCGATGGCAGGCTCTTCGGGGCGAGGCATCGCAGCACGTAGAGCACGGCGCTCACGGTCACCGCGCGCGGCACATTCACCGGTCCATCGGTCTGGTCCACTGTCTGCGTGAAGTCGGCTTGAATCGAGCCTTCATCGATGGACAGGCGACAGTGAATCTCGAGCGGACCGCTGCCAAAGCCGTCCCCGTCGAGGACGTCGCTGAACTCCCAGGTCCCCGTCGGCATCTCGGAGATACGGCTTCGCATCAGCGCCTCGCTGTAATCTTGAAGTTCCTCCGCCGCCTCCATCAGGGCTGCGCCCCGGCGCTCCCACTGTACCTGTAGCCGCTCGATGCCGCGTCTATTGGCCGCTAGCTGCGCACGTAGGTCGCCACGACGCTCGTCTCCGGTACGACTGGCCTCCGCAATCTCGTCCTCGAGTTGCCGAGACCACAGAGTCGGCCCGATTCGGATGCCCTCGTCGTCGATCGAGCGCGACAGCGGCAGGCTGCCGGGTGTCGCGCCGCCCACATCTGCGTGGTGGGCCCGATTTGCCACATATAGGCGAATGTCACCTCCAAGCCATACGGGCGAGACAACCGTGATATCGGGGAGGTGCGTACCGCCGGCGTACGGGTCGTTGAGTACCACGTGATCGTCGCGCCCGAGCTCGTCGAAGGCGTCGATCGCTGCACGAACCGACAGCGGTGCAGAGCCCAGATGCACCGGAATATGTGCCGCCTGAGCGACCATCTCCGCCCGCGCATCGAAGACCGCGCAAGAAAAGTCGCGGCGCTCTTTGATATTCGGCGAGAAAGAGGATCGCATCAGCGCCACGCCCATTTCCTCGGCCACCGACGCGAAGAGGTGTCGATAGATTTCACGCTCGACGGCATTCATCGGGATACCTCCAGGACGATATGTCCACACTCGACGCGCCCGCTCCAGCAGCGCGGGACCACCGTGGTCCCCGAATACTCGGTGATGATGCACGGCCCGGCGACGGCGTCCCCCTCGGCCAGGGATGCCCGCTCGATGATGTCGGCATCCTGCCAGCCCTCCTTGAAGCGCACACGCTCACACGTCGCGCCCGAGGCATCACCGCGCGATTCCGGCACCTCGATATCGGGCATATCTCGAGGCACCGACGCGCGAAGTCGAATAGCCACCAGCTCGATCGAGCGCTCGGCGTCGCGATATCCGTAGAGCGTCTCGTGGCGCTCCGCAAAACCCTTCGATGGGTCGTCGAGCGAGGCCTCTGTCGGATCCCAATCGACCGGAATATTGATCTCGAAGCTCTGCCCGAGATACCGCAGGTCAGCGGAGACGGCGAACTCGACCTCACCTCGCTCCGCAAGCGCGCCTCGGGCACGCTGCTGTAGTTTCTCGAGCTGATTCAGAACGACCGCCGGCTCGTCCATCACACGGTCGAGGGGCTCTAGCACCGATGCGCTGTAGCGCCGCTGAGGATCTGTCGAGAGCATGCCGTACGCCGAAAGGACGCCCGGGCTACGAGGGATAATGACACGCTCGATGTCGAGCTCGTCGGCGAGCCTGCACGCGTGCAAGCCGCCGGCTCCACCGAATGACACCAGGGCAAAGTCGCGCGGATCGTGGCCTCGCTCCAGCGAAATAACCTTCAGCGCGCGCACCATCCGTGCGTCCGCGATGTCCAGAATCCCCGCAGCCGCCTCGTCGACAGACATCTGGGTGTCCGCCGCGATTCCTGCCACCGCGCTCTGCGCTGCCTCGAGGTCGAGCTGCTGCGCTCCTCCGAGAAAGCGGTCGGCCCGCAGTCGGCCGAGCACCAGGTGCGCGTCGGTCACGGTTGCGCGCTCGCCTCCACGCCCGTAGCAGGCGGGCCCCGGGTCCGCGCCGGCACTCTCGGGGCCCACCCGCAGGCCCCCGACCTCGTTTACCTGGGCGAGCGACCCTCCTCCCGCACCGACGGTATGGATGTCGATGACCGGGATGCGAAGCGGCATCCCGCTGATCTCGGCCTCCTGTGAGATCGTGAGTTCTCCGGCACACAGGCTGACGTCGGTCGACGTCCCACCCATATCCAGCGTGATGATCTGGTCGACCCCCACCTCCCGAGCGCAGGCGAGGGCTCCGACAACACCGCCCGCGGGGCCCGAAAGCGCCGTATGGACGGGATACTTCGAGGCGTACTGCAGGCGGCTGCGCCCGCCGCTCGAGAGCATCACCTCGATATCGGAGGCCTCGACACGCGACTCGAGTCGACGCAGATACGTCGACATAATCGGCCCCACGTAAGCGTTGATCGCGGTGGTAGATGCGCGCTCGAACTCTCGAAATTCCGGGAGGACGTCGCTCGATGCCGATACGTGCAAATCGGGATAAGCCTCGCGAATCGCATCTACGAGGCGCTGCTCGTGGGCGTCGTTCGCGTATGCGTGCAGCAGACAAATCGCCACTGCATCGACATCCCGCTCGCCGAGCCAGTCCACGAGCTCGCTGACCGTGTCGTCTTCGAGCTCGCAGAGTACTTTACCATCGTAGCGCAGGCGCTCATCGACGCCGAAACAGTGCTCGGACTGCACGAGCGGTTCGGGCAGTTGGATATCGAACGCGTAGAGGTCCGGTCGATTCTGTCGCCGCAGAAAGAGCAGATCCTCGAAGCCGTGGGTCGTCACAAACGCACAGGTCGCCCCATCGCGCTCCAGGAGCGCATTTGTCGCCACCGTCGTGCCATGGATGACGCTCGCCTCGCGCTCGCCTGCGATCTCGGCAACACCCTCGGCGATCGCGCGCGAGGGGTCGTCGGGTGTAGACAGGAGTTTGTGGACCGTCAGACGACCCTGGGCGTCGACCCCGACCACGTCCGTGAACGTGCCACCGGTGTCGACGCCCAGGTTCATGTGCGCGTCCGCTGATGTATCGTCTCGGGAAGCTGCCATCGAAAATTGGGTCCTGAGACTTTCTTGAAAAACCGCTTATGGGAACACGCCACGCTCGGTGTAGACCGCGTTGAGCCGGTTGAGCGCCACCGCGAATGCTGCGGTTCGGTTGTCGACGCCGCGCTCACGGGCGAATGCTCGCATCTCGTGATAAGCGCGCTTCATCATGAACAGCAAGCGGCTGTCGACTTCTTCGAGTTGCCAGGACTCCGAGCGCTTGTTCTGGATCCACTCGAAATAGGACACGACGACACCACCGGCGTTCGCCATGACGTCTGGAATCACCTCGATACTGCGCTCTCGCAAGACGTCCTCGCCGTCGAGCGTCGTCGGACCGTTCGCGGCCTCGACCAGGAGTTGGCACTTGAGATCCTGAGCAACCTCGGCGTCGATCTGCAGCTCCAGAGCCGCCGGAATCGCGATGTCGCACTCGACACCCCAGAAGTCCTCGCCATTGATCGTCTCCGCGCCCGGGTATCCCGCCACGCCTCCAGTCTCATTGACGTAGTCGATGAGCTTGCGGGGGTAGATGCCTTCGGGGTTGTAAATCGATCCGGTGTGGTCCTGCACCGCTGTGAGCACCGAGCCCAGACGCGACATGATCTGCGCGGTGTGACTTCCGACGTTACCGAATCCTTGAAGGATGTAGCTGGCCCCGTCGAGTCGGAATCCTCGTTCGTCCGCCCACTCCTGGATGCAGTAGACGACACCCTGCCCCGTCGCCTTCTCGCGTCCGCGGCTTCCACCCGATGCCAGTGATTTGCCCGTCACGATACGCTTCTGTGCGTTCTTATCGATCTGGTTGTGCATGTTCATGTAGGTATCCATCATCCAGACCATGATCTGGCTGTTGGTCCCCACGTCCGGCGCCGGGATGTCGTATTCGGGGCCGACGTTATTCCCCAGATCGTGCGTAAATCGGCGCGTGATGCGCTGCAACTCGGTCTCCGAATGATCGCGTGATCGCAATCGAATACCGCCCTTCGCTCCACCAAAGGGCACCTCGAGGAGCGCGCATTTATACGTCATCGTCGACGCGAGCGCCTTGACCTCGGCGAGCGTCACGTCGTGGTGGTAGCGGATACCACCTTTGTACGGGCCGAGGATATTGTTGTGTTGGATACGATACCCGGTGAACAGACGATAAGACCCGTCCTGCATCTCGACGGGAAAGTTCACGATGATCTCGTTCTTGGGCTCGCTCAGGATCAGCCGAACGTGGTCGGCGATGTCGACATGGTTCGTCGTGCGCGCCACCTGCGCCAGGTGCGCCTGGTAGAACGCCGTACCTGCGTCCTCCGCTTCGGTATTCTTGACGCTCGCCTCGCTCTGGAGGTCAGCGATCGTCTTCGCGCCACCGGTCTTTTCTTCCTCGATCACCATCTCGGCCGTCCTTCGTTGTAGAACCCGTGTCTTCCACAGATATTAAAGTGACTTAGCACCTGTAAAATTGCAACAATATCGAAACCGCAGTGCAAAATTTGTCATATTTTGTCACCCGGAAGCGCCCTTTTCGACGTTCGAACGCTGATACCTGAATGACTTTTTCACCGCTTTCGTGTCGCCTACATCTGACACCTCCGCGGTATAACACGGCCGAAAAACGCGTCAAGAACGAAGAAAACGCCCGGTGAATACCGGACGTCTTCCAGGCGGCGGCCACAGCCGAGCCACCGCCACGAGCAGCGTTCAGGTGAGGTCTAAAACCCGACCGGTGCGCCTTATTCCTTGTCTTCACCCGACTCGTCGGCCTTGTCTTCCGGTGTCTCGGCACCCTCATCGGCCGCCTGCTCACCCTCGGCCTTCTCGCCGCCGCCTTCCGTCGAACCATCCGGCTCTGCGGGTGCTGCATCGCCAACCCGCTGCGGTGCAATCGCTGACACGACCCATCCACTCGGTCCGATGCCTCGCTTCAGCTCGTATTCGATACGCCACGTTGCCCCCTGCTCGCCCACGGTCTCGGCGATGACGACAGCTCGACCGTTACCGTAGTCGACGGCTCGAATTTCGGGCTCGTCGCCGTGGTAGGCGGATTCATACTCCCCGCCCACGAATTCTTCGAAGGTAGCGCGATCTGTCTCCGTGGAGTACTCGGGCCCCATCAGGTCGTAGGCGCTGCCGTAGTTCCCACGGCGTACATGACGATGAAAAGACGTGACGGCCTCGGCGGGAGGCTCAGCACTGAGCACGCGACGGCGCTCGTCGAACCGCATGTCGTCGACGAAGAACTGGGCGTCTTCCCCCTCGCCTTCGCGCATGACATTGAGGGTCATCACGAGCTTCTTTGAAGACTGCGGCCCGGAGAATTCGTACTTCATCGTCCAGTCGTTGGCCTTCAGGTTTTGGCCGTCGCTCTGATCGGATTGCTGTGCCTGCACGCCCGAGGGACGCGGCGGCGAAGATCGCAACAGCTCCGCGTGTGCCGAGAGCGTCTTCTGAAATTCGTCGAGGCTGACGCTATTCTGATACGCCTCGCTCGTCAGGGCGTACGCCTCCTGGGTGTCGCCCGCAGAGACCTTGTCGGCGAATTGCGCTGAGGCTTGCTGGGCCTTCATGGTTTGCTTGGCCGCGTCCATCGCATCGCCACAGCACGAAGCAGTCTTCCAGGCACCAAACGCGAACGCGATGCCGACGATCAGCAACACGACGCCACAGCCGATCCCCAGATACTTCCACACATTGTTTCCACCGCCGGAATCATCGGCGACGAAATCGCTGGGCGGCTTGAACTCGACCTGGTTCTTCATGTCCTTCCCTCGTATTTTCATCGAATCTCCGACTCGATGCCACAGCACCAAGCGCGCCCAGCATAGATGCAGGGCGCGAAAATCCCAACGGTCACAATGTCACGCATTCGATAGCCGGGCCAGGTTCGACGCGCAAGGCGTGCGCGCCGCCGGGCTCGACAAGTTCTCCGTCCATGACAAACCCGCTCGACCAGTCGATGTCGATGCGCTCGAACGGGTTTGCGGTATCGGAACGAACGAAGCCAGGTAGCGCCCGGGACGAGGCGACCTTCTTGATCAACTCACGCCCTCGATCACCGACACGGTAGCTCGCTGCGGCCCCGTTTGCGTCCATTCCCAAGCCCAGCCAGGTACGCGAGAGGCTGCTGCACACGAGATACCCGATCGTCTCGCCGACTGGCTCGCCGTCGACCGAGAGCCTGGCCTGGACGGGCTCGAGGTTGCGCCCTCCCTCGAGCAATGTGTCCTTCGCGAGGCCGAGCAATGTACCCGCTACGCGTCCGGACGTCTCGGTCTGAGCGCGTTTGTAGGCCTCGAAGATCCGGTAAAATATCCCGGCGCCGAAGCTAAACCCCAGCCGCGCGTGCGGATCCGATGAGACGACCGCCTTGAGCGTGCCGACTTGCTCCCGGTGGACATCGCCATTACGAACTCTCTTGACCAGTCGACGGATCAGCCGCGGTGTGAAGCTCTTCGCACCCATGGCCCTCGCGAGTTGTGAAGCCCCATCGACATGCGATGGATAGAGCCGCAACGGGCGCTTCTTGAGGCCCTCGCTGAATTCGTATCGGGACACGATGCGCCCGACAAAGGCGTCGTCACCCGCGGTCACGACCACATCGGGCCGGGCTTCGAGGAGGCGAGCTAACGCGCCCTCGAGGTTATCCGCGACCTCGATCAACGCATCCTCGGGGCGCCACGACGCGTCCTGCATCTCGCGCGCGAACGGCGGGTCCACGAGCACTCCGACCCGGGTTTTCTCGACAGCTCTGGCGCTCATGAAGTCGGTCTCCACTTTCATTGGCTGGTACGGGCTGAACCTTTACCCGCTTCGAACGCGATCATCAACACGGTCTCAGGCTGTCCCAAAAAAGAAACCCCGCCAACGGGCGGGGTCCGGTCCTCACAGCGTTACACTCGCACGCTCTATTCTTTCTCGAGCGCGTTGTGAACCAGGTCGACGAGCTCGTCGTGCGAGACGTCGCTCGTCATCGTATAAGTGATGCCGTTGTTGCGAAGCACAGCGACCTCGTAGCCTCGCACATTGATGAAAGCGACATCGTGACCCTGAATCTGCTGGATATTCTGGGTCGGAAACTTGGTGTGCTCGTCGTGAGACATCATGACGCTGAGCCGCGAGCCACCGACGTCGTAGAGGGCGTAGGCCGCGCGCTGCTGGTCGACATTTGCGAGGCGTCCGCCGACGAGCCTGACGCTCTCCGTCTGGAACGCGGGCAATCGCACCGGGAAGTCCACCTTACCGCGGAACCAACGGCTGACATCACCCGATACGGGTCCGGGGACCTCGACGGGGAAATCACCACGGTGCCATTCGACCGTATTCTCCACGGCCGGCGGGTGGTTGACCTGCTCGGCGGTGCTCTGCTTGACCGTCAGGAAGTCGGGCGTGAACACGACCATCACGAGCGCGACGGCTGCTGCCAGGGGAATCGCGGCGGCCGCGTAGCGCCACATGGTACCGCGGCTGTCGCCACCGGACTCTTCGCCGGCGGTCTTCTGCAGCTCGCCCATGATGCGGCTCCGGAGCTCGGCGGGTGCCTTTTCGTGCCCGCAGGCACTCTTGAGGCATTCCTTGACCCGAACTCGCCCCTCGACCTGGCGGCGACAGCTCTCGCAGTCCTCCAGGTGGAGTTCGAACTCGGTTCGTTCTCGCTCCTCAAATTCTCCGTCGACATAAGCGTCGATGAAGAGCTGTGCGTCTTCACAATTCATAGATGACCTGTCTCAGACATCGTCGTCTTCTCGATTTGCCGGCGGGCTTTCATTCAGCCCGTCGCCAGCTTTTTTTCGCGATACTCCTCGAGGTTGGTCGTCGTCGCCGACTTCCCGTCGTCGTCCGACTCGTCCCCGATGATGCCTTCATCGACGTATCCCTCGCCCACCGCGTAATCGGCCAGCTCGGCCTGCAGCATGCGACGTCCCCGATACAGGCGGCTCATCACCGTCCCGATTGGACAATCCATGATCTCGGCGATCTCCTTATAGGCGAAATCCTGGAGATCCGCCAAAAGAACGACCATGCGGAAATCGACCGGAATCTGCTTTAGGGCCGCTTTCACCTCATCGCCGAACATCTTGTGGTACATCTGCTCTTCGTCGTCAATCTGGTCGACGAAGGGATTCTGCTCCGGGGCCTCGGCGCGTTCCTGGAGCGGACGATAGTCATCGTCGACCAGGTATTCCTTGCGCTTCTTTGACTTTCGGTAACGGTTGATGAACGTGTTCGTCATGATCTTGAACAACCATGCCTTACAGTTCGTCCCGTTCTCGTACTTATCGAAGTAGCGGTACGCCTTGAGCATCGCCTCTTGGACGAGGTCCTCGGCGTCCGATTCGTCTTTGGTCATCCGAAGAGCGGTCCCATAGAGGGCATCCAGATGCGGCACGGCCTCTTCCTGGAAGGCTCTATCTTTATCCGACTGCTTTTTTCCAAACATGACGTCCAATCTCGAGTCGAGCACTTACCCCGACCGTTCGTGACGCATCACAAACGACTCGGGCATGAGCAATCCCTGCTTCAGTGTCGGTGCGCCTTCCTGGCCGCCGCACCCGCGGCTCACTGTACATCAGTTGAAAGACGAATCAGCCCCGGGTTTATTTCATCGCGTTCGAATTTTCTCGGGTGAGGTCCCGCCGTCGACGGGCACGATCGACCAGAGGCGCGCCCGAAGACTCGAGCGCGCCTCTTTTGCATCGCACGTTTGCATCGCGCGCAAGCCGGCGAATGTGGCCTACGCGTCGATCGCGTCTTCCAGCGGTCGATAGTCCAGGTCGAGCGACTGCGCGACGGCTTCGTATGTGATGTTGCCGCCGTAGGTGTTCACGCCGAGCGCCAGCACCGGATCGGACGCGACGGCCTCCTCGAGCCCCTGGTCGGCGATTTCGAGGCCGTATCCCAGCGTCGTATTGTTGAGCGCGAACGTCGAGGTACGCGCGACCGCGCCCGGCATATTCGCCACGCAGTAGTGGACGACGTCGTCGACGATATACGTCGGGTCTTCGTGCGTCGTCGCGTGGCAGGTCTCGATACATCCGCCCTGGTCCACGGCGACATCTACGACGACGCTTCCGGGCTGCATCTCGCTGATGAGCTGGCGATCGACCAGGTGTGGGGCCTTCGCGCCGGGCACGAGCACCGCGCCGACGACGAGATCCGCGCGCCGAACCTGATTGGCGATGGTCTCTGGGTTGGAGTGGACGGTCTGGATGCGATTCCCGAAGACATCCTCCAGATAGCGGAGCTGGTGCAGGTTGACGTCCAGCACCTTGACGTGCGCCCCCATCCCCACCGCGATCGTCGCCGCGTTCTTGCCGACCGTACCGCCGCCGATGATGACGACATTGCCGCGACTGACACCGGGCACGCCACCGAGCAGCACGCCCTTTCCGCCGTTCTCCCGCTGCAGATACTGTGCGCCGACCTGGATCGACATGCGGCCGGCGACCTCACTCATCGGCTCGAGCAGCGGCAGCCGCCCGTCGGGGAGCTGAATCGTCTCGTAGGCAACCGCCGAGATTTTCTTCTCGAGCAATACCTCCGCCAGCTTCGGGACCGCGGCGAGGTGAAAGTACGTGTAGACAATCTGGCCGGGCTGCATGCGTCCGTATTCGGCCTCCAGCGGCTCCTTGACCTTGATGATCATCTCCGCCGTCTCCCAGACCTCGTCGGCGGTCTCCACGAGCGTGGCACCCGCATCGGCATAGGTCGCGTCGGGGATCGCGCTGCCCAGCCCGGCGCCCCTCTCGATGTAGACCTCGTGCCCACGACGTACATACTCACGCACGCCTCCGGGGACCAGACCTACGCGATATTCGTTGTTCTTGATCTCCTTCGGGACACCAATCTTCATCTGTGGCTCTCCTGAGACCGCGGGTCTTCGAGACTCGCCACGGTGCTGAATCGCTGAATTGAGCTTCGGTGACTGATACGGCGGCCATGTATAACGAGGCTACTCCGGTGTCGCAATGGGCAAAATCGACCGCCCGCAACTCTCGAGCAATGCGGATCTGGTATTGATTTCCTGGCCAACTCCCCCAAAATCGCGTGCGCCCACACTACGATTCGTTCCAGCAGGAGCAGTTCACATGGACGTCCGAGAAGCCATCCTCACCCGCAAGACGGTACAAAAATACTCCGAGGAATCGATCCCCGAGGGATGCATCGATCGCGCCCTCGAATGCGCCATCCGGGCGCCGAACCACAAGCTGACCAACCCGTGGCGGTTCTCCCGCGTGGGCCCGCAGACCCGCGAGCAAATCGTGGCGTTGGGCATCGAGCTCAAGGCGCAAAAAGCAGCGAGGCGCGGCCGCGAGCTCACCGAGTCGTACGTCGACGAGCTCCGCGCAAAACTCGGGAACTCACCGGGACTGCTCATCGTCAGCCAGGTCCTGGCCGACGACGCATTTCGCCGCAAGGAGGACTACGCCTCGGTCGCGTGCGCCATTCAGAATATCAGCCTATCGCTGTGGAGTGAGGGCGTCGGCTCGAAGTGGGCGACCGGTGGCGTGACCCGCCACCCGGAGACGTACGCCATTGCGGGGATCGACCCCGACGAAGAGGAAATCGTCGGCTTTGTCTGGATCGGCCATCCCTCACAGGGGCCCACTGAGACGCCCCGGGAGCCGGCCGAAGACGTCACGCGCGAGCTGCCGTGACGTGTGGCTTATTCGAGTTCTTCGGCTTCTTCGATGACGTTCGGGAAGCTGCGCGTGTCGGCGGATTTGCTCCACTCCTCGAAGCGCTCTCTGACCTCTTCGGAACGCTTCTGCTGCAGTAGACGCGCGACCGCGACCTCGCGAACAGCGTCCGGATCGGGTTCAGCACCGGGGAGCTTTTCGTGGACGACGATCAGGTGCCAGCCAAATGGCGACCGGACAGGCTCGGAGAGCACGCCGTAGGCGCCACGGCGCGCCATCTCGACCGCCGGCTTGCGAAAATCCGGAACGACGTTGAGCCATCCATCGGGTAGCGTCGAGCGTTCCACCTCGACGACCGGAAACCGAAGATGCGCGTTGACCACCACGGATTGTGGCTCCTCGACCTGGTCCGAGAACTGGCGCCTGGCCTCCATCAGATCGAAGGGCGTCGGCGTCTCGGGCAGCGCGTCTCGAATCTCATCTAACACCGCCCTCGCCTGCTGGTATGCCGCCTCGCGGTCGACGCCACCGGGTTGCTTCTTCCCCTTCTCGGCCTTCTTGTCTTCCGGTACGGATACCAGGATATGAGACGCGCGAAGGCCGACAGGATGCCCGACGCCGCCCTCGACTTGCGCTGCGATCTTGTCGATCTCCTGCTCGTCGAGCGTCTCCTCGGTCACGTCTTGTTCGACCGTGCGCTCCAGCAGGTGACGAACCATCGCCCGCTTGCGCGCCACAGCGACCGCCTCACGGTCGGCGAAGCCGCCCTCGAGCGCGGGTGCGTACATCACTTCGTGCTCGATGAATGCATCGACAGCCGCTTCGCGCGGGAGCTTCGGGCGCTGATTCCAGAAGGCGCGAAACTCCGAGACATCGACCGCCCGATCGTCGACGGTCACGACCGCCTTCTCGACGACGGCACCCCGCTCGCGCAGGACGTCTCCGAGCGCCTTCGGATGCTCGACGCCCTCTTCGCACCCCATAAGCGCGACGGCGACCAGCAGAAAAACCCACCGCGAGCTGTGGACGCTCGACACCATCACTCACTCTCCTCGCGTCGAAGCAAGACTGACATCTTGCTCAACTCCACTCCTGCTCGAAGCACACCGAACCCGAGGACGACGACGATCACACCAGCGATATAGTCCTTCTCCGCGAGGAATTCGACGCATACGTAGAAGAACGCCACACCGGCCAATACCAGCAGGAGGCCCAGAATTTCGTACACCAGATGACGCATGTGCCGTCTCGTCCAGTATGAGGATATGTCAAATGAGAAGCGCTGCGAGCCCAGCCGTCAAGCAGATAGCCACCCAGACCGCGAGCCGCCGGTAGATCGGCGTACGCTCCGATTCGACCATCTCGTCGATGCGCCGGGACATCCGCCGCACGTCGTACTCGAAGTTCATCGCCGGAAGAAACCACATCGTATAGGCGGCCACGCACCAGACAAAGAAGCTAAAGAGCGCGATAAAGACCCGCGCTCCCATCGGATTCTCCAGATAGTGCGCCCCGATCGCCTCGGTGACGGATGCGTCGGCGAGGACTGCGTAGCAGAGCACCCCGAAGAACGCGACGAGCAGGGCAACCCGCACGGCGAAATAAGCGGGATAGATGCCCTCGAATTCCTCCAGGTCGGACTGCTCGATGGTATCCAGCGCGTGCACTCCATCGCCACTGTTGCTCGCAAACCCGGCCAGCGCCAGATACACGACGAATGTCGCTCCCAGCCGCAGCATACTAAATGGAGCCTGCAGCTCGATGACACTGAGCTCCGGCAGCAGCAAGACCCCCGGGATAAACGACGCCGGGAAGATCAGCAGCGACATCATCGGCCACCGAAAGATGACCGCCGGGAACAGCGCAAAAAGCGGGAGCACGTAGGCGAACGTCGCCATCGCTCGTTGATCGCTGAACTGCAGCTCTTCGGCAAAGGGCAGCATCAGGAGTTGCGCCCAGAACAAAAACCCGACCAGGCCGGACAGCAACGTCCACAGGCCCGCACCGGCGCTCGGTTTTGCTCCTATATCTGGCTGGAAGTCCAAGCGATTTTCCTACTGCGAGGATGACGTCGAGGCGTCTTGGCTGCTCGAAGGATCGACGACGCGCCAGACGGCCTCCTCTTTATCTCCCTCACGCATGAATTTGATGCGTACGGCATCCACGTCGTCCAGGAGCTTCCACGCGGCCAGATAGTCATCGGGCTTCTTCATCTGCACGCCGTTGATGTGGGTAATGACGTCCCCCTCCATCAGTGCGTCGCCCAAAAAGCGCTCGGCGCTCGGGTGCATGGCGATAATCTCGAAGCCGGCAAATGCCCCGTTGATGCGGTGAGGTTCGACGCGCGTGATAGTCAGTGCGTACGGCGGGCCCTTCTCCATGAATGACTCGATCTGTTCGGGGGTCACCGTTGGCGCGTCGCCCGGCGCCGCGGCGTCACCTTGCCCGGCGACACCGGCCTCATCTCCCTCGTTCATGTCGACGTCCGGCCCCTGCGGCGGGGTCCGAGGCTCGCTATCCGGGTCACCTTCGGCCGGGGGCTGCCCGACTTCGGCGTCCTGGTCTCTGGCCTGCTTGCTGCCGCTGGCGCAGCCGGTCGACGCAAACACGAAACTACAGAGGGTAAGGCTCGCCAGACCGACGAGAAGCCTCGATACGTTTATCGGTTTCATCTCAACTCGAATCTCTGTCGAGCAGCGACAGCATCGTGTCGTTGCTCCGGAACTTGAACTCTTCGATGCCTTCTTCCTCGGCGCGCTCCTGCTCGATCTCGAGCAGCCGCTTGACGCCGTCGTACTCGACGTACTCGACGCCGCGGGCGTTGAGCAGCTCGACGAGACGCGTCAGGAGCACGTCAGTGGGCTCCGATTCACCCGGCTCGACGCGAAATTCGCCGTCGAGGTAGGCGAGCACCTCGTCACAACCCTGCTCACCGTCGGCCTTCGCCTTTCCGACCAGCCCGTCCGATGCCTGCCGCGCCCAGCCGACCACGAACGTATTCCAGATCGGCTTGTCGGTGGCCGGATCGTAACACATATAACGAGGACGGTCCGGGTTTTCGTCCCACGGCTCCGGCACCGTGGCGAATGTGCTCTTCCACTTTGGCTCGAGCGGCAAGCCGATCGTCGGCTCGATCTCGTCACCGATCGCAAAGACCACCGTGTCACACGGGATGGTCTCATACTCGCCGAGCTTTTCCAGCCCCACGCGCTCGGAGTCGCCGTCCACCAGCCGCGTCTTCTCGCACTTGAGGCCGGCCACCTCATTTGCCTCGTCTGTGACGATCTCCACAGGACTCCGAAGGAAGCGCATCCGAAACCTGGTCGGCGACTCTCCGCACGCCAGCTCGCGGTCTTTGTACTGCGTGAGGTCGTCGAAGCTCTCCTCGGGATCCTGCCCCACGGCCTCCAGCGCCCCGGCGATCCGGTCGAACTCCTGCTCGAGCTGCGTGATGTCCAGCGCGGGGCTGACGATGCGCATCTCCTTTCGCGTGGTCTTGCGCTCGTTCGGGCCGCGTCGGGCCACGGCCGTCGCCGTGTCGACCTTCTTCTCGCAGATCAACCAGTGGACGATATCCAGGCAGACGTTCCCCAGGCCGATGACGCAGACGTCCTCGCCGATCTCGAACTCCTGCTCGCTGTACGGCGGCAGCCCGTTGTAGTGATAGACGAGGTCTTTGGCGTGGTAGACCCTCTCGGCATCCTCCCCCGGTAGCCCGAGCCACTTGGTCCCCTGCGCTCCGACCGCCACGACGATCGCGTCGAAGCCGATCTCCTCGAGCTTCTCGAGCTCGAGGTCACCGCCCTCACCGACGCTGACATTGCCGAAGTAGTGGACGTTGTCTCGCTCCAGAATCCGATTGAACATCTTTCGTAGACCGCGCTTCATCCGGTACTTGGTCGGATAGATCCCGAACTCGGCGAGCCCGCCGTGCTTGATGTCGCGATTGAGGATCACGACCTCGTGGCCGGCTTCGGCCAACTTGTCGGTCGAATACAGACTGGCCGGCCCGGCACCAACCATCGCGATCGTATACTTGTCGTTGTCTTCGGCCATGACGTCTCCACTGCGACGTTTCAGGTTAGGCGGCTGATGTGTCAGCCGTGAATGGGTCCCTGAGCACGGCGTAAAACCGCCTCGAGCGCCCATATCACTAAGGCGCACGAGGATTTTTCGCAACCGTGATAATGCGGTGCGTCATCGACCGATCGGTCACACCGAATCGTCTGGCGGAGGGACGAGCCCGAACGCCTCCAAACGACAAAACCCCGGCGCTGGCCTTGCTGGGCGAGCGTCGGGGTCGAGCGGTCGGGCTCAGTCTGGTCGGCTACTTCTCGCCGGGGTTGTTGATTTCCTTGAGCTCGGACATATACGCGGCGACCAGCAATGTGCCCGGATTGCCACCGAACGCCATCCCGAAATACGGCCCCGGCGCGATCGAGGTCTTCATCAACTCGCGCAGCTCCTTGCGGTCGGACTTGGACAGGTCCGACCAGGTCTCGAAGGACTCCTCGGGCATGCGGGCCATCGCCAACGCACCGGGGTTCGACACAAGGCTCATCATCCCCTGCATCGCGGCCATATCCTTCGCGTCTTTGTCGCCGGACTCGCGGGCCTTCTTGGCCGCGGCGCGCGCGTCCGCGATGTTCTTCTTGTACTGCTTCGCGACCTCGGGACGCTCATCGAGCATCTTCTTGGCGACCTTGTCCGAATTCGCGTCCTTGAACTTGTTCGTCTTTGCGACGCCGTCAGCGGCTGCCATCAATCCACCGATACGCGTCATGCGGCCGAAGTGCTCCTCGTAGCCACCTTGGTCGCGCACGTGCTGGTCGTAGGCTTTCCACACGGACTGCATCGCAGACATCGTCTTGGCGGTCTGACCGGCGGTCTTGAGCTGACCGGCCATGCTATCCTTGTCTTCGGCCTTGCCACGCTCTTTGAGCGCCTCCCAGTGCGTCGTCCAATTCTTGTAGGCGTCGTTCTCGCGCCATTCCTCGACGAACTCACGGTACTCATTGATGTCTTTTTTGGTCAGCGGCTCGCGGATGTACGTGCGCAACTTCTCGTGGCTGAGCGCCTCGTCGCGGGCCTCTCGCGCGCGTTTCTTCGCGTCACCCTTCTGTTTGCCGTCCTTGTCCGTACCCGGAGAGGTCGCTCCCGAAGAGCCCGACGATCCACTGGAGCCTTCCTCGAGAAGCTCGGTGATACCGGCCTCATCGCCCACCTCCTTCACCTTGGAGAAGCCCCACCACATCAAGCCGCCGCCCACTAAAACCGCGACGAGCGTCAGGCACCCGCAACCGGCGAGTACCTTGCCCCAGGGAAAGCCGCCGCCGGATTGTTGGGGCTGCCCCTGCGGGGGGCGACCCTGTGGCGGCGCCTGGTTGACGGGCTGTTTCGGTAGAAAATTTTTCATCACATGCTCCGTATTTTAAGTGAGCCGGGCGTCCGCGCACTGCGATACCCGACCGCTTGTTCGTGACCTAATCAGTCCGTTCTTCGACAGCCTCGACGAACGCTTCCACGTCGTCGCGCGTCGAAGACGCCGCGTCTCGCCAGAAGTCCACCGAGCCGAGGTCGGCCTGCAGATACTGCTCGCCGATCTCTTCGGCGGTCAGGCGACCGGTGTCTCGCAGCAGATCGTCGACGACATCTGCATATCCGGGTCCTTCTTGGAGGGCTCGGTCCCCTACAGCGCGCGAGAACAAATATCCAAACGTGTACGGGAAATTGTAGAACGGAAGCCGCGTAATGAAAAAGTGCAATTTTGCCGCCCAGAATAAATCATCGACGCTGGCGACGCTATCTCCGTAGTGCTCTTCGAAAATCTCGCGGGTGATGTCGGCGAGGACCGACTCGTCGAGTTGACCGCTTCGGCGCTCGGCGTGCATGCGGCGCTCGAGGCGATAGCGCGCCGGGATATTCACGAGGAATGCATCGGCGCGCTGGAGTCGCTCGTCGAGCAGTCGAAGCTGCGCCTGCGGCCCGGCCTTCTCCATCGCCGCACGCTCGACCAGCGCCTCGGCCAGCGTGCTCGCCGTCTCCGCGAGGCCCATGGGTAGCTGTTGCTCGAAGAGTCCTTTCTCCGAGAGCAACCAACCGTGATACGCGTGGCCGAGCTCGTGGGCGAGGGTCTGTGCGCTGGAGGTCGTCCCTCCGTATGTCATGAAGATGCGCGTCGCATTGTTGAGCGGGAAGCTCGTGCAATAGCCGCCCTGAGCCTTGCCGCTTCGGTCCTCGGCCTCGACCCACTGGTTCGACAGCGCGTAGCGGTAGAATTGCCCCATGCGCTCCGAGAAGCCGTCGACCTGCTCGACGATGAATTCCTGGGCGTCCTCGTACGACAATTCATCGCCCGTATCCTCGCCGACGGGCGCGCGGCGGTCGTACCACTCGAGCTTCTCGAGGCCGAGCAACTTCGCCTTGGCCTGCCGATACTCGCCGAGCACCTCGCGAAACTCGTCGGCGGCGGCCATCATGGCCTCGACGGTGTCTCGCTGGACCCGATTTCGGAACAACGGATAGGTCAGCTCGTCGCCGCCTCGTCGGTCGTATAGCGTCTGCTCGCTGCCGATAATCGAGTTGATGGCGGCCGCAAACGTGGGCGCGCGGCTGCCCCATGCCTGCTGCAAGCCCTCGGAGGCCTGTCGACGGACGTCTCGATCGCGCTTGGACAACAGGTTCTTGGCCTGACCGACCGAGATTTCCTCGCCGTCCATCTCGACCTTCAGGGTCGAGCTGACCTGGCTGTAGAGCTGACCCCATGCGTGCAGACCGTCGCGATTGAGCTCGACGGCGAGGTCTTCGAGTTGCGGATCCATCGAGCGGTCGGCCTCTTCGCGCAACTCGCGAAGGTACAACTCGCAGCGCTGCAGCGCCTCGTGCCCGGTGAGCTCCGCGAATACGTCGTCCGCTGCGCCGCGAAATCGCGCCTGGACGGCGACCTCGAGCGCATCGAGCTGCGTCGATGATTTACTCATCCGCGACGGCAGCCGCAGGGCGACCGGATTGTCGGTATGCGTGGCCGCATTCGCTCGGGCGAATGCGCGCGATTGAGTCGCCTTCTCGGTGACGAGCTCCCACGATTCGAGAAACGACACCCACTGCGACAGCAGCTTGTCCGACCACTCGTCGAGGTCACGCAGCGCCGGAAGCTCGTCGGCCTGCGCCTGCAGCGCGGCGATCTCACGCTCGAGCGCCTGCACGAACGTCTCGAAGGTCTCGGACTCCGGCCCGCCCGGAAAAATCGAGTCGAGATCCCAGGAAGGGTCGCTGGTGGGAAAATTGCCGGTGACGTCGAGTTCTTTCATCGCTTGGTCCTCGCAGTAATTGGTCAACACGCGCCCGAACATAGTGCGAACGCAGGCGCGGGGCAATCGGCGGCGTGTCGGCGTGCGCAAATCATTGGCGCGCAGGCTGCCGGTTGCCCCCGGCCGAGCGCAGCGAGACCGGGGGATCTTTACGCCCCACCCCTTTATTTTCCAGTTTCCGTACCTCCGCGCTCCATGACTCCAAGGAGCCTCGGATCCGTGGAGTCATCGAAGAGAGAGTGGAGGTATGGAGGGATTTGAAGAGCGCATCGAGAAGGAGGTGCCTGGAGAACGGAGACGGTGGCGTTGAGACCGGAGAGTGTGAGGCGCTGGAGGCTTG